>JANRLN010000579.1:0-16999 GCA_033762515.1 Planctomycetaceae bacterium
CACAACGGGGTCGTTGTGCAGAACAACGTCGCACTCGAAAACAAGACCGGCGGCGGCCGCCCGGAAGGCCCGGAACCACTCCCCATCCTGTTCCAGAATCACGGGAACCCGGTGGAGTTCCGCAATGTGTGGCTGGTGGACCTGACGACGTCCACCGCGTGTCCAATGGTCTACTGTCACGCCGAAACCTCTTCCCGCCGGATGACTCTGAAACGCTGCCGGTAGCGGGCTGCGGTGTCGGTCGAGGCTGGGTGCGGGGGATTTGGAGCGCGGGAGCATGGGAACGTGGAAAGCCAGCGCTTTCTCACTCCCGCACAATGGGCGCGACCGCTTCTGCGATGAAGACACGGTGCACGCAGCCGAAGTGTCCTCCCAGATTGAACTGGCGAATGAAGCCCGGACGGTAAGGAATCTGCTCCACACGGGGC
Organism: Planctomycetaceae bacterium; assembly: GCA_033762515.1. Classification (GTDB taxonomy): domain Bacteria; phylum Planctomycetota; class Planctomycetia; order Planctomycetales; family Planctomycetaceae; genus DSVQ01. The sequence continues at coordinate 429 of JANRLN010000579.1, forward strand.
GACTCGGCTCCGGCGTTGAGCCGAAAGCCGATCATTCCCGCTGACGGTCCGTGGCGGCCGTCGACGGTGCCGAAGAGCGTCGTCCCCAGCCCCACAAACAGGCAATCGAAATACGACCAGTAGCTCCAGATGCCCCGTTCCACTTTTGCCTGCGCGGTGGTGAGATCGAATCCGGGAGAGACGGCGGCGGCAAGCAGAATCAATCCCGTCACGCGCACTTCATCGGGCAAGGCCGCCGCCGTGAACAGCGCCATTGCCCCGCCGCCCGAGTGTCCGACGATCCAGACGGGACGATCGGGGAACTCGCGGCGATAGGCGGCAATCCGTTCGGCAAGTTCACGCGCCCGCTGCTGATTGCGTCGCCGGCTGCGCAGATGGTAGAGCGCCAGCAACTTGTTGCCCGTGGTCCAATCGACGATCTCCAGAGCGTAGGGAATTTCTGCGTCCAACAGGCCCTGCAGGATCGCCAGATTGAGAAAGCTGCGTCCTTCGATTCCCGGCAGGATCAATACTAAGCCCTGCTTCAGGCGTTCCGGTTCCAGACGGCGGATGAATCGGCCGCGGACAAACCAGCCAAGCGGCGCGACCAGGAACAGTGCCAGGCAGGACCATCCACGCCACGTCCGCGACCAGGGACGAGCGGCGGGCGCCGCCTTCTCCGGCGCGGACGGGATGGGGGCGAGGTCCAGCGTCATGATTGCGGACGACCATTCATCAGCATGGGAACGCGAATCACCGGCGAACGCGGATCGCTGGTTTTGATAGTGACGACCGCATCGTGGCGACCGCTGGGGAGGTTCGGGGAGACTTCGACATCGAATTCCGTCACCTGGCCGTGTTCCGCCGTGCGATGCGACCCGCGGCGAGTGATGGTGACGAACGCACTGTTGACCGCGGCGTCGAGAATCTGCACCGGTTGATCGCGCGTATCGGAGACGGAGATCGTGTGCACGGTCGGCGTATCGCTCAACTGATAGACCAGCAGCGCCCGCGGTTTGACCGCCAGTTGTTGCTCGGGAAGTTCCAGGCGAAAGGTGACCCGCACCGTGCGAGGATCGGGATCGGCGTAACGAACGTCGGCGTAATATTCCTTGCGACCCGGTGTTTCATTCGCCGGTTGCATTCGCAGGATGACGGCCCCCGCTTCCCCGGGTTCCAGTCGCCGGGTGGAGAGTTGCGGTTGCAGGCACCCGCAACTGGGATGCACCTCTTGAATTTCGACGGGACGGCGTCCGCGATTCTCGAACACGAAGGTCCCTCGCACCTCGGAAGTGGGCTGAATGCGGCCAAGATCAATCAGGTACTGATCGAACGCCAAGGCCGGGCGTGACGGGGCGACGATCGCCAGCGGGACCGAGGGTCGAGCCGTGTGCACAAGCACCGCCAGGACGAAGGGCAGGAAGCCGAAAACAGCGGAAAGTTCCCGAAAACCCATGGAGAAGGTCCGCATGCGTTGGGCCACCCGTGCTGAGGGGAAGGAGATCGGCCGCGCGATCCGGCGGGCAGATTTCAGGAATTAGCAGGAGGGCCCTCAAGACGGCAAGATCAATCTGAACACAGCCTCGCATCAAAAGTCTCTGGAATGATATTCTGGTCGACGAATCCTCCCATGTTCCCCGAGTCCAAGGGCTCCCTGATGACGCGTGTGGTTGCTCGACCGTTCCAGCTCGACCTGGATTCCCCCGGCCGTCGAGATTATTGGCTGGCGCTGGAGCACGACAGCATCTGGGGGGACCATCTGATCCCCTTGACGGTCTGGGTGGGGCCCGAAGTGCAGCCGGGTCAGGGACTGGTTTCGTTCGGCTCAAATCATGGAAATGAGTACGAGGGGCCCGTTGCGCTGAAGGGGCTGTTGAAGGAGATTCAGCTGGCCGACGTCCGCGGGCGGATCATTTTCATCCCCGTCCTCAACCCGTCGGCGTTTCGGGCCGGCACGCGCGAAAGCACACCCGATGACCGCGTCAATCTCAATCGGGCGTTCGTGGAGGGCGCGGGTGTCACTCCGTCCCTGTCGGGGATCACTCATCGCATTGCTGCTTTTGTGCGGGAGTACATCTGGCCGCGGGTGCATGTCGTCCTGGATTTGCATTCGGGGGGCAACGTTGCGCGGTTCTCGATTTGCGCCAACTATCATCCGGTGGAGGATCCCGTGCTGGCCGAGAAGATCGAGCGCACGGCCCGCTGGTTCGGCACACCGTCGCTCATGGTCTATCAGAACGTCACCCCCGGATTGTTGCCCAGCGAGGCCGAACGTCTGGGGAAGATCACGGTGGGGACCGAACTGGGCTGGGGCTGTGCGATCAATCCCGAGGGAGTGCGTTACGGACGGCAGGGAGTGCTGGCGGCGGCGATTCACGAAGGGCAGCTTCGCGGGACGATCGAGCCGATCGCCTACCACGCGGCGGGGACCCAACGGAAGTTGGAAATGGTGGACCGCGATTGCTTCACGGTCGCGCCGTTCGACGGGCACTATGAGCCCTTGCTCGAATGCGGCACGCGCGTGAAGCGCGGCGATGTCGTGGGTTTGCTCCACGATTTTGACCACATCGACATGGATCCCTGGCCGGCGCGGGCCGGAGTCGACGGCGTCGTTCTTGCTCAGGCGTGGGTCGCCCCAATCCCGCGCGGGCAGCACATTGTGGTCGTCGGGCGGGAGTTGACGTGAACACGTTTGAGGAATGGGGGATGCGCCAATTGACGTCCCCGCCCTCAGCACCGCAGAATGAGCGTGTGTCGAGTTCCTGATGACGGTCGTCGACAGACCCCGTCGCCAAGTCTGTCGTCGTTCAGCCGAAGGGTTTTGTGGATGTCTTTCGATGACCGCTTTGATCGCCGCGACGATATTGATCCCGCCGATGTCCGTCCCGTCAAGAAAGAGGGCGGCTGTTGGAAGTGGGTGCTGATCTTCGGTGCGATCGGCGGGGTCTGCCTGTTGCTGTGCTGCGGAGTCGGCGGATTCATGGCCTACCGCATGGCTCCGAAAATTGCGACACAGCCTGCGGACGTGGCGGCGATGGCCCAGGAAATCGCCGACATCGAGATTCCCTCGGAGTTCGAAGGGAAGATGGGCATGACCATGAATCTCGGCTTCATGTCGATGAAAATGTGCATGTTCGAGCACAAGGCAGGCCAGGGAATGCTGCAACTCATGGAGATGCAGATCAGCGTCGGCGACCCGAAAGACGGCGAAGCCCAGCTCAAGCAGTCGATGCGTCAGCAGGGCAGCCAGGAAATGCGCACGCTGAATATCGAAAAATCGGAGTCCCGCGAGTACGAAATCCGCGGCGAAACGGCGACCTTCAACTTTGCGGAAGGCAAAGAGTTCGACACTGGGACTCCGTACCGTGAAGTGAAGGGCAATTTCAAAGGCAAGTCGGGGGTGGCGGTGCTGCATCTGCAACTTCAGGAAGAGGCCTGGGACGACGAGGCGATCACGAAGATGATCGAGTCGATCCACTAGACAACACGTCTTCGCCGGACGAGAGCGCACCGTCCGAAGCCGTTGCACCGCAGGGAATGCAGTTCCGCGAGCGGAAATGTCATCGCTGGCGGGAGCCCCTCCCTGCGCCGCAGACCCGATCGATTTCGCACGTTGCGGCAAGGCAATCGGATCGTCAGGAACGGTGATCTACCCGCAGACTTCCCCGACGGGACCCCAAATGTGAAAACTCGCTAAAATTCCCGTCTTGCCCATGCTTCCGTGGTGACTTTTGGGGTTCGAGTGCCATAATCAATGTCGTTCGAGGGAACATTCCCGTCGGTCCCTGTCTCCCTGAAACTTCATTCGGAACACATCATGCAACGACTCTGGTTCAACTTGGCTGTGGTCGGTTTGTCGGCCGGCTCGCTGATCGCGACAGCGACCGACGCGGAAGCTGGTCGGAAGCGCCGCTGCTGCGAACCCGCCCCAACCTGCTGTCAGCCGGTGATGACCTGCTGTCAACCCGCTCCGTCGTGCTGCGCTCCCGCCCCCTCCTGCTGCGCTCCGGCGCCGTCGTGCTGCGCCCCGGCTGCGGCCTCGGCCACGTACGAATCCAAGCCCGCTCCGGTCCCGCCCTCTCTGTACGACCGCCTGGGCGGAGAGAAGGCCATCACCGCCGTGATCGACGAGTTCGTCGCCCTCGCCGCAGCCGACGAAAAGGTGAACTTCTTCCGAAAGGGGACGGATAAGGAGTGGAAGCCGGGCGAAGGGGACGTGGCCAAGCTGAAGATGCACCTGGTCAACCTGGTCGGTCAACTCACCGGCGGCCCGCAGAAGTACACCGGCCGCGACATGAAGTCGTCGCACGCCGGGATGAAGATCACCACTGCTGAGTTCAACGCCCTCGCCGGTGACCTGATCGCCGCCCTGGACAAGTTCAAGGTCCCGCAGGCTGAGAAAGACGAACTGATCAAGATCGTCGCCTCAACCGCCGGTGACATCATCGAAGTTCCGGAAGCGAAGTAGTTCGCGCCGTACGCAACCCACGTTGATGCGAGAAGCCCAGGGGTAGTCAATCCTGGGCTTCTTTATGCGCGGTGCTCAAACACGAGTGGGTGATCCGACTGCGGATCGGCGACCCGCAGCGAAATCTTGCCATCGAGCACTTGCGTCAACAGATCGCCGCAGACCTCCGCGCGCCAGCCTTGAGTCAATCGCGGGGGCTCGCCGTCGCGCTCACCGTAGACGTGCCAGCGCACCAGTTGACGCAGGTCGGCGACTTTGCCCACGAGCCCCATCGCGACGTTGAGTTCCGCGCACCGATTGGCCAGCGCCAGACCCAGCAACTGACCGACGACCTGCTCATCGTGGGATTTGTCGTCATCGAGGGACTTTGGCAATTCCGGCCAGGTGGAGGGGTCCGACTCCACCGCCGCACGGATGGCTTCGAGAATCTGCGGAGCCGCCTTGCGGTACTCGGGTCGATTGAGATCGCGGCAGGCCAGCAGATCCTGCTCGGTCGTCGGACGCCGCCGCGCGACTTCGATCACGAGGTCGTCGCGGAGCGTCTTCCGCACGGGACGATTCCGCGAAGAGGCCTCGTTCTCGCGCCATTGGTGAACCGCCTTGACGACCGCCAGATCCCGCCGCGGCAACCGCTGGATGCCCGCCAGCCGCATCCAGGCGTCAGGACCGCGTTCGGCGGAGACTTCCGTGATCATTCGCTGGAATTCCGCCTCGGCCCAGTGCAGGCGCTGCTGGGACTGCAGCGACTTTTTCTGGCGATCCCAGATCTCCAGGACATGCCGCACGTCGTCCAGGGCGTAGGCGATCTGCTGATCGGTCAGGGGGCGACGGCGCCAGTCGGTGCGGGTTTCGCGACCGTGGGCGTTGCGTCCGAGGACCCGTTTCACCAGGGCGTCGTAGCCCAGGGGAAAGCTGCGCCCGCGCAATCCTTCCGCCACCTGCACATCCCAGAAGTTCCCGGGGGGGCGGCCGGCATAGTGGAGACAATAGCGAACTTCCTCGCGGCCCCCGTGAATCACGACGCTGGTCTGACCATCGGCCATGATCTCCCACCAGGCGGAAAGATCGGTCACCTCAAAGGGGTCGACAGCGACGCAGCGCTCGCGGGTCGCCAGTTGCACCAGGCATAACTCGGGACGATAGGAGAATTCAGAAATGAACTCGGTGTCGAACGCGACGGCCCCGGCCTCGCGAATATGCCGGCACAGGTCGTCGAATGCACCCTGATCGGTAATCAAAGACTGCGTCATCGTTCGGGCGGTTTCCCAACCACCTCCTCTGGCCGCGGGCGATCAAGCCGTCAATCGACGACTGATCTCCGCGAAATGGTCGCATGGGGCGCGCGGCCTGACAAGTCAGTGTGCGGATTTCGAAGGATTCACCACCGATTTGCGTCGAGGTGGAGCGTCCAACCAGAAATCCGCGGGCGGTTGAGGTTGCTGGCCGGGGCTTCCGGGGCCGGTCGACGCGGCGACAATCATGAAAAACGGAAACGCCCCAGAGTGAATATCACACTGGGGCGTCCGGGGGGGAATCAAGAACTCGCTTCCATCGAGACGGCTTGCTTCCATCGAGACGGCTTACAGGCTGAGGTAGCCCTGCTGTTTCAGGAACTCGACGACTTCCTGCGCCAGTTCGTCAATTCCCTTGTTGTCGGAGTCGAGGACAAGTTCCGGCTTTTCCGGTGCTTCGTAGGGATCGTCGATGCCGGTGAAATTCTTCAGTTCCCCGGCACGCGCCTTCTTATACAGGCCCTTGGGGTCGCGCTTCTCGCAGGTTTCCAGCGACGCATTCACGTAGATTTCGATGAAATCGCCCGCGGGGAGAATGGCTCGCACCTTGTCGCGATCGGCGCGATACGGCGAGATGAACGCCGTCAGGGTGAACGTCCCCGATTCGGCGAAGAGCTTGGCCACTTCACCAATCCGGCGGATGTTCTCGGCGCGGTCATCCGCCGAGAAACCGAGATTCTTGTTCAGCCCCATGCGGATGTTGTCGCCGTCGAGCACATAGCTGTGCTTGCCCATCGAGTGGAGCAGGTGGTCTACAGTGTTGGCGATCGTGCTCTTGCCGCAGGCCGAAAGGCCGGTAAACCAGAGGACGGCCCCCTTGTGACCGTTCAGTTGGAACCGTTCGGCCTTGGTCACTTTGTGATCGTGCCACGTGACGTTTGTGGCTTTCTGCTCGGTCATCGCCTCAACACTCCTTGCCCTGAAACCTGGGAAACTTCCGCGGAATCGAGGGAGTCTAGGAAAAATCGGCGACGACGGGAAGCCTTCGTGAAGATTGGATCGCGCCAACCCGCATCCGCCGGCGCGAATGGAGCTCGGGAGTGTGAAGGTCAACCCGTTCCGAACGGAACTTCTTGAGCCGACGTCCCCGAGGCGGTCACGCTCTCCCTAAGAAGATGCGTCGCGGTTCAGGGTTGAACTTCGTCGGGTGAGATGCCGCCAATTTCACTCGCCGGCCCTGCCTGCGCTCGTGTTTCAAGACGCGTGGCGTCGGTGGAAATTTTCTCGACGCGATTGAGCCCAAACACGGCCAGCAAAAAGAACAGAACGACCCCAATCCCGACGATCAGAAATCCAACACTGCGTTCTACGCCGCCAGAGGAAAGCATTCCGCCATTGGCGCCGTCGGCTGGGGAATTCATAGGTTGGGTCTCCGGAGACGCCGGATCCACGCGAGGTTGGGGCGAAAATGGCTCAGGCGGGCGCTCCTGATCTCCCGTAAGAGACACAAGTCCCGTGCCGCCCGTGGAGACACCGGTTATTTTTGACACAATCTTTAGTAAACAAAGATCTTGCGCTCAACGTTCGATTGCGGGAGATGTTCGAGACTCCGATCATTCTGTGACGGCGCTGTTTCAAACCAGTGACACCGCGTCCGAGTGAATTCCGCGATCTCAACGGCCCATTTTGGGGTTGGTTCCTCCGTTTCTGCAGTCGATACTGACGCGACAGTCCGTTGTGGACCCGACGGTCGTCATTCTCGAATTCGCGCAGCCGCCGAACAGCGTTCCCGGGGAGAAGCCGCCATGCGCACTAGGATTACCGGCCTGATGATTGCCGCCGTCGCCTGGGCGACCGCGGCGGCCTGCCTCGACTTGCGGGCCAAGGATTCCCCTTCCGGCGATGCCAGCCAGGTGATTTCACGTCTCAAGCCCTATCAGAATCTCGTCGGCGAATGGCGCGGCATCGGCCAGCCGAGGCGAGGTTCCAATCAAGGCGCCTGGCAGGAAACTGTCGCGTCGGCGTGGCAGATTCGGGGGGAACATCCTGGGATCGCGTGGAACGTGACGGAAGGCAAGCTCTGGAAATCGGCTCTGCTGACCACAGGGGACGAAACGTCTCCGTTCGTCCTGCGAGCCCAGATTGATGACCAGACCGAGCGCGTCTACCGTGGAAAAACCGACGCCGATCGCCTGGTCCTGGAATCACCTGCCGATGCTGCGGGAATCGTCCACCGCCTGACAGTCACCTGGCTCAGCAGCGATCGCGTCGTGTTTCTCGCCGAGAAACGACCAGACCAGCAGACGTTCTACCAGCGCGTCGCTGAGGTGGCCTATCAGCGGCAGGGCACGCGTCTGGCGGCAAAAGATGGCGGCGGACCCGAATGTGTGGTCACCGGGGGCGTGGGAACCATCGAGGTGAAATACGAGGGCAAGACCTACTACGTCTGCTGCACCGGTTGCCGCGACGCCTTCAACGATGATCCCAAGGGGATCCTCGCCGAGTACGTCGAACGCAAGAAGCAGGAAGCCGAGAAAAAGAAGTAGGCCCATGGCGGGCTGGTGATCGCAGCGCCGTCTATTCGAGATAGGTCGTCCCTTGGGCCGCCCGGTCATACTCCCCGGCGAGTTTGGCCGCGGCCTCCTCGGTCAGGCGACCGGCTTCCACCTGCACCGCGAGTTTTCGACGGAACGACTCCACCAGCAGCGGCTGGTCGTAGCGGGCAAACTGGACCATTTCGGAGATCCGGCTGCCGGGGATCAACTTGGTGATGTGGTACTTGCCCCCTTCATCGATCACCACCTGAGCTTCGCTCGGCAGGCCAAAGAGGTTGTGAAAGCTCCCCATGACTTCCTGATACGCACCGACCAGGAAGATCGCCAGATAGTACGGTTCGCCGTCACGCCATTGCGGCATGTCGAGCGTTTCGCGGTCGTCCTTGAGATCGACGAAGTGGTCAATCTTGCCGTCGGAGTCGCAGGTGACGTCAACGAACGTGGCGAAGTCCTTAAGCGGTTCGTTGAGGCGATGGATCGGCACGATCGGAAAGAGCTGCCGGATCGCCCAGCTGTCGGGGGCCGAACGAAACAGTGAAAAATTGCAGAGATATTTCGCGGCCAGAGATTTCTTGAGGTTTTCGAAGTCTTCGGAGGGAAAGCCGTCCTCCTCGGATTCGCGAAGCGCGCGGGCGCACGTTTCCCAGAAGAGGACTTCCCCTTTGGCGCGATCCTCGAGACTGATCAGACCCAGATTGAATTGCGTGTGCAGTTCGTCCTTATGTTCCAGGGCGTCGTGGTACGATTCGACATAGTTTTTGCCGTTGACGCCGTCGCAGAGCTCCTTGAGTTCGCTGATGACCTGCGGATCGTCTTCGTCGACGTTCACGAGGGGTTCATCGTCGGCGAAAGTTTCGATTTCATCGCGGATCGAGGTGATGAACACGCTGTGATACGCAGTCATCATCCGCCCGCTCTCGGTGACGATGTTCGGATGCGGCACGTGTTCCTCTTCACAGATCCCGCGGATGACGTAGACGACGTCGTTAGCGAATTCCTGGACGGTGTAATTCATGGACGACTCGGTCCGCGTCTTCGAGCCGTCGTAGTCGACTCCGAGGCCGCCGCCGATATCGAGAAACTCGATCGGTGCTCCGATTTGCCGCAGCTTGGCATAGACGCGTGCGGCTTCCTTCATGGCGTTTTTGACACGTTTGATGTCGGTGATCTGGGAGCCGATGTGCATGTGCAGCAGTTTCAGGTGGCCATCGAGCCTGGCTTCCTTGATCAGCCGCACACACTGCAGGATTTCCGAGGTCGTCAGCCCAAACTTGGCGGCTTCGCCGCCGGAAGAGGCCCATTTTCCCGACCCGCGGGAGTAGAGTTTGGCCCTCAGGCCGATCAGCGGGCAGACACCCGTTTGCTGGTGCTGACGCAGCACCATCTTCAATTCGTTGAGCTTTTCAACGACGACGACAACGCGCTTGCCCGCCTGCGTGCCGAGGCCGGCCAGACGGATGAAGGCCTCGTCCTTAAACCCGTTGCAGATCATCAGCGTTTCCGACGCCTGATCCTGGGCGAGGGCCGCGTAGAGCTCGGCCTTCGATCCGCACTCGACTCCCACCCGGCAGCGAGCGCTGTCGCGCAGAAATTCCTCGACGACTTCGCGTCGCGGATTCACCTTCATGGGAAACACCGGAAAGTGACGCCCTTCGAAGCGGTATTCCGCAATCGCCCGGCTGTAAGCATCGCTGAGTTTGCGGATCTGGCCGGTCAGAATTTGTGGGAACCGCACGAGAATCGGTGTCGACAGCTTGCGGTTCTGCGTGAGATCGTCGACCAGTTCCTTCAAATCGAGAAACCTCGGGTCTCCCGCCGCTGGTCGGGCGATCAGATGTCCGTCACCGTCGACGTCGAAATACCCTGCAGACCAGTTCTCGACGCCATAAACATGCTGGACGCGCTGCAGCGCTTCGTCGTTCATCGTCAAATTCCGTCGGCGAAGGGGTCAATCTGCGAAGTGAAGGGCCTGTTCATGACCGAAATCGTACCGCACCGCTCTGGCAACTCGCCCCCGGAAGTGGTGTAACCTCCCGACCTCCGCAATGCACAACCGTGCAAGGCGTCGCTGGTCGCTAGTGGCGATTCGGCGCGTAATCCTGCATGATACGCGGATGTCGCGTGAGTGTCGCGGTCGGATTTGGATCTGGCTGGCGGCCGACGTCGCTGGGTAGAGGATCGTTTCCCGTGAGGTCCCATTTTGAGTGAAACGGGCGTTTCCGCGGCCAAGAGCGTCCCGGCCGGCACTTCTGGCCAGCTCTCCGAGCGGGTGCAGTCGTTGCGGATTCCCGCCGGGCCGGGACCCAGGCGGGCTTCCGCTCTTCCGTGGCTGATGGTGCTGGTGTTCGCCGGGGTCGCCGCGTATACGAGCGTGGGCGGGGCGCTCCCCTTCGTGCCGCGATTGCTCGACACCAACGCGGCGGTTGCAGCGTCGAATACAACCTCTCAACCAGCTTTGCCGACCGGAACCGCGTCGCCGACGGTTGCGGCCGCGACCACTGAAGCGGCGTCGCCCCCCGCTGTCGGAACAATCATGCTGGAATCGAAGGGGTACATCATCCCCGAACAGCAGATTCTCGTCAGCCCCCAGGTGAGTGGACGGGTGGTCGAGCTGAATTTTGAAGCGGGTCAGCAGGTGGAGCAGGGGGAGATTCTCGCCGTCCTCGACAGCACCGAATACGTCGCGGACTACGAACGCAGCATGGCCCAGGTGGCCGCCGCCCGCGAACGGGTGCGGGAGTCGCAGCAAGGGAATCGTCCCGATGAGATCCGCCAGTCGCAGGCGGAGTTGGCGGAGGCCAAGACGCAACTGGATCAGGCCCAGCGGACGTTCGAGCGTAAGCGCGATCTTTTCGAGAAGAAGATCGTCACACCTCAGGACCTGGAGGATGCTCAAAGCGAGTACAACGCCTTGAAGCAGCGCGTGGAAAAACTGACGGCGATGAATCAGTTAATGGTCGACGGACCTCGGGAAGAGCGAAAGCGAATCGCCGAAGCCGAGCTGAAGGCCCTGGAAGCCGAGTTGGCGCGGGTGAAATGGCGGCTGGACAACACGATTATCCGGGCGCCCATCTCGGGGACGATTCTGAAGAAGAATGCGGAACTCGGCAACCTCGTCAACCCGGTAGCCTTCAACGGTTCGTTCAGCCTGTGCGACGTCGCCGACCTGTCGAAGCTGGAAGTCGAACTCGACATTCAGGAGCGCGACATCTCCAAGGTGCGCATCAATCAGAAGTGTCGGGTGCGAACCGAAGCCTTCACCGACCGGGTCTACGAGGGCTACGTCTCGCGGTTGATGCCGATTGCCAATCGAGCCAAGGGGGCGATTCCCGTGCGGGTGCGGGTTGCCGTGCCTCAGGAGGAACAGGGGCAGTTCCTGAAACCCGAGATGGGAGCGACGGTGACGTTCTACGGCGAAACGGTCGATCCCAGCGAGATCCGGCCGAATTCCGCGGTCTCGACCTTGAGCCCGACCACCACGGAAGGAAGATCCCCGGAGTCTGCGGCGCCGAATCCGTAGAATTCATCGAACCACGGAAATCACGCGACAGGTGGTGAGTTGCCCGAAGGCAAGAATTCATTTTCATTCCAAACTCGCAGCACCGGATCTCCGTGATTGAACAAGGATTGGAACCAGTTGAGCGAACGGAATCCTCGGGACATTCCCCTGAGCCGCAGATGAACCACGGACGGCGATTCATGAGTGGCGAGACTCAAGACGGTGTCCGGAGGAGTCCATCCCCCATCCGAGTTTCCTCGGCGGCTCAAAGTCCCGCATCCTTGACCAGATCCTGGCTGTGCGGTTCCAGCAAACACGAAGTTCGTATTGATACTCAACCGCCGGAAACTGCGAGACCTCTCGAAAGACCTCTATGACTTCGACCGTTGAATGTGTGCGTGTTGTCGGCGTGTACAAGTCGTTTCGCCGCGGCAGTGAGGACGTCCAGGTGCTCAATGACCTGACGCTGAACGTTGCCGAGGGGGAATTCGTCAGCTTGATGGGCCCCAGCGGTTCCGGGAAGACGACGCTTCTGAACTTGATCGCCGGCCTGGATCGACCGACGTCCGGCGAGGTCTGGGTGAAAGATCAGTGCATTTCGGCGATGAACGAAAGCCAGCTTGCAGGCTGGCGGACCCGCGGCATCGGCTTCGTCTTCCAGTTCTATCATCTGCTGCCGGTTCTGACGGCCTATCGCAACGTCGAACTGCCGCTGCTGCTGCTGTCGATGACCGCCGCACAGCGGCGCGAGCAGGTGATGAACGCCCTGGATCTGGTCGGACTGACCGACCGCATTCACCATCGCCCGGGGCAACTCTCGGGGGGACAACAGCAGCGCGTGGGGATTGCGCGGGCGATTGTGACCGACCCCGACCTCCTGGTCGCCGACGAACCGACCGGGGACCTCGACGCCAAGTCTGCCGACGAAATCTTAAACCTGCTCGGTGAATTGAAACGCTCGCTGGGCAAGTCGATTGTCATGGTCACTCACGATCAGAAGGCCGCCGCCCGCGCCGACCGTATCGTGCATCTGGAGAAGGGCCGACTCGTGGATGATCTGAAGCCCGCGGCGGCGATGTAGGCGAAGGCGAACTTCGGCAGGGTCGGGTCGACCAGCGCCATCACTGCCCGCGGAACTCACGAGAACCGCCGTCTCCCTGATACAAAGATTCCCCAACTTTCGGCCCCCTCATGAACCTCATCCGCCTGGTCTTCGACAACCTGATCCGCAATCCGCTGCGGACTGTTTTCACGTCGCTGGCAACGATGGTGATGGTGCTCGTCGTGACGGCAGTCTTCTCGATTCTGTCGTTCCTGGCGAAAGCCACGACGGAGAAGGCAGAGAATCTCAAGGGGATTGTCACCGAGCGCTGGCAGATCCCCAGTCAGATGCCCTGGGCCTACGCCGCGGCATTGTCGGAGGGGGCCCCGCATCGGGACGGAGACATTCGGGTCGAACCAAAGGACTCGATGACGTGGAGCTTCTACGGCGGCGCAACCGTTGAGGATCCCGCGCAACGTTCCATTGACACGATCCTGTTCGCCTTCTGCCTGCAACCGCAGGCGCTGCTGAACATGATGGACGACCTGGACACGCTGCAGGGTGAACCACGCAAGGAGTTTGAAAAGACCGTCGCCCGGTTGGAAGAGAACCGCATCGGCATCATTCTCGGCAAGGAACGGGCCCGTTTGCTGGGCAAAAACATCGGAGACCGGCTCAAGGTCTACAGTTTCAACTACAAAGGGCTCGACCTGGAATTTGAAGTCGTCGGCTTCTTCCCCGAAGGACGCTACGACCCCTCGGCGGCGATGCGCGCCGATTATCTGCAGGCGGCGCTCGACGGCTGGCCGCGGGAGCACAACGGCGCCGCCCACCCGATGGCCGGCAAATCGCTGAACCTCGTCTGGCTTCGACTGCAGGACCAGCAAAAGTTCGCCCAGGTTTCGGAACAGATTCTGACGAACTCGGCATTCACCAGCCCTTCGGTGAAGTTTGAAACGGCGTCGTCCGGGATCTCCACCTTTCTCCAGGCGTACGCCGATCTCATCTGGGGGATGCAATGGCTGCTCGCCCCGGCGATCTTGTTCACGCTTTCCACCGTGATCTCCAACTCGATCAGCATCAACGTTCGTGTGCGTCGGACCGAATTCGCGGTGCTCAAAGTGCTGGGCTTTCGGCCCTGGCAGATCCTGACGCTTGTGTTGCTCGAAGCCCTGCTCGTCGGAACCCTCTCCGGGGTGATCAGTTCCGGAGGGACGTTCCTGTTGGTAAACAACGTCCTGGGCGGACTCAAATTCCCGATCGCCTTCTTTGGTTCATTCTTCATCCCGGTCGACGCCTGGTGGTGGGGCGCCGCCATCGGCTCAGGCACCGCCTTCGTGGGGAGCGTGCTGCCCGCGTGGTCGGCACGCACGGTGAAAGTGGCGGAAGTGTTTTCGCGACTGGCTTAGTCAGAGTGGGAAGTGGGTGGTCGTGAGGAGTGAGCCAGACGACCGCAGACCCAACCTTGCAGAATTCCGTTCCGGCTATCCACCACCCACGATTTACTACTCGCTCTCCCGGACTCTTCGCATGCTGACTCAGGTTTTTGCCGCCGTTACGTTTCTCTGGGCGCATCGTCCGGAAACTCTCGGAGTGTTGCTCGCGGCGATCGGGCTTCTGGCGGCCGTGACGCGGGTGCCGGCGGCGTATAACGCGATGAACCTGGTCGTCCGCTGGTGGACTGTGTCGCTGACGATCCTGGCATTCATCCTGGTGACTGGCCTGCTGATTGTGATGCTGGCCTTCGTCAATGGGATGTATGCGCTTACGAAGACGAGTGGACAGCCGGGGAACGTAATCCTGCTCGCCGACGGGGCCACCGAGGAGACCTTCAGCAGTCTCTCGATTACCGACGTGTCGGACGTCGCCAATCAACCGGGCATCGTCCGCGGCAACGATCCGGGCAATGAACTGGTGCACGATCAGCCGCTGGTGAGCCGCGAGACATACGTGATCGTCAACCAGCCGATCGTCGACGGCGCTCCCGGACGACCGAAGCGCCGCTTCCTGCAGGTGCGCGGCCTGGACAATCCCGAAATCAGCGCCCTGGTCCACGGCATGAAGCTGATGCCCGGCAGCCGCTGGTTCTCTCCGGCGGGCGTCGGTCCGATCCCCAACGCGGCTCCGAACACGGCTCCCGGCGTGGAAGTGGTCCTGGGCAATGGGATCGCGGCGGAGCTCGGACGCGACCGCAAGCCGGACGTGCGGGCCCGCGCGAAAAATCCCGAGCGGCTGGAACCCGGAGACACGTTCAAACTCAACGATCGCCAATGGCTGGTTGTGGGAGTGATGGAGTCATCGGGGGGCACGTTCGACTCGGAGGTTTGGGGCAAGCAGTCGCTTCTCGGCCCGATGTTCGGCAAGGACAACTTCAGCACCCTGGTCGTCCGCAGCGCCGGTGCTGCGGAAGCCAAGCAATTACGCGACTTCTTCGCCAACGCCGACAGCAAGGGTTACAGCAAGGCCAAGCTCAATGCGATCATCGAGACGGTCTATTTCGAGAACCTCTCGCAGACCAACACTCAGTTTCTGATTGGCGCCGTCATTGTCGCCGTCTTCACTGCGATTGGCGGCGTGTTCGGCGTGATGAATACGATGTTCGCCGCGATCAGCCAGCGGACGCGCGACATCGGCGTCCTGCGGCTCCTGGGCTTCAAGCGCCGGCAGATCCTGGTGTCGTTCCTGCTGGAATCGCTCCTGCTGGCCATCATTGGCGGGGCGCTGGGCTGCGCCGTTGGTTGCCTGGCGGATGGCTGGACAGCCAACAGCATCGTCAGCGGCGGTCCCGGTGGAGGCGGGGGAAAGTTCGTGGTCCTGAAGATGCAGGTCGACGCGGTAGTCCTCTCCACCGGCATGCTCCTGGCGATCACGATGGGTTTCTTCGGCGGGCTGCTGCCGTCGTTGTCGGCCATGCGTTTGTCGGCCCTGGACGCGCTCCGATGAGACTCGTCGCCAATCGCGATCATCGCTCGGGCGACTCGCGGCAGACGTTCCGTCGATCGCACGAATTTCGTTGACGACGTCCGACAGCCGATTGAACCCGCGGACGGTGACGAAAGCGACGTGCGAGTTCGCCGCAAGGCGGTCCACGAGCGTGCGGTTCAGATTCTCAGCGAGGAGTTCGGGCGGTTCATCGAGCGTTGATGGCCCCGGTCGTCATTGCCGCGATTCCAGGAGTGGGAGCATGCTCGTCTAAATTGCCAAACCATGTCAGAGGAGTTAGAAACGTCGGTTCCGCGACGTTGGTCCGGCGTGCGAGCCACCCCAGCGGCTCTTGTCTGGCCGGGTGTCGACCTGAAGAGAACGCCCCGCAAGGTGGCCCATGATTTCAGCCGGCGCGCTCATTGCCATCATCGTCTGTGTTCTCGCAGTCATCGTGGAATTGCCGACGCAACGAATTCCGAACTGGCTCTGCCTGCCGGGCGTCGTCGGCGGATTGCTCCTGGGCGTTGTCGACGGTGATCTCTTCGGCCATGCGGCCGGCCTGCTCGTCCTTGGCGTCATCGCGTTAGGACTATTCGCCGCAGGCTGGGCGGCCGGCGGTACGGCGAAGCTGCTGATGGCGGTCGGTTCCCTCGCGGGACTCGGCGGCGGGCTGTCGGCGACCGGCGCTGTTGTTGTGACGTACGGCGTCTTGTGGGTGACCTATCGCGTGCTGCCACCACCGGATCTCGAACCGGGCACGCGTCCGCGTGAACCAGAGGGGATTCTCCCCAGCAGCCCCCTGATCCTTGTCGCTTTGCTGTTGTGGACGTTCGCGATGCGCGGGGGCCCTTGAGTGGGAGTCTGCAGGACG
>JANRLN010000580.1:0-6712 GCA_033762515.1 Planctomycetaceae bacterium
CCAGGACAACCTGCTCACGTTTGCCGTCCCTTATGGACTGGCGCTGCAGACGTTGAAACTGACCGACATTCACACCACGCTGCTGCCGCGCGACATCGCGGTCGCCCGCAAGATTCGCCGCAAGAAGCCCTGGGCGGTGGCAACGGCAGCGACGTTGTTGTTCGGCATGGCCGCATCGACAGCCGGGTACGGCAACGGCTGGCACTCCGTCAGCACCGAGCGGTTCGGCAAAGCGGAAGACGCCGCCAAGGCAGTGGCGAGCAAAGCGGGAGACCTGAAGGGCAAATACGGCAACGAGGAAACACGCAACGGGACGGCCAAGGCGAATGGCGAGAAACTGGTCACGGTCCTGCCGACGCGCGAGCTGTGGCTGGAGGTCTACAAGGCCATCAATGAATGCCTCCCCCGCGACGAAGGGGTGCAACTGGACGAGACCAACATCGAGCTGATGAACCGCATTTCGCTCGACAGCATCACCTGCAAGAAATACGCCGACGTCGGCCAGTGGTTCAGCGGCCTGTCCGATCAGAAGAAGCAATCGATTCAGCACGAGGCCGACAAGACCACGCCTCCCTCGGGGCCGGGATATGTCTTCACGTTGAGCGGACATCACTACCATCATGAAAAGGACAACGCCCGCAAAGGACAGGGGCATCCGTACGTGATTGCCACGCTGATGACGTCGTTGTGCCAGGATTTCATCGTCCGGAAAGACCCCTTGGGGAGCGGTCAGACGACGCAGACCGATGTGCGGCGACTCGGCTTGTCGCACGTTGCGGAGACCCATTCTCCGTCCTCGGTTCCGGTGCGGTTCTATCCCCACGGCCGGCCGGGAGCGAGGCAAAATCAGACGATGCCGCGGGGATTCACCGCGCGGCCGGGAATGGGGCCCGGAGGGCCGGGGATGGCGGCGGCCATGCCCATGCCCCCGATGGCCGGGGCTCACGGCGGCAGCGCTGCGTCCCTCCCCGCCGGCGTCGGCGCCGAGGGGGATTCCAATCAGGTCAAAGTGATTCGCCGCACCGATTTCCAGTTGCAGTTCGTCTGGAAGCCGACTCTGGTGAAAGATCGGGCGCCGCTGCAGGAGACACCCGCACCGGCGACCGACGCGGCGACCGACGCGTCGACTCCCGGGACGTCCACGCCGACCGATGCGGGCGCGGCCCCGCCAGCCGACCCCGCACAACCCTGATGCTGACTCGTTCGCGACGCCGGATATCGGGTATTTATTCAGACACGCTCACGATCCATTGCTGCGGGTGACCCGCCGCCGAAGGTCAAATCATGGATAAGTTGGAACCGATTCTGAAGCAGAAGTTCTGGATCATTCTGGGGATCGGAGTGATCTTGACCGTCACCGGCTGGTGGATGGCCACGTCCAGCCTGGCCGCGACGATTTCGACGCGCAAGGCCGCGATCGATTCGGCGGAGAAAGGGATTCCCTCCGGGGAAATGCCCAACGCCGATTGGGCGGCAAAGTTGTCCAAAATCAATGAGCAGCAGGAGGCCATGGTGACCTCGGTGCGGCGGAAACTCTGGGAGCAGCAGGCCGAGACGATGTTCTGGCCGGAAACGATGCAGGAGTTTGCCGCCGAGCTGCCGTATCGCGGGGAGTTCGGCCTCGTCGCGCGGGATCTGTATCGCAGCAGCTACCTGATCGCCGTGGAAGACGTCTGGAAACAGGCCCGTCCGATCGATCTGGACGGTTCCGGCGTGGTCCTCTTTCCGCGGCAGGCAATGCCCATGAAGAAGACGATTCTTGGTGACCTGGCGCCCCGTTCGGAAGACATCTGGGACGCCCAGGAAGACCTCTGGCTGTTGACCCCCTTGCTGCAGGCAATTCGCGAGGTCAACGGCGGCGAAAACGCCACGCGTCTGGATGCATCGGTTCATGTGATCGAACGCCTGGAACTCCTCGGCGGCGAGCGGACGACGGGGGAATCCAGTTCCTCGGGCTCGGCTGACAGCGGAGGCGGCGCCGACATGTCGGCGATGATGGGTGGCGGCATGAACGGCGGAGGTGGAGGGGCTGCCGCCGGCAAGGTGCTTTCCGCCGATTTCAGTCCTGAAGAAGAGTTCGGCCCCACAGGTCGCGAAGGACGAAGCGGCGGCGGAGGCATGGGCGCGATGTCCATGATGTCCGCTGCCGAACCAGGGGCTTCGACTGACGGCGCCCCGACCATCAAGCGTTATGTCGATGACGATCCATCCGCCCCCTTCAAGACCCGCGCCTTTTACATGCTCGTCGTCATGGACCACCGCAAGGTGCCGCGGCTGCTGGCGGAGTTGACGGCCGGGGGTTCTTCCGCCTGGCCGGTGGAAATCATGCGGATGCAGATGTCCCGCGTTAATCCGGATGACGCCGAAGGACGTGCGGGCGGCGTCGGCAATCCGATGGCGTCCATGGGCGGAGCCGGGATGATTTCCCCCATGCCCGCCGACTTCACGAGTGAGAGCTCCGGGGCGGCGTTTGCGGATGGGGGCGGGGCCTTTCCCGCGACGGGGAACACGCCGCAAGTCTCGTTGGACACAGCCTTGCAGGATCCGGTGATCGCGCGTGTCGCCATCGCCGGGCTGATCTATCTGTATCGTCCGGTGGAGGCGCCTCCGGAAGCCTCCGCAGAGCCAAGCGCGGACGGCGCGCAACCCGCGGTGGCCGAGTCACCGACTTCGGAGACTCCGAACTCGGAAGCGATGCCGGCGGATGTTGCCGCGACACCGGCGGACCCGGCCGCCGAACCCACGGCGACAACCGATCCCGCCGCCCCCGCCGATTCACCCGCTCCGGCGCCGGCCGCCGCACCGGGCAAGGAACCTGAAGCCACGAAACCTTCTCCCGGGGACACCCCACCGGCGGCGCCGGCGGAACCGGCGCCGGCAAGCGGCGCTCCCCCTGCAGCAACTCCGGCGGCGCCGCCGCAGCCGGAAACGCCTTGAAGAATGCGTTCAGGCCGCAACAGCGTCTGGACCTGAGGAAACGACTTCGGAATACACCGGCGGGAACTCTGGGAAAACTTGGGTTGTTGCCGCAACCCGTCTTCGACCCGCTTAGGGAGGGATAGCGATCATGAAGAAACTGATGGGAGGCCTCAAGGGCTTCAACGCCAAGGACTTCTTCCTGAATCACGCGGAAAAAGTCGTGTTCGGACTGGTCGTCGTCGCCGTGCTGGCGGTGTTCGGAATCACCGACTGGTCGCGGATCGAGAAAACCCCTGAGCAGATCGCGGCGAAGGTGCAGGCGGCGGAACAGGCGATCCAGAATTCCGTGTGGCCGGCCGAAAAAGGAGCGGCATTCGCCCTGCGTGACTTCGCCGGTCAGGCGCAGGAAGTCCGAGGCCCGCTCGACGTGACGCGGTACGAATATTCGACGAACCAATGGTGGCCCCTGTATCGCAAGCAGGAACTGGCCAAGGAGCCGGAATACCTCGCGGTGACCGACCTGATCGCCACGCCGGGACGCTTCACCTTGGGAGCCAGTCCCAAAATGGCCGACGGCGAATTGATGGCGGACGCCGGCTCAGCAGCAGCGGAGATGGAGAACGATGCGCCGGACGACGGGTTCGACGATCAGTTTGCGCCGGTGACCAAGGGGGGCGCCGGGGGAGCATCCAGTGGGATGATGATGCCGGGTGGTCCGGCCATCGCCCACGGCGGTGGCGCCATGACCCCGCCGATGCCCGGATCGCCAGAGATGATGATGGGCGGCCCGATGTCCGGCGGCAGTGCGCAGAGCGGATTGGAGTCTCGCGGGGAGCGATTCGTCGCCGTCCGCGGGGTGTGGCCGATCTGGCAGCAGATGGAGAAGTTCCAGCGCGCGCTCAACCTGCAGACTACGACCGACGCCCGCAACTTCCTGGAGATTCTGGATTTTGTGCTGGAGCGTCAGACGGCAGTGGGGGCTTCCGACCCCTGGAGCGGCCCGTGGGAAGCCGTTGACATTCAGCGGGCTCTGGACGTGCTCGACGAGGCTTACGACTACGACATCGATCGCCTCGACCAGCAGATTCTGGATCCTGTCATCACGATGCCCTTGCCCGCACGGCTGGTGGGGATTTGGGGGGATCTGGCGACCCATCCCAAGATTGAAAAGTTCACGCTCCCTCCAGCGGAACTCGAACGGGAAGTCAAGCTGCAGGAAAAGCTGATCGAAGAGTTCAACAAGTTCAAACTGCAGGAAGAGAAGAGCGCCCCGCGTGGATTCGGCCGTCAGCAGCGCAACATCCGCGGGATGGCGGAAACCATGTTCAGCAGCGCCTATGCCGGGGAATTTGATGCGACCATGTCGAGCGCCATCAAGTCTGATCCGATGCTGCGGATGACCCTGCCGGACCTCAAGAGCCGGTTGACCGCCGTTGGACGCCTGCTGCTCTTTCGCTACATGGACTTCGATGTTCGCCCGGGCTTTGCCTACCGCTATCGCGTAAAACTGGTGCTCCGCAACCCGAATTTTGAACGCCCCCCCGAGGAACTGCTCGATCGATCGGCGGCCGAAGGGGCCGAACGCGAGACGCCGTGGAGCAATGAATCGAATGTGGCGGTCGTTCCCGAGTCGGTGAACTATTTCCTGGAAGACGTCGATCGCGATCCCGTCAACGAATCCAAGCCATCTCCCAGTCGTCCGCTGGCCCGGTTCGATTTCTACGAATGGGATACGACCGTAGGCACGATGATTCACGACATCGTGGAAGTGAAGTCCTACGGGCAGTTCATCGCGGAGCAGAAGAAGAGCCTGCGGCTGGACGTCGCCAAGCCCTCCTTCAAGGATGAGGAGAAGGTGACGTTCCGCTCCGATGATCTCCTGGTGGACGCCGTCGCCGACGTCCGTCTCGACGTTGCCCTGCACCCCGATCTGCAGATCGCTCCCGCGGCCCGCGGCAAGGTGGGGCTGATTCCCGAGGCGGTCGTCGTCAATGAAGCGGGCGAGCTGGAATCGCTGGATCGCCTGGCGAATCGCAGTCAGAGGGCGTCACTCTCCAACTACGTCCGGCGCGAACGTGAGCCGTTCGAAAACATCAAGAACAAAGAAGACAAGCCGATGACGGAAATGAGCGGCGGTGAAATGCCGGGCAATCCGTTCAGCGCTTCGGCCATGATGATGGGCGCGGATTCTTCGGGAACACAGCCGAAGACGAAGAGGGGACGGCCGAAGAGTCCCCTCAAACCGGGAATGAGCGGCGCCCATGCCGGGCCGTAACCGTCGGCGAAATTCATGAGGGCTGTTTTCACGATGGCCTCGTGCGCTGGCATCCGACCAGCGTGCGAGGCCGTTCGCGTTCATCGCACTTGATCGGCGGGGACTGCTCGCAGCGGGGGATCCTGACGCTGACGGATCGCTCTGGGAGATCTGCGAAGCCTGGATGCTCTGCCGAGGTTGGAATCCGCACCAATCTCCGCCGGACAATCATCCCGCCTTACCCAGTTTTACTCACCACCCCTGTCGCCGGATCGACCCTGCGGCCTCGAACGTCGACGGTAAACTGTCTCCGACCCCGAATCCGATACCGCTCTGGAGACGTGAGGACGACGACAACAGGATGAATCCACAATGGGCATGGACGGCCGTGAGTGTCAGGAATTGCGGGATCGGGTGGCGGAACTGGAAACTCAGGTCAGGCATCTGCAACAGCAATTGCTGCAGGCCCAGAAGCTGAGCACCGTCGGAGCGCTGGCCTCATCCATCACGCATGAGTTCAACAACATCCTGACCACCGTCATCAACTACGCCAAGATGGGAGTGCGCCACAAGGACGCCGCCACCCGCGACAAGGCCTTCGACAAAATCATGGCCGCATCCCAGCGGGCCGCCAAAATCACGACCGGAATGCTGTCGTACGCCCGGCAGCAGAGCGATCGCCGCGAGCCGATGGATCTGGTCTCGGTCGTGGAAGACGTCCTCGTGCTGTGCGAGAAAGATCTGCAACGATACCGCGTGCGACTGGAGACCCGGTTCGATGGGCGACCGCAGGCGAGCGTCAATGCGGGCCAGGTGCAGCAGGTGCTGCTGAATTTGATCGTCAACGCCCGACAGGCGATGCCGAACGGGGGCGCGCTGACCATCGGAGTGGGGATCGGCTCCGACCGCGAGTTCGCCGAGATCAGCGTCCGCGACACCGGGTCCGGCATTCCCGCCGACAAACTCCGCCGCATCTTCGAACCGTTCTTCACCACGAAAACCGCGGACGATCAGGGGCAGGGGGGGACGGGACTGGGGCTCTCTCTTGCCAAAGACGTCATGGAGAGCCACGGCGGCCGATTGCGCGTCGAGAGCACGGTCGGGTCGGGGACCACGTTCGTCTTGAAGTTTCCGGTCGCGGCCGCGCAGAAGACCGCTCCGCTGCTGCAAAAGGTCGGGTAGCGCGCCCTGGAGGCTCAGGGACGCAATCCCTGGGCTGACCCATGCTCCGCAACGATCATCCGCCGAACTGTTTCTTCAACCGCGCCTGGTGATACGCCAATCGTTCGGCGGGCGACATCGTTTTGAAGTTCGGCGCGGCGTCAACGGCCGCTGCGGCCGATGGTGTGCCGTTCCCCTCCGGTTTTCTCCCAGCACCGTCCCCCTTCACTTCGACCGGCACGCTCACCTGTCCGCTCCCCCCGTAGCTCATCACCGCAGTCTGCAGCGTCATGTCGTCCGCCAGCGAGCGATGCGGCCGGACGCCCAGTTTCTGCAGAACATTGTGGTACGCCGGCACGGCCTCTTCCGGGGTCAAAA
>JANRLN010000581.1:0-3181 GCA_033762515.1 Planctomycetaceae bacterium
CAAGCGGAGAGGGGGGGATTCGAACCCCCGTTGCCCTTTCGGGCAAACCGGTTTTCGAGACCGGCACAATCAGCCTCTCTGTCACCTCTCCGTCGGAGATGATAGTCGCACCGGGGAAATTGAGGCAAGCGTAGAGACCGTCCCGAGAACTGGGAATCCGGCGATTGGGCGCCGGATCGGTTGCTCGGGGAGATCTCTGTCGGCGGAAACGCCGAGTCAACGGCCCCGGAATCGTCGCATTTTCCAGCGAGCCGCCGGCGGCGACGACGGGCATTGAGGCTGGGCACAAACACAGCGCAACTCGGGAGGAATCCGTCCGCCCCTGACTACTTCTTTTCGCCGACCGGTTGCGACCCCGGAAGCTTGGCCGCCTGGCCCCCGTTGGCAGCCCCCAATTGTGCGGGCGGTGCGTTTTGCTTCAGCCAGTCTTGCAGCGACTGCAGTTCCGGCAGGCTGATCGGCTTGTCGGCGATCATCGAATTCACCAGCGGCACAATCAGCTTGTAAGTTTGTTGCGCCGCGGTGGCTGTCTGCGTGTTGTTGAGCAGCCCCGCCGCGGCTTTCTTCGTCGCGTCTTTGTCATTGCCATCCAGAGGCTTGTAGGCGAGGTACAGGTCGAAGAAGCACTGTTTCCATTGCGCGGAAGCTGGGTCCTGTTGGGCGGCGGTGGCAAGTTCTTCCGCGAACTTCATCAGGTCGCGCATCAACCCCGAGATGTCGACCTGAGGATCGAACGGCACGCGTCCCAGCGCCCGAGCGGCTTCGGCTCGGGCGCGGAAGTCGCGCTTGGAATCGCGGACGACCGCCAGCAGGCCATTGACGACGAACGGCTTGCGATTCTGCAGATCGACGCTCACATCGACGGTGGAGAGGGCTTCCGCCAACCGCATTTGATACCAGTAGTGCGTGTCGGCCTTGGCCAATTCGTTGAGCAGCGAGGTCGCGATGCGATGACGCAGTTCGACAGGCGTCACGCCGAAGTGGACCAGGCGAATGATGCTGCGGGCGGCTGCGATCTTGATCGGAGTCGGTTGTGCAGGGTCGTCCAGCACCTTCAGCAGCAGTTCACAGCCGGGAGTGTAAGTTTCGTGCTTGAGACCGCGCGTCGGATCGTCGACCATCAGGTCGAGTTCCCCCAACAGCGTCGCGGCCTGCAGCCGGACATAAACATTGTTCTGCAGCAACGGTTCGATCAGCTTGACCAGTTGCTCCATCACATAAGTGCGAAAAACGCGGACTTCCGGCGCCTTGGGAGTGATCTTGGCGGCCTGCTGCAAGTCTGTGGCCACCAGTTCCAGCCGCCGTTCATGCAGCGTTCGCTGCTGCTCCGGAAGGGTCATGATGTACAACCGGTACTTCAGCCCTTGAACGATGAGCTTCTTGTCGGCGTCCGTCATCGAGCCGTTACGCATCGCAGTGGCGTATTTGATGCGGAACTTCTTCCACTCCAGCACCTCCTCCGGGGTCAGCAGCGGCTGGTTCAGGAGCATGATGTCGGGGATTTGCGGCTGCGGCTTGAAGTCCTTGGGCAGCCCCCCTGGTCCGAGACTCTCCGCACTGGCAGGCTCGGGCTTTTTCCCGTCCGCAGCCGCATTGCCAGCGTCCGACCGGAGCTTCGGCTTTCCCTTGGGTGCCGGAACTTGTGCCGTTGCAACACTGACGCCCAAGCACAACAAACTCAACAATCCCAGCGCCAAACGTGCGTGCAGTCCTGCGGCAGTCCGATCCACGCGGGGTCGCAGGAGGCGAAGAAACAGTTGACGCACGGAGCCGTCCTTCAAGATGGGATTCCGCCACAGTCTCGCAGGGGAGATCGGCAATGATGGGACAGTCTGACCGACAATGGCGACGCCGAGGAATTCTAACACAGTCTCGGAAGCCGACGCCAATGCTCTTCCGCGAGGATCGCCACTTCCTGAGTTACAACCTTCGCGGCAGACTGGTTCTGCGTCAAGCCCCGTGCATCGCGTGCGACCGGCAAGATGGGAGAGGGAGGAGAGGAAAAATGCGCACGCCCGAACACCATCGACTCGATTCGTTTGTCGAACGACAAATTCAAACCGCAACAGTTCTGACGAGACCTCCCATCCAAAGAGTTCCCTCGAAAAACTCAATGGGCCCATTTTTTCGACGACTGGGGCTGACCGCGCTCGGGAAGAGTTCAACGGCCGCGTTTCGACGAAATTCTGTTTGAGCTTGCGAAATCGCGAACGTCCGCGAAGATCGTCTCGTGCTAAGTACCTTTGTCTGAGATCCCGCCGCGTGACGATCCTGTTTCCCTACACCACCTGCCGCACTGTCGAAAAATACCTGTCCGGGGTCCGAATCGACACCTTCCTCGCGAAGCACTTTCGCAGCTACACCTCTTGGCGGATGCATCGGATGGTTCGCGCCGGCGCGGCTCTAGTGAATGGAGAACCTGCAGAACCGGCACGACGCGTCTTCGCCGGTCAGGAAGTAACAATCCGCCTGATCGAACCTCCCGACGATCTGATGCCCGCGGAGCCGATTCCGCCGCAGATTCTCTTCGAGGACGATGCCCTGATCGCCGTGAATAAACCGCCGGGGCTGATCGTTCATCCCTGCGGCGAGAGTCCCAAGGGGACCCTCACCAATGCGGCGCAATGGCATCTCGACCAGTCGGGGCCGGTGAAAGGACTCTACAAACCGGGGGTCGTTCATCGGTTGGATCGCGATACCAGCGGCGTGATTGTCTTGGCGAAAGACCACCTGTCGCATCGCCTCCTCTCCGTCGAGTTTCAGCGCGGACGGGTCTCCAAGGCCTACATCGCGCTGGTCGACGGTGTGATCGCAGCCGATTCCGGTGAGATTGACCGCCCGATTGGGCGCGTCCGTGGCTGCAGCAGTGCACTGATGACCACACGCGGCGACGCCATTGATGCCCGAGCCTCGAAAACTGCCTTTGAAGTCCTGCAGCGGCTCCCCCGGCATACGCTCGTCAAAGCCAAGCCCCGTACCGGTCGCCTGCATCAGATCCGGGTCCACCTGGCGTCGATGGGTCATCCGGTCGTCGGTGACGAATACTACGCCCCCTTCGGCGAATTGAAACCCCCGCGACCACCGCTGAACCCCGACGGCTCTCGTCCAGGAGCGGCGATCTCCCCCTACATTCCCCGCCAGGCGCTGCATGCCGTCGAGTTGGGCTTCCCTCACCCGTTCA
>JANRLN010000582.1:0-21445 GCA_033762515.1 Planctomycetaceae bacterium
GTGTTGCCGTTCGACCAGCTCGTGGACGGCGAGGGAGGGG
The DNA here is from genome assembly GCA_033762515.1 of Planctomycetaceae bacterium. Lineage (GTDB taxonomy): Bacteria > Planctomycetota > Planctomycetia > Planctomycetales > Planctomycetaceae > DSVQ01. The sequence continues at coordinate 41 of JANRLN010000582.1, forward strand.
CGGCGCCGGCCCGAGCGGCGACCGGTTCCGGGACGGCTTTGATTTCCGCGGCCGGTTTCGCATCGGCGGCGGGCTTGGCCGACTCGCCGTTGGTGGCCGCACCGACGGCGTCGATGAGCAGAATCGCCTGCCCCACCTTCACCGTATCCCCCTTCTTGACGAGGATGCTGGTGATGGTTCCGGCATTGGGGGACGGCAACTCCATCACCGCTTTGTCAGTTTCCAACTCCATCAGGATCTGACCGGCTTCAACCGTCTCGCCGACCGCCACATGCAGTTCGGCGACGTCGGCAGAATCAATGCCTTCCGCGAGCAAGGGGAGCTTGAATTCGGTAGCCATAGGATTTTCTAAGTGAGTCAGTGGTCCGTGGTCAGTGGTCCGTGGTCAGTGGTCCGTGGTCAGTAGTCCGTGGCAAGTGGCGGTTGCGCGTCGTCGCCGGCGCTGGACAGCCGCGGACGACGGACAACGGACCACTGACACCTATGCGATTGCCGGATCGACCTTCTCGGGGTCGATCCCCAGATCTTTCAAGGCTTGCGGGAGCTTCTGGACGTCGAACTTCCCTTCCTTCGACAAGGCGACCAGCGTGGTGTAGGCCACGCATTCGGCGTCGATCTCGAAGTGGCGCCGCAACGTGGCGCGGGCCTCGCTGCGGCCGAATCCATCCGTCCCGAGCACAAGATACTGCGTGGAAATGTAGGGGCGAATCTGCTCCGCGACGAGTTGCACGTTGTCGCTGGAGGAGATGATCGGACCCTGAAGTCCCGCCAGTTGCTGTTCGAGGTAGCTGACCCGCGGCGTCTCCGTCGGATGCAGCCGGTTCCAGCGGGCCGCGGCCTGCGCCTCGCGCTTCAATTCGTTGTAGCTCGTGACGCTCCAGACGTCGGCTTGAATTCCATACTTCTCGGAGAGAATTTTCTGGCCGCGAATGACTTCGTTGATCAGCGGACCGCTGCCGAAGAGTTGCGGCCGCGATTGACGCTGTGCCTTGGGGATGGCGGGGTCGAGGGGGTAGAACCCCTTCAGAATTCCCTCGGCAACTCCCGCCCCCTCGGGCATGGCGGGCTGGATGTAGCCTTCGTTGTAAACCGAGAGGTAGTAGAACACGTCTTCGTGATCCGAGTACATCCGCTTCAATCCGTCGCGGACGATCACGGCCAGTTCGTAACTGTAGGCGGGATCGTAGGCGATCAGGTTCGGCACAGTGCTGGCCATCAACTGACTGTGGCCGTCTTCGTGCTGCAGACCTTCGCCGTTGAGGGTGGTCCGACCCGAAGTTCCGCCGCACAGGAAACCCTTGCAGCGCGAATCGGCCGCCAGCCAGATCAGGTCGCCCACCCGCTGGAACCCGAACATCGAGTAATAGATGTAGAACGGGCACATCGGCAGGCTGAGGTTGGCGTAGCTCGTGCCGACGGCGACGAACGAAGACATGGCGCCCGCCTCGTTGATCCCTTCCATCAGCACCTGGCCGGTCTTCGATTCCTTATAGGCCACGAGACTCCCGGCATCGACCGGGGTGTACATCTGGCCCTTGCTGGAATAGATGCCGAACGTGGCGAACAGGGTCTGCAGGCCGAAGGTCTGCGCTTCATCGGGGATGATGGGGACGATGCGTTTCCCGAACGACTTGTCCTTCATGAAGAATTTCATGAGTTCGCCCAGACCGACCGTCGTGGACGAATCTCCGCCGAACAGCTTTTTCAGCGACCCGAGCGTCGCATCGAGATCGGGAATGTCCCAGCGTTCGGGTGACGGATGCCGGGCCGGCAGGGCGCCGCCCAAGGCTTCGCGATGCTGACGCAGGTAGCCCATGACGGGATCGTTGTCGGCGGGCTTGTAGAACTTCGCGGCACGGGCGTCGTCGTCGCTCAGCGGCAGCTCGAAGCGGTCGCGGAATTGCAGCAGAGAGGTGTCCTGCAGTTTCTTGGTCTGGTGAGCGGTATTCTTGCCTTCCGCCTCCTGTCCAAGTCCGAAACCCTTGATGGTGTGGGCCAGGACGACGGTGGGCGCCCCCGAGAAATCGACGGCGGCTTTGTAGGCCGCGTAGATCTTTGCGGCGTCGTGGCCGCCGCGACGCAGGTGCTTCAGCTGTTCGTCGCTGAGGTGTTCGACCAGCTTCAAGAGTTCCGGGGACTTTCCGAAGAAGTCATTGCGGATGTACTTGCCGGTCTCGACGACGTACTTCTGGTATTGGCCGTCGACCACCTCTTCCATCCGTCGCACGAGGACGCCCGTAGAGTCGGCCTCGAGAATCGGATCCCAGTTGGCGCCCCAGATGACCTTGATCACGTTCCAGCCGGCCCCGCGGAACATCCCTTCGAGTTCCTGGATGATTTTTCCGTTGCCGCGAACCGGACCATCGAGCCGCTGCAGGTTGCAGTTGACGACCCAGGTGAGATTGTCGAGGTGCTCGCGGGCGCCCATCGTGATCGCGCCCAGCGATTCCGGCTCATCGATCTCGCCGTCCCCGAGAAACGCCCACACGCGCGACTTCGAGGTATTCAGCAGCCCCCGATGGGCGACGTAGCGCAGAAACCGTGCCTGATATAGCGAACACAGAGGCCCCAGTCCCATGGAAACCGTGGGGAATTGCCAGAAGTCAGGCATCAGCCAGGGGTGCGGATAGGACGACAACCCCTGACCGCGGGGGAGTTCGCGGCGGAAATTCTTCAAATTCTCTTCAGTCAGACGGCCTTCCAGAAACGCTCGGGCGTACTGGCCGGGCGAGGCGTGACCCTGAAAATAGACCATATCGCCGGTGTGGTCGGCGGTCTTGGCGTGGAAGAAGTGGTTGAAACCGATTTCCACCAGGGCCGCCGACGACGCAAACGTCGCGATGTGTCCGCCGACGCCGGAACCGGATCGCGCGGCCTGCACCACCATCGCCATGGCATTCCAGCGAATAATGCTGCGCAGCTTGCGCTCCAGGTCGCGGTCCCCAGGGAATTTGGCTTCGTGTTCTGCGGGGACGGTATTCACATAGGGCGTCGTCAACGCCGCCACCACGGGCGCTCCCTGGGCGGCCGCGCGCGTCTGCAGTTGAGCCAGGACTTGTCGCACAGCTCCGATGCCGTGGCGATCAATCAAGTCGTCAAGGGCCTGCATCCAGTCGGAAAGCTCCGCCGGGTCGAGCGACGGCGCGGACGCCAGGTTCCCATTGGAACCGGCTGCACCTACTGAATCAGGCCGCTGTTCACGCGGCGGAGCCGTCACCATCCCCGACATGCCCCGTCACCTTCGTCTGTGAGGAGTTTTCAAAATCTCAACCGTCCGACGGACGATCGGCAGTCCCGCCCGGCAACATCAATCGGCATGGCCGATCGAGTCACCCGAATCTTGACCGAATTCTAGCAGACGCCCGCGTGAAAGGACAGCACACCCCGTGCCGCAGATTCAACGTCGATCGCCTCGGGAACCACAATCCGTAAGTCCATTTTGATCAATGGGTTGAATCACAATAGCAACCCCCCGCTGGAGGCGGAGTTTCCGGGTGGTCTTTGCTGCCGGAAACGGCGTTCCCGAGATGTGACCGGAAGGCCGGGACTGTCGCATCATGCTGCGATCGCCACTGACTCTGCCTGCGATTCCAGCACCGCCTGCACCAGACACCCCCGCGCGACGGTGTAGGCCGGATCTGCACAAACCGTCAGTTCCTGAAGAGTGACGGGCCAGCCCGCGCGTCGCCAGGCCTGCTCACACATCCGTTGGATTCCGGGAAGCAGGCTGATCCCGCCCGCACACACGATGGCAACCGGTTGCGCGAGGACTCGAAATCCATCGTGCTGCTCGATGCGGCTCCCCGCTTCCAGAAGCAATTCGACCAGGAAGTCGGTGATGGAAGCCGCCATCTTCAGCGAGATCTCGCTGATGCTGTCCGAAGCCTCGCGCGTCAGGCGTTCGTCAATCTCATCGGAACCCCAGGGAATCGAGCACCGGGCGATCTCGCGCCCGCTGCGGCAGAGGGAGAATTCACTCAGGGTCGCTCCGAGACTGATCCCGAGTCCCGAGAACCCGGCGTCGCCCAATTCCGCCAGCACGATCGAATGTCCTTGTCCGGCTACGACCGGCGTGTACCCCCGCAGGCGGACCAGCCGCAAAAAGAAATCCCGCTCAGGACTGGCAGCCACCGGCGTCAGTTCGCCGGGAATCGTCAGACAGCAGGTTTCTCCCGGAATGCGGGCCATGGGCAGCACCGCGTCCACCATCATCGACAGAATCTGACGTGCGATGGGGTCGTCGTGCGGCAGTTGACCGTCGGCCAGGAGTCGACGGGCCGGCAGGGACATCAGACGCGACCATTCCCGGGCGGCATCTCCCAGGACATGCAACATTCCGTCCCCTTCGGCGTAATTCACTCCGTCATTGTCGAGGAGTCGCCGGTGGGCCGGCGTATCAGGCATGGTGAGCACCTGCACGCAGCACGTGCGCCCGATCAGCCGGTCCCCATGATGTCGGAGCGATCGAAACTGTGTGGAACCCAGGTCGAGGCCGATGCTCACGCGTGCCTCCCTCGCTGCAGTTGCGACAACGCTCGTTCGACCGATGTTTTGCCGGAGGCTCGGACGCTGCTGCGCTCGGCCGGGATTTCCACCTCGGCCACGAGGGGCGCTTCCTCGGCCGCCGCCGTCGCCAGGTCCCCGTCGGGCTTCCGGGCCGGCGCTGTGCGGAAGTGGGGGCGCGGAATCGCGGCTGACGCAGGTTCATCCAGTCCCAGGATGGGCGCGGCCGTGCTGATCTCCAAGGGATTGACGTGCGGAGCCGGAACCGGCTGGCCGGCCGCTTCATCCAACCGCCACAGCGTGCTCGCAGCCGCGGTCGGCTTCTGCAAACGCGCCCGCTCCGGGAAGTCCGCCGGTTCGCTGACGATCGGGATGGAGTTCTTCAGGAGCGCCGAGAGCGGAATCGGAGTGATCGCCGTTGGGCCCGGACTCATTGTTCCGGCCGCCGGTCGCTCAACACTGACCGCGTCGGGGACGACGGCCATTTCTGCAGCAGGAGCGGGAGCTTCGACGGGCATCGCCGCCCGCAGCGGGGCGGCTGAACGTCGGAATTCCTGGTCAGCGCTCGGCAACGGAGTTGTCCGTTCGAGGTATTGACGCGTTCCCAGCGCAATCCCCACGAGGGACGCCACCGTTCCTCCGATCCCGAGCATTTGCCAGAGGCTGAACGTACTGGGCTTTGCGGAGATGGCCGCTTCCCCAACGAGGTCGGATTCGGAATCAGCGTCCCTCTCCCGGTCCATCGCGGTCAAATTCGCGTCGATGCGGACCGGCTCGGTCGAGGGGGTCGGCATCGGGGGGGGAGCCAACTGAGCGGCGAGGCGGCTGCCCGGCGCAGGCAGGCTTGCCGGATTCGCCGGGACTTCCAGATCACGTCCCGAGGAGAACGGGAGAGTGCTCGCCGACAACTCGCGATCGAACGATCGGGGAGTGTTCAGCGGGGTCTCCGCGGGTGGTGCAGGGACCTCGATCATCGGCGGCGCCACGGGGCCGTTGTTTGCGAGATCCACAGCAGGAGTTCGAGGCTGGCCTGGATCAAACATGTTCCGGGTGGAAATCGCCGGCGGAGGGGCCACAACGTTCATCGCGATCGCCGGCGGCAGCGCTGGGATCTCTTTCTGAACGAGAAGCGATGCAGGAAGGCTGATGATCGATCCATTGGGGATCTGATCTGTACCGGCGTTAAACGAGCTGATTTGAGGCGGAAGGATCATTCGCGCGGCGCGGGCCAACTGCGTCGACTGCCGCAGCCCCCCTTCGACGATTGTCCGCAAGTAGGCGTCCTGCGGATGCAGGCGAACCACCACCGGTCGCGACAGAACCCCCGAAAGTCCAATCCAGACTCCATCAGGCCGAGTCGCTACCGCTCCCGAGGCGGCCGGATCGGGGCGCGGCTGCAAATCGACGACAATGTAGTCGCCGGGTCGGAGCAGATCATTTCCCTGGGGATTGAAGAATAACGTCTGCCCGCCGCGATCGCCGCGGACAATGCGGATCGCCGGGGACGCGCTGCCCGTCAGTCCCCCCGCCGATTGGACCACGGACTGAAGAGTGGCATCGCCGTCGGCGCTGTACACGCCTGGGCGAACGACTTCCCCCAGGATGGCGTAATGCTTGATCCCAGAGGCGTTTGCGCTTCCCCACACGATCGTTTTGGACGCTGGGGCCTGCGCCCCCGCTGAAGCCGTCAGCCACAGGCAAAACCCAGCGGTGAGCCAATGGGTGACCGCAGATCTGGGAATATCCTGCGCCAACATGAAACGGACCTTCAGCACCGGACGCCTAAGTGTCACAATCAGTCCAATCGGTGCTATCGACAGCCTCGGCGCGGGATCATCAGCAAAACCGACGATGTTGACGACGAAGCGAGGCGTTAAAAACCCCCAGGTCTTCCCAGAATGGCAGTTTCTACCGGACTGTGGACGGCAAAATCCCAGGAACTGCAGAAGTCGAAAGTTCGCGGGAATCGGCCGACACCGCCGCAGCGCTGGACATGGAACCCGTATCCGTGCCACGATTCCACGAGTTCGGGATGGACGCTGTGACCCATCCCCGTGCTGTCGCGGGTGAGTTGTTGAGACCGCAATGTCGAACGCGCTGGATCAAGTCGGTTACCGGGCGTGGGACGGTCGGCCCCATTCTCCCTGGTGGACCTGCTTAACGCTGGTGCGATTCGGCATCTGGGTGATCTTTCGCCGCTGGATTTTCTGGCTGCTCATCGGCTTGGGGCTGATGAACTTCCTGTTCCACTTCGCCTTCATTTATCTGAAGGCGACGATCACGATCCAAAGCGGCGAGATGGCGAAATTCATGGATGCCTATCGCGTGACGGGAACCGGCGACGCCTTTGCCGATTTCATGCACGCCCAGGCCGGAATCACCGTTCTCCTGCTCGCGTTTGCCGGTTCCACGCTGATCGGCGGCGATTACCGTCAGGGCGGCATGGTCTTCTACCTCTCCCGCAGCATCGGCAAGACGCAATATATTGTGGGCAAGATCTTAACCATTGCCACGCTGGTGCTGCTCATCACCATGGTTCCCGCCCTGGTGCTGTATGTCCAATATGGCGTTCTCAGCAGCTCACTCGACTACTTCATCGATCATTGGACGATCGGCATCGGCATCATCGGCTACGGATTGGTTCTCGGACTTTTTCAGGCCGTGCTCCTGTGTGCCATCGCCGCCTGGATTCCGCGAACAGTCCCCCTGGTGATGACCTGGCTGGGAATGTTCACTCTGCTGGGAATTCTGGCGCATGTCCTGCACGACATTCACGACAATTCCCATTGGCTGCTCTTGTCCCTGTGGGAAGACATGCTCCATCTGGGGCAGTGGTGCTTTGGGGCGTATTCTGCGGACCGTACTCCCTCCGTCGTCGAAACTGCTGCCGTTCTCGGCGGCATCAGCGCGGTCTGCCTGTTGCTGATCGTGCGTCGGGTGCGAGCCGTGGAGGTGGTGTCGTGACCCCGTCAACCGGCCCGGGAACTGCAGAACCGACGACGATCGCCCGGTTCCAGCAGGCGACGAAATGGTATGGACCGGTCATCGGCGTCAATGACGTCACTTGTGCGCTTCATCCCGGCGTCACCGGACTTCTCGGCCCCAACGGCGCCGGCAAGACCACTTTGATCAAACTCCTCACCGGTCAACTGCGTCCAAATCTGGGGGAAGTCGACGTCTGCGGGGCGCCGGCCTGGTCCGCCGCCGCCAAGCGAAACCTCGGCTATTGTCCCGAGGCCGACGCCTTCTACGAAGAGATGTCCGGGCGCCGCTTCGTCCGCACGATGGCGCGCCTGCACGGAATGTCCTCCACTCTGGCGGCCGAAGAAGCCGAACGGGCTCTGGGCGAAGTGGGGATGACCGACCGGGCCGATCGCATCTTGAAGGGCTGTTCCAAGGGGATGCGGCAGCGCATCAAACTGGCCCAGGCGCTGGTCCATCGCCCGCGGCTACTGGTCGTCGATGAACCGCTCAACGGCGTCGACCCGGTCGGGCGACAGGCGTTGATGCAATTGTTTCGCGATCTGGCGCGCCGCGGCATCGCGGTGCTGGTCTCCAGTCATATTCTCGGCGAAATGGATGAACTGGCCGATCGCATTATCTTCATGGGACGCGGGCGCGTGCTGGCGTTGGGGACGCTCTCTGAGATTCGCGACGTCTTTGCCGATCAGCCGTTGCGGGTCCGCATTGGCGGTCCCGCTCCCCGGCAGTTGGCCACGGAATTGATCACCTGGCCTCAGGTGCAGAGCGTCGATGTCTCGAACGGCAAAGAACTTGCCCTGCTGATCACCCGCCCGAATGATTTCTTCATGAAGCTGGCGGAGACGGTGACTCGCGGGGAATTGGTGATCGATCACCTGGAAGCCACCGACGTCACCGCGGAAGCAACGTTCAATTATGTGATGTCGGCCGCCGCACGCTTCTGACCGCGATGCTGCGTTCCTATTTCTTCTTCGGTTTGCGATTGTCGTCGCGGCGGTCTTGCAGTTGCTTCTGCTGGAGCCGTTCCATGGCCTTGGCCAGCGCATTTCGGGCGTCGTTGACGCGGCGCGTGGCTTTGGCCGCCGACTCCTCCGCCTGCTCGGCCCGACGATCGGCCATCGTGAAAGCCTGCTGAGCGCGGCGCAAGTTCGGATCGCGCTCAACCGCGAGATCAAATTTCCTGACTGAGTCTCGCACGCGGCTTTCCTGCTGATCGACCCTTTCGAGGAGCTTCGCTGCCTGCGGATCCTGCTTCAGCGCCTCACGTTCGAGTTCCCGCAGGCGGGCCGTCAGCGGCGGCAACTTTGCGGCCGCTTCGCGACGCAGCGCGGGGTCGTCCTGCTGTTTGAGATGCCCCTGCAATCCCGCCAATTCCGAGACGATCTGTGGTTGATCCCGGTGGACTTTCTCAATGATCGGTCGCGAGACGGACGCCAGTTCGGCCGCCGAGTCTCTCAGCTTCTGACGCGCCGCCGCGAGTCCCGTGGACTCTTCATGTTCGGCCTCCAATCGCTCCCGGACCTCTTGCAGGGCCGCCGCCGCGGCTTGCCGTTCCGTCAGGGCCGACTTCCAGGCCTGAGACGCCTCGCGGGCTTCTCCCTCAGCCGCTTTCAGCTTGCCTCTCGCGTCGTCCACGTCGCGCTCGGCCTCGCGGACTGCTTCGTTCTCCCGTTTTTCGTCTTGCTTGGGTGAGGGCCGTTTCTGGTCCGCGGTCAACGCGCCCGGCTCGGAGACCCACACGATTCCGAGGATGACCAGCGTGGTTCGGAACATGGTTGAGCCTCTTGTTCGTCGCCGAATCGTCAGTAGCCAGCGTGGGAAGACTCGATCGTGAATGTGTGCTGCGGCTCTGCGACCCGTGCGTGCGCATCCATGCGTCATGAAACTCACGCGGCGTGCTGAGCCGTGGCACTCCCCAGAGAATTCACCGACGTCTACGCCCGAGCCCGCAGGCCGGCCTGCTCGAACGCGCCGCGCAGGTTCAGGTACGAGCGCTCGGCGGCAACGATCGGATTGTACCCCGGCTTGGACGAGACCTGCGCGCTCACTTCGACGCACACCGAGCCATGGTAATTGCCGTCCACCAGTTGCCGGAGATAGTCGTTGTAGTTGGTCTTTCCGTCCCCCGGCAGGGCGAATTCCGTCTTGCCGTCCGCCGTCGTAACATTGTCCTTCACATGGACGAACACGGTTTCCGGGAGCATCTGCCGCAACGACGGTCGCAATTCCAGGCCCTGCCGTTCGAAGTGGCTGAAGTCAAACACCAGTTTGATCCAGGGACTGTTGATCTGGCGCACCAGCCACAGGGCGTCCTCAGGTCGATGGAGAGCCCCGGAGACGTGCGCCTTGATGGCGATCACCACTTTGGACTTCTCGGCGACGCGTTCCCAGTCGCCCAGGGCCAGCACCATGGCATCGCGGACCGTCGGCCACTCTTCCGGACGTCCTCCCAGCACCGTCTCGATCAGCGGCGGGGAGCCGTCGCCGCGCAAGTCCTGGGCCAGTTCGGCGACCACCTGCAGTCGGTCGAGATTCGCGCGATGGGCTTCCGCCGGGGCGACGAGTTTCCAGTTCTCCATCAGACAGGGAAGATCCAGAGACAGGTCGTCCAACTGCCGCCGCAAACTGGCCCGATCGGCGGCGGCCAGCGCAGCGGGGTCACACGGCCACCCGGTCATGCAGGCCAATTCGACGCCGCTGTAGCCGATATCGGCACAGACCCGCAGCGCGCGGGTTAGCGGGAGCGTGCGCATGCCGTAGAGACTGAAGGCGAAGGCGATTCCGGGAGCGGTGCGGCGGGTTTCCGCCGCCCCCGAGAACGTCGGCCAAGCCGCCAACCCGGCGCCGAGACACGCCAGTGCAGAGCGTCGAGTTATTGGCATCAAGCCGCCTCCGAGTGAATGTGAAACTTCGCCGCCCGTTTCTCACATCAGTGTCCTCGTGAAGACCTTCGCAAGCAAGCCCGTTCCGCTTCGCTGCGCCGCGTCGCACTTTTCGTGGTTGCGTTGGATGCGTACCATGACGCGATCGTGTTGATGTCACTCCCGCCCGGAAGGAAGTCTCGATGACCGCAGGTCTCACTGCCGCACAGCTCGCTGCCTTGGCCAAGTACGACAGCCCCACCATCTGCAACGCCGTCGAGCTCTGGAACCTGCGGGCGCGCAACCTGGGCTACATGAACCAGTCGATCAAGGCTTGCTTTCCGCAGTTTCCCCCCATGGTCGGCTATGCGCTGACCTCCACCTTCCGCAGCATGTGTCCGCCCCGGTCGGGAGATGTTTACGGCAGCATCGGCGCGCAGCTCGACGCATTCGCGTCTCTCCCTGGCCCGCCGGTCATCGTCTTCCAGGATCTCGATGAACCCTGCGCGTCGGCGACATTCGGCGAAGTGATGTGCACGACCTACAAGCGGTTCGGCGCAACGGGGCTGATCACCTCGGGCACGGGGCGCGACCTCGCTCAGGTGGAGGCTCTCGGCTTCCCCGCCTTTACCAACGGCGCGATCGCGGCCCACGGATATTGCCACATTCTGGCGGTCAACGTTCCGGTGACCGTCGGCGGATTGACGATCTTTCCGGGTGATCTGCTGCACGGCGATCTGAACGGGGTCACCACGATTCCCCCTGAGATCGCCACGGAGGTGCCGGAAGTCTGCGATGAAATCGCCCGCGCTGAGGCGATCATCCTCGACTACCTCAAGGGCGACACCGTCGACGTCCCCGGGTTCAATGCCGCACGCAAGGAGTGCGGCGACGCAATCGCGAAGCTCGGGAAACGCCTGCGCGGCGAAGCCTGATCCGCGCACGGTCCGTCGGCGGGACACGGGGGTGCTCCCGCCGACGGAATCTACTGGTCGACCGCGTCGAGCGCTTCTTCCTTGGTTTCATAGATCGCCCACAACGTATCGAGGGCGGTGATCTTCAAGAGTTCGCGCGCCATCTTGCTCGCGCCGCTGAGAACCAGTTCTCCACCCCGGCTCTTGACGGCGGTATGGCACCGCAGCAGCAGCGCCAGGAAGACCGAACCGAAATAGCTGACCTGGCTCAGGTCGACGACCACCATGGGCGATTCTTGATTGCGCAGCGGAGCCATCACGATTTCAGCGGCTTGTTCAATCAATTCCCAACTCATGGCCTCGACGTTGCTGGCCGGGGTAATCACCACCGTGCTGCCGTGGAACTCCAGCTTGAAGTCGTTGTTGGGAACGCCCGCGTCCTTGGACTTGCTCATCGAATGCCTTCCGCTCCGTCGTTTCGCGGTGAGGCCGTCGACCGCAGTCGACTGGCGTCCCACCATGCCACCCAGCCATGAATCTTATCGTCGATGGACGCCGCCGCAACAAGCCCGGAAGGAAATGTCGGCTGCTGCTCGACAGGAACCAGCGCGGACAATGCTTCCAGAATGTCTCGTTTGACCGAATCGCTGCTCTCCGTCCAACTCAAGCGAATCAGCGGCTCAATGAATCGCCCGTATCCGCTGCGGCCCATGGCCTGCACGGCGCGCATGCGCACCGGCGGCTGTGAATCCTGAATCAGACGCAGCAGTTCCACCACCGCGGTCTCGTCACGCAGCGAGGCGAGGGCTGTTAACGCCGCCCAGCGAACTTCGTCGTTACGGCTGTTCATCAGGCTGCGCAGACCGATGGAGATCCCGGTTCCCTCTCCGGCGGGGAAGCCGGTGATGGCCCAGGGATTGCCAGCGGCGCCCAAGGCTCGCACCGCGGCCAGCTGCACCGAGGGCTGGGGATCTTGCAGCAAGGGCATGAGCGCCGGAATCGCCTCGGGGGCCGGATGTCGCAGAAAATGTTCGGCTCCCATCCGCCGCAAGTCGGGCCACGAATGATTCAGGGCCAGCAGCGCCAACTGGCCGGCGGCATCGTGGCCGTCGGCCTGCACGCTCGCCAGACACGCCTGCCACACCAGTTGATCCTGTTCGCGCGCCAAGACATCGCCCAGGCAGCGCACGAATTCCGGCGTGAGCGGCCGCTCGACAGACTGTTGCCGAATTCGTCGAGCAGCCGCTCGTCGCTGCTGGATGTCGGAGCTTTCCAGTTCCAACAGGGCCGCATAGTCGGCCGAGACTTTCGGCAGCAGCTCTCGCTGCAACGTTCGAACCATTGGTCGGCGGCCCTGGGCGAAGGTCGCTTCGACCGCGGCCACGTCTGCAGTTGTGATGCTGCTCTGCAGTCGGCCCAACAAGGCGGCTGACTCAGGCCCGGTCGACTCCAGCAACATCAGTTCCTGGAGCAGCCGCGTCAGCTCGGTGTTCTCGGAGGTTGACGGCGCGATGCTCCCCGTCTGCAGGTCATCAACCCACGGCTCCAGCGCATATCCGTGCGTCGCCGCCCACACGCGGACGGCGTCGCGGCGCTCGACCGCGGTCCCTTCAATGGGCAGCAGCGGCGGGTCGTTCAATTGATCGAACAAGGCCTGCTGCGCGGCCTTGCGGGCGCCGAATTCGCTCGATTCCACGGCCGCAAGCAAGAGGGGCACGGCAGACTCCGCTGAGTGCCGACTTGCTGCAGCGACGGCTTCCAGTTGCACGGTCGGACTGCTGTCGGACAAGAGTCTCCGCAACAGCGAGCGGGCTTCAGCGGTGGGGATGCGCCCCAGACCGCGCGCAACCATTCCCCGGACGGCCGGCGCCGGCGAAGTCGCGTAGCGGGCGATCTCGACGTCACCCCATTGCGCCAACGCAGAGACGGCCATGAGTTGCGCACGTTCATCGGACCCACGAGCGAGAATCTGCAGATGCTGCAGTGCCGCAGGCGTTCTGAGAACTCCCATACTGACAATCGCGGCGTCGCGAACCGCGGGGTCGACATCGCGACTCTGCGCCGTCAACAACGTCATGGCCTCGGGATGCTGCGCCCACGCGGCCCAACGCGCGATAAGTTGCCGCATCAGCGGTGCTTCATCCAGACGCGCTGCCAACAACCCTGCGGGCCAGTCGGAATCATCGAACGCAACGGTCGCATCGGCTGCCTGCGTCATGCGACGGGAGGCGGCGGCAATGACGCAGGCCTCCAGTGCCGCCAACTGCTGCCCGCGCGAACTGCGCTGGGGCTGTTTCCGGCTTAACGCGAGCGATAGCTGCGGCAACCGGTCCGGATCGATGTGCCGAGCCAGACTCCGCCAGAGAGTTCCCTGCAACTCCTCCGCCAGGCCGGGCAGATTAAGGAGTGCTCCCGCCGGGGTTAAACGGGTCTCCAGGTCCCCATCGCCCACGGACAATGAATGACACCAAGCCTCGGCGGCGGCGCAGCGCGTCGCCACAGGGAGTTCCTTGATGGAGAGGGAGTCGTTGATCTTGATCGAGTCTCCCTTGAGTTCACCCGCGGCGATCCGCCGCAACGTTTCCCGTACGGGGGCTGGCTGCTCAGGTTGCAGTCGGACCAGCAAGATCGCCGCATTGCGCGCGGTTCGATCCGCCTCCCCCTGCAGCGAAGTCAGGATCTGGATGCCCGCTTCGCGATCACTCGCCGCGATGCCTGCCGCATCACCGTGCCAGATCCAGTCCCAGCGTTCCGCCCCCGGCGGGAGCGCCGTTTTGCCGGCGCGTTCCTTGTCGACCGCGGAGGATGAGGCGACAAACGTCGATCGCCATGGTCGATTGGGGCATTTCGCTTCATCCCCGACAACCGACCACGCGACATCGACCTGCCATTCATTCTGGTCGAGCCATTGCCGAAAATTGTTGACCAGGAATTGATCCACGGCGACGCCGGGACGGGTGGTGGACGGCTCAGCGTCCGCCGTTGTTGCCTTGGGACTGTCCGATGTCGCCGCCGGGGCGCTTGTCGGCGCGACCTCGGAGGCCGCCGTGGAAGTCGGCTGCGCCGCGGGCTCCAGTGAGGCGAAATCCAGGCTCTGGCAGCCGCTGATGACCACAGCGAGCCACACTGCGGCGCGCCGGCAGCGGCATCGCGGGAGCAATGCCTCTGGGGGAAGCCGCAGGTCAGGGGCAACGCTCGACAGCACAGCCAGTTCCGCGAGATCGGAACACAGGCGTTCCGACGGCCGATGGGGAAAGACGGTCGTCTCCATCGGCGACCATCTTGGCGGCGGAAAGATAGCGGCAAGGACCGCTGGTGAACAGATCGGAATGGGGCGCGAACCCTGGAGTCCGCACCGCGACCGACAGCGACTTGCTACCAGCGGAACAGCGAAGTGCCCCAGGTCAACCCGGCGCCAAAACCGCTCATGACGACGGTGTCGCCGCGGTGAATGCGACCCTGGCGGAAGGCTTCATCCAACGCGATGGGAATCGACGCGGCGGATGTGTTGCCGTATTCCTGCAGATTGTTGAAGACCTTGGACGACGAGATCCCCAGCTGTTCCATCGCATAGTTGATGATGCGAATGTTGGCCTGATGCAGCACGTAGAGCGAGACGTCGTGCACACCCAGGCCGCTCTTTCGGAGGACGAGTTCAATGGTCTCCGTCACGGCGCGTACCGCCCACTTGAAGACGCTGCGGCCGTCCATCTGCAGGTAATGTTCGCCGGCATCCAGCGACGCTGCCGTGAGCGGGAAGCGTGAGCCGCCGCTCTTGCGGTCGAGCAATGCTCCGCCGCTGCCGTCTGAACCCAGTTGGTAGCAGGCCATCCCCTGATGTGCGTCCCCGCGAGTCAACAGCACTGCTCCGGCGCCGTCTCCGAAAAGGGGCGCCACCTTCTGATCCAGTGGATTAACGATCCGGCTGTTGCAGTCTCCGCCGATCACCAACGCCATTTTGCTGTTGCCGGTCGCCACAAACTGTGCCGCCGTCGCCAGCGCATAAACGAACCCGGAACACGCCGCCTGAACGTCAAACGCTGCGGCATCCAGCCCCAGGGATTCCTGCACGAGATTGGCCGTCGACGGGCAATGGAAATCGGGTGTAAACGTGCCCACCACCACCAAGTCGATCATTCGCGGATCGACGTTGCCGGCGCGAATGGCCCGGCGAGCGGCTTCGACGCACAGGTCGCTGGTCGCCTGATCTTCCGCGGCGTAGCGGCGGCGGAGAATGCCGGTGCGTTGTTCAATCCACCCCGAGTCGCAACCGTAAAGATCCTGCAGGTCGGCGTTGGTGACGATTCGCTCGGGAACGTAGGAACCCGTCGAAACGATTTGCACCCCCAAGAGCGAACGAGTCCGTTGAGTCCACGAATTCGGGGCCGCGGTCGATGCGTGAGCGCCGATGGCGGGTTCCGCCAAAGCCGTTCGCCCGAGCGAACTGTGCATCAGCGGTTCGAGCACCGACGACTCCATGGGCAAGACCCTTGACGCTGGGGAGCTGTCATACATCGGGACACGCATCCTTGCCGTGGCACCACGATCCACCTTTGCCTGCCCAGCCGACCTCCCGGCCGGCTGGGGCGGAATCCGCACTACCCCGCGCAACTGACGCTGAGTGTTGGAGTTCCTGCACACACCTTGCCGGAGTATATCGGTGAGGCACCGGTCACTCCAGCCACTCACAATTCGATCACACAGATTCCCGAAGTTCCGGCTGCGGGTAACGGCTGGAGAAACCCTGCGACTTTGGGTTGACGCGGCATTATGGCAAACCATGAAGTTAGAACAAGACAGAATTTATCGCGCATCCCGCGATCTTCATCGATTCCACACCCACGACACCGTTGCACGTCAGCGTCCCTCAGCGCGATCGGTTCCCCCGCTCCTCTGTGCTCGACACAATAGCTCAACTCGGACCTTCTCAGTATCGGACTGTCGCGCGAGGGAACCTATGCCGACTCATCGCATGCATCTCCGCGGTCCGTGGCAAGTTGTCGCTCCCGGCAGCAGCGGGGACAATTGGACGACGAAGAATCTGCCGCAAGAGTGGCGGGGCCTTTTCGGCGCCACCGCCGGGACCGCGACCTTTCTAAGGGCCTTCCACTGCCCCACCAATCTCGACCCGGAAGAAACGGTCGCGATTGTGCTCACAGAAGTGGGCGGTTCAGGAAGGGCCTACCTCAATGAGGAGCTGCTGGGCGAATTCCCGGCCGGACTGGCACATCCCCCGCAATTCGACGTTACGCAGAAACTCCTGCGCAGAAACCACTTACGTATCGAGGTTGAATTTGATCCGGATGCGCAGCCGGGACTTGGGGGACTCTATGGATTAGTGGCGATCGAGATTGCGTCCCCGCCATAACTCGACGGAGCCATCCCTCCCCGGAGCCTGCAAGGCCTTCCAGAGAACGGTGAACCGGAGAGCGGGCCGATCAGCCCAACGAGAGACCATGGCGACGGAGAGCGGCCATTCAAGTTACAGTATCACCGTCGAAGGCGCGACCGTCTCGAAAATCAGCACGCCCGGGAGGACTCGAACCTCCGGCCGACGGTTTAGAAAACCGTTGCTCTATCCAGCTGAGCTACGGGCGCAAACGATGAACTAATAACCTCTTAGGACAAAAAACTGCCTCAGCGGACGAGACCTGCGACCCGACTCCCACCGAGAGGCGCCAGCCGAGTCAACTTCGACACGCCGACGGAACTCCCGGCTCGATGGTCCGAGTCTTCCTGCACGGCATCCACCTGAACACGAAGTCTACACTCCTGCGGATGAGCACGCTAGAAACACGACTCGGAGCCTGTGCATCATGATGAAATCCTAATAGTTCCCGTCCACACCCGTGTCCCAGAAGAGTTCGGCGGACGTTTTCACTCTGCACAGCACCCTTTTCCTGAGTCCGGTATCTCGCCTCGATCCCTGCAGACAGATCAGCATTCAACAATGTTCGGCCGGGGCGGCCGAGATCTCCCCGCATCTAACCGAAATCTCCGCAATCCTGAACTCCGGCCTTACGATCGCTGTCTGCGGTTGGGAATCGCGCCAATGGCTCGATGTTTCGTCAGCGGCGGAATTTGCCGTCGCGCGCCCGATTTCGAAAGGCCTGGAGGTCGCCTGCTGAAGCGATGAGTTCCTCGCGAGGCCTTTCCGCTCCGTCGTCGAACAGCTAACTTGCAACAGGGACCGAGTATCACATCCTGGGGCTTGAACAATGTCTCTCGTACCGCTGCCGCAGGGGTTTTCAGTCGCCGGTGTGACCTGCGGCGTGAAGGACCCCGTCTCTCCGAAGAAGGATATTGCACTGTTTGTTTCTGATCGCCCCTGCGCTGCAGCCGGCGTCTTCACCACCAACCTGGTCTGCGGCGCCCCGGTGAAGGTCTCGCGGGCAAGGCTGCCGCGGGGGACGGCCCGTGCGATCATCATCAATTCGGGAAACTCCAACGCTGCGACGGGAGATCAGGGGATCGCCGACGCCCAGGCCATGACTGAGCGCGTGGCGAAGCACGTGGGCTGTCCTGCGGAGGATGTTCTCGTGGCCTCGACCGGGGTCATCGGCCGACTTCTGCCGCTGGATCGAATCCAGGCGGGAATTGACAAGGCTGCGGCCGTATTGCAGCCGACGTCGGCCGCACTTCTGGAAGCGGCGACGGCGATGATGACCACCGATACCGTTCCGAAGCTGGCGACCCGGGAGTGCGAGATTCAGGGGCGAACAGTTCGGGTCACCGGGGTCTGCAAGGGAGCGGCGATGATTGCGCCGAACATGGCCACAATGCTGTGTGCGATTCTCACCGACGTCCAACTGACGCCCGATCTTGCGACGTTGATGCTGCGAGGGGCGGTGGAGGACAGTTTCAACTGCATCAGCGTCGATGGGCATGAGAGCACCAGTGATTCCGTGATTCTGCTAGCCAACGGAGCCAGCGGAGCCGCGCCTGCAACGGACGTCGATCGGAGCGCGATGCAAACGGCCCTTAACGAGGTCGCCCGCGAACTGGCGATGGCGATCATTCGCGACGCGGAAGGGGCGCACCACTTTGTCCAACTCGATGTGACCGGATGTCGCAACCGTGCCGAGGCCTATCGGATCGCCCAGGCGATCGCCAATAGTCCGCTGGTGAAGACGGCGATCTGCGGCGCGGATCCGAACTGGGGACGGATTGTCTCCGCGGCCGGCTATGCAGGAGTACCGCTGCAGGAGGCCGACATGACGCTCACGGTGAACGGCTTTCACCTGTACGAAGCGGGGCGCCCGCTCCCCTTCGACGCCGGCGCCGTTTCGGCGAGCCTGCGGGACCATCGCGATGTGGCGATCGTGCTGAAATTGACGCACGGAGACGCGCACGTTCGCTTCTGGACCAGCGATCTCACGAAAGAGTACGTCGAGCTGAATGCCGATTACACCACGTAGGCGGCGCTCAACGGGAATGGCGGCTCTCAAGTCTCACGGACTGTGACGAGGCTGCGGACTGTGACGGTTGCGGTCACTCCCCGGTCGCATTGGTCGGCGAATGTGCTTGACCATCGGTTTTCTCGCGGCCTATCATCTTGTTGGATGATAAGCATTTGCGCGGTCGCGCGGGTGTCGTGCGGGGGCTGCAAGCCGCACAGGGGTGAGAGTCGATACTCGGCGACAGGTCGTCGTGCGCGCACGAATCGTGGGGTGGAAGTATGCATACTCTGGGTAAGGTCCTGGCATTCCTGGTGATCGTCGCGGCGGCGGCGTCCACCTACTTCACCGCCACGCTCATCAAGGTGCGCAACAGTTGGACGGCCAAGTCGCAGAACTTCGACAAGTCGTACGACGCGACGGTTGCCGATCTGGCGAAAACCAATGCGGAGTTCGTCAAACTCCGCGATGAAATCCAATTCGCGCGGCGGCAATGGGGCGGGACCTTTGAAGTCCAGACGCAACTGACCGATCCCCCGGAAAGCGGTCGTCTGCAGATCGACGCCGGATCCAACGTTGGCCTGAGCCAACAGATGGTAATCCATGGCTTTCAGATTCTGCCCGATCAGTCCACCATTTACCGCGGCCCGTTCGTGGTCACTTCGGTGCAGACCGACCGTTCGCTGGTGGCTCCCACCTGGCGAATCCGCCCGCAAGATCTCCAGGCGATCGGCGATGCTCCACCGTGGCAGTCGAGCATGTGGCGTTGGCGGACTGCGATCCCCTCCGCCCACAGCGTCCGGTTTGATCAGCATCTGCAGGCCTTCACCGCCGCCGACGAAACGATCGCCGAACGTCAGCAGAGTTTGACCGTGCAGCAACGTCTGGTCGCTGAAGCGGAGCGGCAACTCCAGCTCCGCACTGCGGAGCTGGTCGGTGGACCGGAACTGCCGCAGGACGCCGCCCTCAATCCGGAAGACCGGGAAGGGCTGGTTGGCCCGCTGGAAGCCGAAGAAGAGCAGCGGAACAAGGATTTGCTGGAGATCGCCCGCCTGCGGCAACAGGTGCGGACCGAGAAGGGGTTGGTGGAACGCCTGCAGCGCGAAAACGAAGAACTCACCACTCAGTTGCCGCAGCCCGCCGCCGCCATCACGAGGGCGCAAACGAACTGATACGGTTCGAGCATCGGCGCACGTCCCACGGAGGTGGATCAGCGGCATGGGCATTTCGAGTCGTGACTATTACCGCAGCGACTCCGCGAGCGGGGATGGGACCGGTTGGTTGAGCGACACCCCCACCGTACGGTGGATCATCGTCGCAACCGTGATCGTCTACATCCTGCAACTGGTGATCACCACCCGCGAACAATCGCCGGAACTGCTGGACTCTTTTGGCCGGCCGGCCGTGATCACCGAATCACTGGTCGATCAGTGGTTTGCGATGGACGTCTCAGCGGTCTTGCATGGCCAGGTCTGGCGACTTCTGAGCTACGCCTTCCTGCATAACCGCTTCGAACCATTGCATCTCATTTTCAACATGCTGGGCCTGTGGTTCTTCGGATGCACCCTGGAGCGGATGTATTCCAGCCGGGAGTTCATGAAGTTCTACCTTGTCGCCGCGCTGATCGGATCGGTCGGCTATCTGTTGCTCTCGATGGCGCTGCAGACATCGGGTGGCCCGATGATGGGCGCTTCCGGGGCCACGATGGCTGTGTTCATGCTTTACGGCGCCCATTTTCCGCGTCAGCACATCATGATTTTCTGGGTCATTCCCATCGAAATCCGCTGGGCGCTCGCCTTCTACATCGCGATGGACCTGTTCCCCGTCCTCCACCTGATCGGCGGGACCAATCTCCATACGGGGGTCGCGCACGCGGCGCATCTGGCCGGGTTGCTGTTCGGGTGGCTCTACTACCGCAACGGCTGGCGGTTGGAGAACGGCTGGATCTCGCTGACGAGGACGTTGTCTTTCCGGTGGCGCAGAGCCACCACGGGACGTCAATTCAAAGTCTACCGTCCGGTGGAGGAAGACCCCGTCGTTGATATCGACGCCGAAGTCGATCGCATCCTGGCGAAGATCCACGAACACGGCACCGGCAGCCTGACTGCACGGGAGCAGGCCGTGATGGCGCAGGCGAGCGAACGCTACAAACGGAAGTTGTGAAGCGCCCGCACCGGGGACCGTCGGCTAGAGATCCTGCAGCCGGCCGTCTCGGAGTTCGCATTGTCGCGGAAAGCGCTGCGCCAGTTCGCTACTGTGCGTGACGCAGATCAGCAGCGTATTCTGCTCGCGATTCAGTTCCAGCAGCAAGGTCCCGACAGCGTCCGCCGTTGCGCGATCGAGGTTCCCCGTGGGTTCGTCGGCGAGCAGCAAGGTGGGTTGATTGATCAGCGCCCGGCAGACCGCGACCCGCTGCCGTTCGCCGCCGGAGAGTTGCGCCGGCCGATGGGTCAACCGGTGGGACAAGCCCACGCGTTCCAGCAATTGCCGGGCGCGTCCGCCGAAATCCCATTCCGCACCCGCGGCGGCGAGCGTGGGACTCAGCACGTTTTCCAGCACCGTGCATTGCGGCAGCAGGTGATGGTCCTGGAACACAAAGCCGATGTGTCGATTGCGAAACGCCGCCTGAGAGGTGCGATCCAGGGCGTGCGGCTGTTGACCGGCCAGGACGATCTCGCCCTGAGTTGGGGTGTCGAGCACTCCCAGCATGTAAAGCAAGGTGCTCTTGCCGCTGCCCGAGGGCCCCAC
>JANRLN010000583.1:0-10559 GCA_033762515.1 Planctomycetaceae bacterium
CGAGCCGATGGATCTGGACCTGCTGCGCGACGTGCAGGCGATCTTCGCTCCGGTAAAGAATCTGGGACACGTTGAGGGCCTGCCGGAAAACAATTGAGCGTCCGCAGCGAGCGGGGGGACATCCGTCTCCCCGGTGGGTTCGTCGATCCCTTTTGAACACGAACTCCCCGACCCCGGTCGCCTGCGTTGGCTACTTGGTGGCTCGGTTGAGATTGACGTCCCATGCTGTTTCGGCATAGGGTTCGCGCGATCCACTCCTCTCCCCCCAACGCACGCACGTCTGGACGGCCTATGGCTCGCTGCGTCTCCGCATTGTGGCTGGTGGCGCTGACGGTGCTGCCGCTGGAAATCGGCGCGGAAGAATCGCCGACCAATCCCGCCCCGGAAATGCTCGTGGTGATGACCGACGGCCGCATCTTGCGCGGGCAGGTCAATCGGCATGCCATCGGCTGCTATGTAGAACGACCCGGCGGAAGCATCTTGATTCCCAAGGAGCAAATCCGTTGCGTCGCCCGCGATCTGCGCGACGCCTATCGCCTTCAGCGCGAACAGATGATCGAACCCACATCCGCAATGCTGATTCAGCTCGCGGAGTGGTGCATCTCCTACAGGCTTTACGATGAGGCGGGAGACGAGTTGCGACGGGCCCTGCGCCGCGATCCCGAGAACGAAACCGCCCGGCAGATGCTGGCTCGATTGGATGAGATGCTGCGGTCGGAGCCGGTGAAATCGTTCGCCACGGCGAAAACCGATCCTCTGGGCTTCATCACCGCCGAAGTGGAGTCTCTCGGCGGACTCTCGAAACCCACGGCTGCCGAATTCACCGCCAAAATCCAACCTTTGCTGATCAACAAGTGCGCCAATTCGGGGTGCCACGGTGGTGAAGGAACGGCGAGTTTTCGACTGATCCATGTCCGCCTGGGAAGTCCGAATCACCGCCGCGGAGCCGAACAAAACCTGGCCGCGGTCTTGAAACTCATTGATGACAACGAGCCCCGGCAAAGTCCCCTGCTGAAGGCGACGCAAGGGGCGCATGGCGGTGCGTCCTTTGCCTTCTTCGGCGGCGCCAGCGGGACATTGCAGCGAGAACTCCTTGAGAAGTGGGTTAAGACGGTTGTCGCCGAGCGACGCGCGGAGGCAGAGAAGTATGCCCAGCGGACCCCGCTGAAAACCAAAAAGTCCAAGGTTTCGGATCCCGCCGCACCTGCGCCGGTGCAATTGGCCGCCGCGGAACAGACGCCTGGTGATCCTGCGACCGTTTCCCTGGCCAGCGCAACTTCGACGGAGGACGCCGACGAACTTCCCGGCGCTCACCGCCCTCCGCGCCCGAAGCCGCGACAGGATCCGTTCGATCCGGAAGAATTCAACCAGCAGGCCGGTCGCGGCGGGCAGCCTCCCCGCCGTCTCCGATAGGGCGCGTGGGCGGTCGCCGGCCGTGGAAGACTAGGGGACCTGGGGTGTCTCCATCTTCTTAAGTCGAGTCGCTCCGCCCGGCTGATCTTTCCGAGAACCCGCCAAAACGTCTAAAACGCATCTCTTCTCAGCCGCTGCCTGATTCCTGGGCAGCGGCGATTTGTGATTGGTCTCCTGCTTGGTTCGACGGCCCGGGCAACGGAGTGTTGCCGCTCAGAGACGGCCCGAGGGATCGCATGCCGCACTTTTTCGAGCGCCGCGACGTGTTCGGCAACTCCCCTGCCATTTGGGTGTTGTCGGGTCTTCTCTTCGTGGTCCCCATTTCGTGGTGGTCCCTGGAACAGGTGCGACTGGCCGACCACGTCGAGACCTGGCTTCCGGCCAATGACTCAGCGGTTCAGACGCAGCGCTGGGCCGATCAAGTGTTCGCCGATGATGAGCGGATTCTGGTGTCCTGGTCGGGAAGCTCGCTGGGCGATCCGCGAATCGATGCATTTCTCGAACAACTGGAGCCGCAGACGGATTCCCAGGGCGTGCCGCGCGGGGGATCGCCTCTGGTGGCGAATGTGGCTGATCCGCGCCGACTCCTGAAGGTGCTGCAGCAGAACGGTGTGGAACCCCACGAAGCGGTCCGTCGCCTGGAAGGGATCCTCATCGGCGCCGGACCGCTGCGTGTGAGACTGACCGAAGCGGGTCGGAAGTCGCAACTGGCGCGGCACCCTGAAGACCTCGCCGCCGCGGCCAGCAAGGCATTGGGGATCGCGATCTCGGTCGTACCGCTTGATGATGCGCTGGCAACCACCGCGATGGTCCCCGGCGTCGATACTGATCCTGGTGAGGAGAGTTCCGCCACCCCTCCCGCGATCCTCGCAACGGACGGAGCGTTGAACTCCGGCGGGCAGGTCGAACACGATTTCGCGCTCACGTGGCCGGGCATCGGCGTTGGTACTCCGCAGACGACCGAAGTGGCCGACTGGCTGGCGGCGCAGCGCGATGAGAAGTCGACGACGCTGCTGGTCGAATCGAGCTTCTTCGTTCCGGGATCGCCCGTTGCGCTGGCCGTCGCGCTCTCCGAAGCCGGTCTGGCCGACCAAGAGGAATCGCTCAAGACGATCCGCGAGTCCGCGATCGCCGCCGGGATCTCGGCGCCGGATCTCAGGCTGGCAGGAAGTGCCGTCGGGAACTCCGCCCTCATGCGCGCTGCGGGGCAGGCGGTCTGGAATCTCGAATATCCTCTCTGGGAGTTGCACCGGCGATCACCGCTGTTGACCTCCGCCCTGCTGGCGGCAGTCCTGACATTCGTGATGCTGCGCAGCGCGCGGCTGGGGGCGATCGTCCTTGCCGCCGGCGTTTGGACCACCGTCGTGTCTGTCTCCCTGGTGCCCATGACGGGCGGTTCGATGACCATGGTGCTGCTGGCCTTACCCCCCTTGATGTTCCTGACGACGCTGTCCGCCGGAATCCATCTGGCGAACTACTGGAGACACGCCGTCGGACAGGACTCGTTCTCCGCGGTCCTCTCCGCCTGTCGCGCCGCGACGCTCCCGTCCTTCCTGGCGGCCGCGGTGCTGGTCATCGGGGCGGCGGTGTTGTGCGGCAGCCCGTTGGCTCCGGCACTGGAACTCGGCAACTACGGGGCCATCGGCGCCCTGGTCTCGCTGGTGATCGTCCTGTACGGCGTCCCCGCGCTCCTGCTGATCTGGCCGGGACAGCCGCCCCAGGCCGCCGAATTGGATCACCCCCTGTGGCGCGGATTGGGGCGTTTGACGACCTGCCGGCCCGCTCTCCAGGCGGCCGCGTCGTTGCTGATCTGCGGTGCGGCGTCATTTGGACTGATGAATGCACGCACGCAAGCCAGGGATGTGCGCGGCTTTTCCGAAGGTTCACGGATTGTGCAGGACTACCGGGATATCGAGACCAATCTTGCGGGAGTCGTCCCGGTCGAAACGATCGTCAAGTTCGACTCCGAAGCCCAGTCGCGGGTGAATTTTCTGGACCGGATTGAAATGGTGCGCACTGTGCAGGAGCGCATGCGGCGCCACCCGGAAATCACGGGGAGTCTTTCTCTCGCCGACTTCCATCCCGCGATCGACGTCCCGGACGATTCCTCGATGCTCGCCAGTACGCGCTATCATAAACGGGCCATTGCCGCCGAAGAGCGAGTTCGCAGCGGTGAAATCAACGGCAGCGGGGCGTTTTACACGGTCGCTCCGCTTGAAGCCGATTCTGCAGAGCCAGGGGGCGCCCCGCTCCATCTCGCAGGCGATGAACTGTGGCGGATCACAGCGCTAGTCCACGTGATGTCGGACGCCGACTACGGGGCAATCGTCGAGGATTTGCACGCCATGGCGCAGGAGGTGCTCCGACTCCAGCCGGGGGCCGACCACGTGATCACAGGCGCCGTTCCCCTCATCGTGCAAACGGAACGGGCCGTGCGGGACAGCCTGATCTTTGCTGGACTGTTGGCCTGCGGACTCATGCTCTTGGTGACTGCGGCGCAACTGACGAGTCTCCCGGCGGGAATCGTCGCCATCATCCCCAGCCTCGCCGCGATCACCGCGGTGCTGGGAATCTCTTCGTACAGCGGGCTGCGTGTGGACCTTGGGACCATGATCACTTCGACTCTGGCGCTCGGAATGTCGGTCGGCGGCACGCTCCATTGGTTGATCTGGTTCCAGCGCGGACTCCAGGCGGGACAGTCGCGCCGCGAGGCGATCGTCGGCGCCGTGACTCACTGCGGTCCCGCGCTGTGGCAGACGAGCTGGATCGTCGGTCTGAGTCTGCTCGTTCTGCTGCCCACCGAGCTCCACTTCCTCAGCCACTTCGGCGGTCTGATGGCGGCGATGGCGGGCGCGTCTTTATTCGGCAATCTGGTGTTCCTGCCGCAGCTGCTGGCCTCGCCGCTGGGACGCTTTTTCGAGCCGTCTCAGGCCCCTCCCGGCGTCGGAACCGGCGCGCGTCCGGAGTCCATTACGCTCCCGACGCCCCATGTACCGCAGTTTGACGTCACGGCGGCGGCGGTGCGCTACGCGCCCTGACGTTGTGCATCGACGATCTGCCAACCCCAGACGCAATGTCCCCGCGGGTCCGGCGTGACAGCCACCGGCGGGTCCGCTACAACGCTGTCGATGTGCGCCAGCAACTGCGTCCAGTTCCAATCGGACGTCGGCAGCGCGGCGTCGCGCCACTCCGTCTGAGCCTGCCGGACGAGTTCCGCCGCACGAAGGGCGTGCCGGCGGACTCCCTCGCGTCGGCCTTCGCGTGCCTTGACGCCGGCCGCAGCCAACTTGATCAACCCTTTGAGCAAATCGGCCCACGATCGTGCGCGGCCCGCGGCATGCCACAATCCCTCCCAGGTTTCGTGGGCTTCCCAGTAAAATCCGTGGTGAAACAGGTCGATTCCAAACAGGAATTCGCGAGCCCACACGTCGGACTCGCGCGGGAAGTCGACGTGCATTTGCCGCCGACCAAACATGTGTCCGCTCGGATCCGACACGGGATGCGGAGTCTGCCCCGGCACATAGGTGTACGGAGGGAGCGAACGTTCAGGAACGAGACGAAACACGTTGGGTTGACCCGGACTGAAGGTGCGGTGGGCGGCCGCCACAGGCTAACATGAACTCTGAACCTCGTCGCCCAGATCTTGACGATTTGGACTTTGGCAGTCACTACTGCGGGAAATCGAGTTGTTGACGGCGGCGGCAAGATTTTCGCTGTCGCGAGTTGGATGTGGAGACCACGCATGTTGATCTATCGCACCTCGGCGCAGGTAACTGCTGATCGTCGCATCGAGGTCCAGTTGCCGATCGAAGTCCCGCTGGGTCGGGCCGACATCGTGGTCACGGTGGCCGACGCCGCGAACGAACCCAAGAAAGCGACACGCAGCAGTTTGTCTGACTGGGCCGATGAGCATGCCGAACACTGGGGTGACCGGTTGGATTCGACGGATGTCGCGGGTTTCACGGGGCGGAGCTTCTGAGTGACTCGAACCGTCTTACTCGACACCAGCCATATCATCGCGCTGGAGAACCGCAATGACGCCCATCACCAGCGAGCCCGGCGCCTCGATGATGAGTTGTTGGCGGAGGCCGCGGTGCTGTTGCTCCACGACGGCATCCTGATGGAGATCGGCGATGGTTACTCCCGATTGGGTCGCCGTACGAAAGGGATCGCTCTGCTCAGTCGTATGTGTCAGGAAGACGGCTATCAGATCGTTTCGATCTCGGCAGGCGTGATGCAGAGCGCCATCGCCCTGTATTCGAGCCGGAGTGACAAAGACTGGGGCCTCACCGAATGCGTTTCATTGGTTCTGATGGAGCAGTTGGGAGTGTCTGAGGCGCTCACCGCTCATGTGCACATTCAGCAAGCCGGCTTTCGAGCCCTGCTGTTGGAGAGCCAGCCCTGAGGCCCACGACATCGAGGTGCGGAGATTGCGGAAGGGTCGCCAATCCCGCAGGGCCCGGCAGATCTTTCCATAGCGGCCAGGCGTTCGCCTGGGGATCTGTAACGACGCGGGGGAATGTCGAAGTGGAATTCAGCCGTGCAAGCCTCGGATGGGTGAAACAGGGGAAGCTCGGACAGCAGAGGTTCCCCCGTCCACGGACGCTCGAAAGGTCTGACCTGGGACGCGGGCGTTAGAGACAGGACACGGGCAGTCGCGGGAAGCGGACATCCCCGAACGCGTCGATCCCGACGCAGAAAGTCCGCGACGGAGGGTGAACTTTGCGGGTCCATGCTGTGTCTACGTGGCAGAGGAGATTATGCCCCAACATCGAGTGGTCATCGTGGGTGGGGGCTTCGCCGGTTTGAATGCGGCGACCGCCCTCCGTCGTGCGCCGGTCGACGTCACACTGGTCGACCGCCGCAACTTTCATCTCTTTCAGCCGCTGTTATACCAAGTGGCGACCGGCGGGCTGTCGCCCGGCAACATCGCCGCCCCGCTGCGGGCCATCCTCAAACGTCAGCGGAATTGTCGCGTCTGGCTGGGGGAAGTCCGGAACTTCGATCTCGCCGGGCGACGCGTGCTCCTTGCCGATGGAGAACTCCCGTACGATTCGCTGATCCTCGCGACCGGGGCACGGACGAACTACTTCGGACAAGAGGCCTGGGCGGAAGTCGCGCCCGGCTTGAAGTCGATCGAAGACGCCCTGGAGATGCGACGGAAGGTTCTGTCGGCCTTCGAAGCGGCCGAACGCGAAACCGATCCCGAGCGGCATCGCGCCTGGCTGACGTTCGTGATCGTCGGTGCCGGTCCCACCGGCGTCGAACTGGCGGGAACTCTCGCGGAAATCGCCGCCCACACGCTGCGCAACGAGTTCCGGCAGGCGCGCCCCGATGAAGCGCGAATTGTGCTGGTGGACCTGGCTCCGCGCGTCCTGGGGACGTTTCCCGAGCCGCTCTCCGAAGAGGCGGCGCGACAACTCACCAGGAAGAGAGTGACCCTGCGTTTGGCCGCCAGAGTGGCGGAGTTGGATCCGCAGGGCATTTCACTCCTCACCGGCGCCGGCACGGAGCGCATTGACGCACGGACCGTCCTTTGGGCCGCCGGGGTGCAGGCGTCGCCGCTGGGGGCTGTGTTGGCCGACTGTGCACAGTGCGGCGTCGACCGCCAGGGACGAGTCGTTGTCAAATCCGATCTGTCTTTGCCGGGATTTCCTGAAGTGTTTGTGATCGGCGATCTGGCCCATGCCGCCGATCCTCAAGGTCAACCACTTCCCGGAGTGGCGCCCGTGGCCATGCAGCAGGGCGCCTACGTCGCCAGGGCGATCCAGCAGCGCCTGAAACGGGGCGAGAGCCCGCCGTTCCGCTATCGCAATTACGGCAACATGGCCACCATCGGACGATCAGCGGCCGTCGCGCAATTGGGGCGCTTTCAGTTTCGCGGCTTCATCGCCTGGCTGCTCTGGCTGTTCGTCCACTTGATCCAGATTGTGCAATTCGAAAATCGCGTGCTGATCCTCTTCCAGTGGGCCTGGAATTACTGGACGTTCAGTCGCTCGGCGCGACTGATCACCGACGTCCCCGAGGATCGATCGCGGTCGTAACCGGAACCGTGCGCAGACTGACCACGGTCTGGAAGCAAGGTCCGGAGTCTGAAGTCCCGCTCGGTGACCCACACCCGGCTGCTTCGCACCCGTAGGAATGTCCGTTCTTGCACGAGCCCCCGCGAGGCTCTGCAGCAGCCCGGCGTTTCGTCGTGTGAGGGCTGGCTCTCCCAGCGGCGTTGGGAGAAGCCGCACAGTTAGACTCTGCGGGCTGGGCGAATTGGCGCATCTCGTGCGGCCACGGCAGCGGAATCGCCGGCGCGAGTGCTCAACGTCGGCTGGGTTTCCGCCGATATCCCCTCTTGCCGCGTTTGCGTGTCGGTGGTCCAGACTTGGAGGCAACCAGGAGGCGCCCGTGACGGAAGAGATTGAATACGAAGAAATCAACAGTGACGAAGTGGATCGCGTGGTCGCTGCGCTGGAAGAACTGAGCAGCTCGGTCAGCAGCGAAACGATCAAGGCCTTCCTCGAAGAATGCTCCACCAACGTGTATTACCTCGTCTACGATGACGAGGAGGGAACGGAAAATCTGGCAGCTTAGGCCGGTGGTTCCGGTGAGTTGAACAAAACTCTGAGATTGGTCAGCACGGCGTTCCGCCCGCCGTGGCGACCGACGACAGATTGGCGAACAACCCGCGGAGTCAAACGGAAATCTCTGTGTCGCAACCGGCGACGCGGAGGCTGAATCGTCTTAAAAACTCGATGCTCGCCACGCGGAGGCAGTTCGCTGCCTTTCCCGCGCCCAATGACGCCTGGTGCGTCTGCCACGGACGGCAACAACCGAGCCGTAC
The DNA here is from genome assembly GCA_033762515.1 of Planctomycetaceae bacterium. Taxonomy (GTDB): domain Bacteria; phylum Planctomycetota; class Planctomycetia; order Planctomycetales; family Planctomycetaceae; genus DSVQ01. The sequence continues at coordinate 8,249 of JANRLN010000583.1, forward strand.
AACACACAGAGCCGCCGAGAATTCCATTCTCGGCGGCTCTGTCAATTTCAGACCGCGTGCCGCGCAACGTCCGCGGGACGGACTACGGCGCCGCCAGTTCGATGCGAATCGTCCGCTTGCCGACGTCGACCGACTTCGCCTTGGCGAAAGAGAGCTTTTCCGCGAAGGCGACGGGATCAGCCACGGGCCGGATCATGATGGTCGTTTCGCCCCCGCCAGCGGACGATTCGTAGGTGCATTCGCTGGGCGTATCCGTCAGGGGTTCGAGGTCTTTGAGCAGTTGCGACTGGGCGGAGCCTCCGAGTTCTCCGCTGACGATAATCGTAACGCTCCCCGTGGGGGCTGCCGGTCGCTGCTGCAGGGCGACGTACGCCTGAATGACCTGCCCCATGATCGGCAAAGCCGCCTGCTGCAACTGGTTCGCAGTTTCCGCATCGAGCATCTGGTCGAGCGCCGCGTCGAAAATCGCCAATCCTTCCATGACCTGGCCCTTTTGGGCGGCCAACGTCGTGGGAGAAAGGCTCTGAACGGACTTCTGCGCCTGGGCGAGCGACTCCGTCCACCCTTCCGCCAGACTCAGCGGAATCCACTTCCCGTCGACCCGAATGAACTTGGCTTCTTCGTGCTCCTCGCGATCGGGAACGATGAATCGAAGAATGGCGACATCCGCCGCTTCCTCGAACACTTCCACCCGGGTTCGCGCCAGCATTTCCAGCGGATTCGGCCCGGCGACGGAACCCAGCTTCTGCAGTTGTGCAAACAGCGGATTCCCCGTGGACTCCAGGAAGCGCCGCGAACTGGCTTGCTTGAGCCGGTCGAGATCGGAGACTTCGCTGCCGACCACGAGATCGAGGGCTTCGACCATTTCTTCCCAGTTGTCGCTCAACTGTCGCATGGAATCGGCGTCGTCGGGATTCCGCATGAGTTCGACGATCAGCCCTTTCTTCGTGCGGAGAACTTTGATCCCCTTTTCGAGGACGGAGAACAACTCATCCCAGACTTCCGGGTCCATCTTTTCGGCGAACGAACGAACCAGCTGATCGATGTCGCTTTGAAAACTCGCCGGCAGGAAGTCGTAGGCGAGTTCCAGACGACCGGCCTGCACATGATCCAGAGCCGCCATCACCGAACCCGCCGGACCGGGAGGATAGAGCATGCCTGGAGGCGGGCTGGTCATCGCCCCGCCGCCGACGGGGTGCATGGATTCCGGCGCCCCGGCGGAAGCCGCCTCCGGACCATGAGCCTGGCTGGCGGGATTGTCGCTCGGGGGGGCGGCGGCTCCGCAACCGATCAGGCCGGCGCCACTCAGCGCCAGGAAGAAACGACGCAACCCTGCGACCATGTCGGCATCCTTCAGATATGCGTGAGCTGTCTCGATCTCGCCGATCGGCCGCACTGCGCTTCTCGCGCCGGCGTCCACGGCCTGCCGCAAATCGTAGCATGGAGGACTGCGGTTTGCGCCGAAAACTCGCTGCGCCGTGAGAGCCGTACAGCGACTCTCGGGCGTCACCGATGGCGACTGATGATGTCCATGGCCGCGGCAACCGCGAGCTCATCGCAGCGCTCGTTCTCGGCGTGGCCCGCATGGCCCTTGATTTGCGTGAACCGCACGCGATGCTGGCCGAGGAGTTGATCCAGCTTCTGCCACATCTCGCAGTTTTTTACGGGCTTCCACTGGCTTCCTTCGCGCCGCCGCCAGCCGTTCTTTTTCCAGCCTGCGAGCCACTCGGCGCACCCCTTCGCAACGTACGAGCTGTCGGTGATCACTTCCACGGCCGATCGTCGCTGCAGCGCCTCGAGGCCGGAAATGACGGCCTGCAATTCCATTTGATTGTTGGTCGTCAGCGCGGCTCCGCCGGCAACTTCCTTTTCGGCGCCCGTTTTGGGATGCCGCAGAATGAACGCCCAACCTCCCGGACCGGGATTTCCGCGACAGGCGCCATCGGTGAAGAGCTGGACGAAGGGAAGGCTCGATTCGGGAGCAGCGACGGCATCCATGCGATCAGGCTCGCGAGCTGGATTCTTGGAAATGGAGTCACGCGGGGGAGACGCGCGGCTTCAACTGAGATCAGAACTTCAGCCGGGCGGAAGGAAGAGCCAGCCGCCGCGGCGGTCCGCCGGGGTTAGCGCTCGCGGAAGACGATCCGGCCGCGATTCAAATCGTACGGAGAGACCTCGACGACCACGCGGTCTCCCGGAACGATGCGGATGAAGTGCTTCCGCATCTTGCCGGCGACGTGCGCCAGGACCATGTGGCCGTTGTCGAGCTCGACGCGGAACTGCGTGTTCGCGAGCGCCTGAGTGACGGTCC
>JANRLN010000584.1:0-12473 GCA_033762515.1 Planctomycetaceae bacterium
GCGAGCGGCTTGGGATCGAACGTCTCGTAGTGGGTCGGACCGCCGTCGAGCCAGACCAGGATGCAGCTCTTGGCGGCGGCGCCGGGAACGGTCGCGCCGTCGGCGGCAGCCAGTTGCCGACCCAGCGACTGAAAGACGGTCCCCCCTAAGAGCCCGCCGAGACCCAGTTGCAGAAAGCGACGCCGCCGCACACCGGCACAATTGAGATCGGTCATGGCAATTCCGTTGGCTTGCGAGTTTCACAGAGAAATTGAATGTCTGTTTCAGGATCTGTCTGGTTGGGAAATGAGGCTGTGGACGGGAGGGCGAGGCTCCCGCCGAGCCGCGAGCGCTTCCCGAGGCAATCATTCTCAAAACGAATTTCACGGGTGATGAGCCCGCCGGGCAACCTCCCAACAGGACTAACCTCCATGCCACTCCAACCGCACAACCTCTCCCTGGTATGGCCAATCATCGCTCTTCGTCACCAATCCCGCTCGAACGGGGTTATTTCTCACATACGCCCATTTTCCCTCGTAACTCTCGTCATTCCGTAACCGAGTATCCCAGTGACCGGCTTGCCACAAGTCGGGTTCCGCAATCAAACCATGCGTTCGAAAACTCCTGGTGGCCAGTGATTTCCAGAACTTGATCCAGCTTTCCAACGTGAACTCTTCCGTTCGCGGAGAGCAGAACAGATGGAGATGATCGGGCATCAGGACATAGCGCCCAACCAACCAGGCGTCAGCTTTGATCCAAGCCGATCGCAGAGCGTTGTGTGAACTGGGATTTGCCAGTCGAGCACGGCTCGAAGCGGCGCAGACAGTCAGAAAAACAATCGTCGGATGATCCTGCTGAATCATGACCCCGTGCACCGGCCGGCGTCGAACCGCCCTGGTCGCCGAGCGCACTTCGCCAGGTTGGCGAATGGTTCGCCGATCTCGTATTTCTTGAGTGAGATTGGAGGCTTCCGGGAGCACTCGCGGCTCGGCGGGAGCCTCGCCCTCCCGGGTGGAAAACAAGGCCTCACTTTGGCCCGCGCCGCTACGGGGAGTTTGTGTCGGCATCATCAGTCCTCGAACACAAATTCGGCGGAATTGATCAGCGCCCACATCAGGTCTTCCACCGCCGGTCGGCGGGGGGAGGCGTCCGCGGGAAAGTAACTCAGGGCCGCAGCGGCCTCGTCAGACGAGGGGAAGCGACCAAAGACCGAGAGGTATAAGTCTTCCACAACCTGCGGCGGCGGGGATTCTCCCCCGGCGAGTTTCGCAGCCCGGCCGTCATCCGCAGTCACGCGGCGGTACAGCTCGCTGGAGTTCATCAGGTGCAGCGCCTGCACGATCGTCGGTTCGACGTTGCGTTCGCAGGGGGGATCCTGATTCGGGTCCTGCCGTCCGAAGGCATCCAGGAAGAGGGAATCGACCCGAACGGTCCACAACTCCTTGGCACGCGCCTCCGGCGGCATCGCCTCGAAGCGGTCGCTCCGGCCCGTGATATGCGCCAACGTGTCGTACAACACCTCCGCCCGCAAGCGCTGGCGATAGTGACGCGAGAAGTTGCGATGATCGGCCGCGTTCGATTCGCTGGGGAGCGAGCTGAGCGTGTAAACGTGCGACGATGCAATGCTCCGAATCAGTTGTTTCAGGTTGTACCCGTGCGAGCGGATGTCGTTCGCCAATGCATCCAGCAATTCCGGATTGGACGGCGGGTTGGTGCCTCGCAGATCGTCCACCGGTTCCACGAGGCCGCGGCCCATCAGGTCGGCCCAGACGCGATTGGCAATTGTGCGGGCAAAGAACGGGTTCTCGGGAGAGACCATCCAGTCAACGAGAGACTCCCGCGGATCGGCCCCCTCCGGGATGTCGTTCGCAGTTCCGTGGAGCGGACGCGGCGGCAAGACTTCCCCCGTCAGCGGATGACTGACCGAGCCGCGATCCGCTACGTAGATGAATTCCTCTGATCCCGAGATCGGGGCCGAGATCCCCGTTCCCTTGCGACCCACCCGAGCGAAGTAGGCGGCGAAGCTGTAGAAGTCTTTCTGGCTGTAAGCCTCGAACGGATGCTGATGGCACTTGGCGCATTCCAGACGCACCCCCAGGAACAACTGGCTGATCTGCGTCGTCAATTCTTCCGGGGTGCGGCGATTGCGGTAGAGGGTCGCCGCGCCGTGCTTGAATGTGCTCCCCTGGGCCGCGACAAGCTCTCGGACGAATTGATCATAGGGGAGATTCTCACGGAAGGCCTGGCGAATCCATTGATCGTAGTTGAGGGTCGCCTTGATCCCCACGTGATAGGGATTGGGACGCAGCAGATCGGTCCACTTGTTGGCCCAGTGCTCGGCATACTCGCGATCGTCCAGGAGTCGATCGATCAGCTTGTGCCGCTTGTCTGCCGAGGGATCGGTCAGGTAGCCGCGCGCCTCTTCCGCCGTCGGACCACGTCCGATGATGTCGAGATAGAGTCTGCGCAGGATGGTGTGCTCGGCGGCCGGCGCGGAAGGGGTGATCCCCAGTTTCTGGAGCCGTCGCCAGACGTGACCATCGATGTAGGTCGGCTCGGGAAGGTTGGCGTAGGCACGGGCGTCGGCAGGTTGCGGATGAGGGACCAGAATCGAACAGACGCTGATCAGTCCCTGAAAACGGGCCATGATCGCCGCATCCCCCAGAATCGATCCCGCTGTGACCAGCCCCCGGGAATCCACTTCCGCAATCGGAGCTTCGCTGGACTGGAACGAGGCCCATTGCGTGACGTCGCGTGCCGAACCGTCCGAGTAGGTCGCCACGACTCGCAACTGGTGCTGCGACTTCCGGGCCAGGACCGCCTCGGCGGGTTCCACCTTCACCCCGGTCACATGCGGGGTCTCCGCAATCCGCCGCGGAGCGCCGGCGATGATCCAGCGCTCCAGGAGCAGATATGCCGGAGAGCCCTTGGCGATCCGCAGTCCACCGCCGTGGGGGACGTCCCCGCAGGGCTTCTGCAGCAGCAGACTCGACGAGGGAACAGCGGCGAACGTCCGGCGACCGCGGGCTTCCTTGGTCAGAGCGTCGTAATCGAAATCCGGATCAAATCCGAGGAGCGAGAGTTGGAAGCCGTTCTGGCCGCGCTGCTTCCCGTGACAGGCGCCCGCATTGCAGGAGAATTTCGTCAGCACCGGTTGCACATGCTGATGAAAGTCGACCGGGGGAGGGACTTGAACCCCGGAGACTGCAACCGGAATGCGTTGCTCGAAATCGCGAATCCGGACGATGAGTTCCGTCGTCCCGTCCCCATCCGCCCGCACGAACCGGCGATCATCCAGGGCGACGATTCCCGCCGGGCCGGCGACCGCGATCTCCGCCTCACGCGTGAGGTCAATCTGCCGCCCGTTCTCGGTCGCGGAAATTACCAGTTGCACCCCGGAGCCGCCGCCGCGCAACTCGATCGCGGCGGGGGAGCAGGTTACGGTCGCGGCGTCGGCCGCGCCGATCGACGCCGCCATCCACAGCGTCAGACTGCACCCAAGAGAAAGACGCCGAGAGGGTCGCATGGCGGGTACGTCAGAATTACAGAGGGCGGGAGGTCGGGGGAAAGTCATATAAAGATACGTCCAAGTGATCGGCGAATCCAGCCCGGAACCTGAAAGTTCCGATGCTTGTCAGCCAATTTGGACTCTGCGGGGGCTGACTGCGGCTCCGCATTCGGGATGCAGCGAGTGATTTCCCTGCCGACTCCAATTGCGCATGATGCAGTGATGTCAACGGATCACCAGTTGCTGCAGCATCTCCGGGCCGGGTTGGAGTTCGCTCGTGCGGTCGACGCGCATCTCCTCGTCGCCGTCTCCGGCGGACCGGACAGCGTGGCGCTGCTGCGTGGTCTGGTCGCGCTGCGCGCAGCCTGCCCACTGACGCTCACCGTGGCCCATTACAATCATCGCTTTCGCGGCGACGCGGCCGATGGCGATGCCCGGTTCGTTGCGGCGCTCGCCGAGACCTGCGGCCTACCCAGCGTCGTCGCATCTGCAGAAACCGGCGGCGGTCCCTTCCGCGAGGAGTCGGCTCGACAGGTGCGCTACGAGTTCCTGGAAGCGACCGCCCAGCAGTGCGGCGCGGCATTCCTTGCCACCGGACACACGCGCGACGATCAGGTGGAAACAGTCCTCCATCACGTGTTCCGCGGCACCGGCGTCAACGGATTGCAGGGGATTCCACGCGAACGCACCACCCGCCGAGGGCGCATTATCCGTCCCCTGCTGGAGGTTTCGCGGACGCAGGTCCTCGACTTCCTGAGAGAGATTGGTCAGGACTATCGTCGTGATGCGTCGAACGATGACGTCCGCCTGACTCGCAATTGGCTGCGGCAGGAACTCCTTCCCAAGGTTCGCGAACGCTTTCCGCAGGTCGACGCTGCGGTGGCGCGCTTGTCATCGCAGGCGGCCGAGACGGCTGAGTTGACCATTTGGATTGGTCGGCGACTGTTGCGGCAGGGACTGGTTCGCCGCGAGCCCAAGCTTGTCGAACTCGCGACCGGATGCTGGCAGGAGTATCCGCCGGCGGCCTGGCGTGCGGCGCTGGTGGAATTGTGGACCGAGCAGGAGTGGCCGCGACAGGAGATGGGCTACGACCGCTGGGAGGAGCTCGCGGCGCTTGCGGCCGCCGATTCCGGGGCGGTCACCCTCCCCGGCAACATCGAGGCCCGCAAGGTCGGCGCAATCCTCACAATCCGCCCGCTCTAGCGTTCGACCAGGGTCGCAGACATCTGTGAGCCAGAGTCGCTTGCGCTTTTGCGATCCCCCAAGAAATCTTCGTCAACACGCATTGATGCGTTGTGGAAAACCGTCCATCCCGCGGCTACCATGACGCCCACTTCCTATCGTCCGACCCTTCACCATGACACTGCAACAACCGGCTGGGAGATCGATCACATGAGCCACGGTGGCGCCGACAACGGCATCGCATCGAACGCATATCGGCTGCTCTGGGCCGGTTTCATGGCGATCCTCGCCGCGGGCGTGGGATTCGCCATTCGCGGCGGGATCCTCGACAACTGGGGCGTCGAGTTCGGCTTCACCGGATCACAGCTCGGAGCGATCGGCGGAGCAGGCTTTACCGGGTTTTGCTTTGGCATCATCATCGGCGGCGTGATCGCCGACAAGATCGGCTATGGCAAGCTGGTTGTGGCGGCGTTCCTGTTCCATGTCCTCTCGGCCGTCGTCGCCTTGGCTGCAGCTCCGATGCCGACGGGTCCCGACGTCTCCAAGGAAGTCTTGGAAGCCGCGCAGAACTCCGCCTACAACTTCCTCTTCTGGGGGACCTTCCTGTTCGCCATTGCCAACGGCACCCTCGAAGCGGTCGCCAATCCCCTGGTCGCCACCCTGTTCCCCAGGAACCGCACCCACTATCTCAACATCCTGCACGCCAGTTGGCCGTTGGGGATGATCATCGGCGGGGCCGCTGGCTGGGTTCTGGATGACCAGATGCAGATGCCCTGGCGTTACCAATTGGCGCTGTTCCTGGTGCCGACTCTGATCTACGGCCTGATGTTCCTCGGTCAGAAGATGCCCAAGTCCGAGGCCTCGGAAAAGGGCTTGTCGATGGGGGACATGTTCAAGGACGTCGGCATCCTCGGCGGTTTGGTGGTCTGCTATCTGCTGGCATTGTTCTTCAGCGACGTGCTCCGCCCCCTTTTCGGCGCCAATCCCGAATTCGCGATGTACGCCGGCTACGCCATCGGCGGCGTCTTGTTGCTGGCCATTGCCGCAATCACAGGCTTCTCCATTGGTTCGTGGCTGCTGTTCGTGCTGTTCATCGCTCACGCGCTGGTGGGCGCGGTGGAACTCGGCACCGACGGCTGGATTCAGAACATCACCGGAAACATTCTCTCGTCGAGCGAAGGCAAGATTCTGTTCGTCTTCACTTCGGCCGTTATGTTCGGCCTGCGATTCTGTGCCGACTTCATCGAGAAAAAGATCGGACTCTCCCCGGTTGGCATCCTGCTGGTGTGTTCGATTCTGGCCTGCATCGGCCTGAATCTGACCAGCACCGTGGACACGTTCGGCGTGGCGATTTTGGCGCTGACGGTCTACGCCTTCGGCAAGACCTTCTTCTGGCCGACGATGCTCGCCGTCACCAGCGACCGCTTCCCACGAACGGGCGCCGTGGCGATCAGCATCATGGGGGGCATCGGAATGATGTCCGCCGGTTTGCTCGGATCGACCGGCCTGGGCTACTCGAAAGACCGCTTCGCCGGGGAGGCCCTCAACAGCAAGAGCCCCGCGCTGTACGCCGAATACAAGGCGGAAAAGACCAGCAAGTTCCTGTTCCTCCCGGAGGCCACCGGTCTCGATGGGGGCAAGATCGACAAGATCCAAAAGACGGCTCCGGCCGAACGGACCGACGATCAGAAGGCGGTCATCGAAGCCAGCATTCAAGGGGACCGCATGACCCTCAAGGCTGACTCCCTGATCCCGGCGACGATGGCGGTCATCTACCCGATCCTGCTGATCTACTTCGCGGCCATCGGCGGCTATAAGCCGGTGTCGATCTCTGAAGTTCACACCGGCACCGATCTCGGCACCGCTGAGAGCTGAGCCGCGCGGATCCATTCCTGATCACCCAGCCCGGCGTCTCCCCTGGACGCCGGGCTTTAGCATTGGCATCTCCCGCAAGTCATCGCCGCCGAGTTCGCCGGCATTGCGACGTCGCTGGCTAACGGCCAGTTGCTGGAGAATTCCGCTACGGGAGCGCGGCGGAGATCTTCGCCGCCAATTGGTCGAGGCTCACCCCCGTCACGAGGAACCGCTTCAACGGATTCGTCGACCCGCTCACAAGGGAGATCTGACTCCCCTTCAGCTGCAGCGATTTCGCCAGCACTTCGACGATCGCGTCGTTCGCCTTGCCCTTTTCGGCGACCTGTGTCACGGCCACCTTCAGCCGCCCGTCGTGCACGCCCACAACACCATGCTTGCGGCTTCCGGGCTGCGCGCGCACGGGGAGAAACACGCCGTCGGGCGCGGGCTCGAGGGCAACTGTGGGCGTGGACACGAATGAGTTCCTCACCAGCCCGCAGCGCCGGTTGGCAAATCACATTTGCCGCCGGACGCCAGCGAATCTATCGTAACACGCTGAGCCCGCAGATCTCTCGCCAAGGACGCGCCATCATGGATCACGTCGAAACGCTCGAACGCCTCGTCGACCTCACCGACCCAGCGGCGAACGTCTTTTTGAACATGACCGCCGACGAAGCCCTGGCGCGTCTGGCCAGCGGCCGGTCCGATCAGGTCCGCGAGATCGACGGCCAGTTCGCCCTGGTCCATCGGTCCGGGAAGATCATCCGCCTGGCGCGGTCGCTCGGTCGCCCTCTGCGGTATTTCATCGCGAAACGACAAGCCGGGCCGTCGCTGGTGGTCGCCGATCGCATCGACCAGATTCAGAAGTACCTCACCGACGAGGGTCTCGCCGACCAGTTCCACCCGAGCTACACGCGGATGGTCCCCGCTCACCACGTGGTCGAGATCGCCCTCATCGGTTGCCCCGACCCGAACCCCACGTACATTCGGTTCTTCACTCCCGAACGCAACCGCTGGTCGACCGATCTCGAAGACATCGGCCGCCGCTACATCGGTGCCCTGTCGCAGGAAATCCATCGCTGGCTCGATCAGGTCGACCGCCGCGAACCGTTGGGGGTGATGTTCTCCGGCGGCATCGACAGCGGGTCTGTCTTTCTGGTCCTTTATCACGCCCTGCGAGAACGGGGGGAATCTCCGGCCCGGCTGAAGGCCTTCACACTCGATATCGACGGCCGCGGGGCCGACGCCGCCCAGTCGCAGCAGTTCCTCGACGCCCTCGATCTGGGCTTCTTCCTCGAGCGCATCGAAGTCCCCGCCAGCGCGCTCAATATTGACGACGCCATCCGCGTTCTCGAAGACTACAAACCGCTCGACGTGCAGGCCGCGGCGATGGGACTGGCGCTCTGTCGCGGCATCCGCGAGCGCTATCCCGACTGGACGTGGCTGGTCGACGGCGACGGCGGGGATGAGAACCTGAAGGACTACCCCATCGAGGACAACCCCGAACTGACGATCCGCAGCGTTCTCAACAACCTGATGCTCTACCAGGAAGGCTGGGGGGTGCATTCGATCAAGCATTCCCTCACCTATTCCGGCGGCCAGAGCCGCGGCCATGCCCGTTCCTACGCCCCCGGTCGGGCCTGCGGTTTCCGCGGATTCAGCCCCTACGCCCTGCCGAACGTGATTGACGTCGCGGAAGGAATCCCGTTCATCGAGCTCACCAATTGGGACCACGAAAAGCTGTACGCGTTGAAGGGGGACATCGTCCGCCGCGGGGTCGCGGCGATCACAGGGATGACCATGCCCGTCTTCGAGAAACGCCGGTTCCAGCACGGGGCGATCCACCGCGATGGCTTCGCTCAGACGTTCCCCCAGCACGCAGCAGAATACCGGCGGCGGTTTGAAAAACTGTTCGCGTAACATCCAACCCTCAAGTCTCAATTTCCAAACAAGCTCCAAAATGACAAATCGCAAAATCGAGATGCGGCCTGATTTCTAATTTGGAGCTTCTCGACTTTCCTGGAACTTGTTTGAGGTTTGTCCCATTGAGACTGGGAGTTTCCTTCGGATTTGTCCTTTCGCCCCGGAGATTCCGTTGACCACCGCCGAACAAACCGTCTGCGTCTCCCTCGGCCCGCGGACGTACGAGATCCTCATCGGACCCGATCTGCTGCCGCGGACCGGGGAACTCATTTTCCGCTGGTATGTGCAGCATGCCGGAAAACCCCCGGCGAATCCGCGCGGGTTGATCGTCAGCGACACCAACGTCGCCCCGCTCCATGGCGAAACCGTGAAGCGCGGGTTGGAGGCCGCCGGCTGGACCGTTGATGTCATCGCCCTCCCCGCCGGGGACCAGTCCAAGTCGCTCGACGTCGTCACGCAGGTTTACGACCGGCTCATCGACCTGCAGGCCGATCGGCAGACCACCGTGTTCGCGGTGGGCGGCGGCGTGGTCGGGGACGCCGCCGGGTTCATCGCGGCGACCTACACCCGCGGCGTGCCGTTCATCCAGATCCCCACCACGCTCCTCGCCGACGTCGACAGTTCGGTCGGCGGCAAAGTGGGGGTCAACCACCCCCGCGCAAAGAACATGATCGGGGCCTTCTACCAGCCGTTCGGCGTCCTCATCGACACCACCGCCCTCCAGACGCTCCCCGATCGCGAGTACAAGAGCGGCCTGGCGGAGGTGGTGAAATACGGCGTGATCATGGACGCCGACTTCTTCGCCGAACTCGAAGCCCGCACCGCTGAATTGAACGCCCGCGACCCGCTCACCCTGGCGCGGGTCATCAGCCACAGTTGCCGCTTGAAGGCCGACATCGTCGAGAAGGATGAATACGAACGGACGGGGCTGCGGGCGATGCTCAATTACGGCCACACCTTCGCCCACGCCTTCGAAGCGCTCTGCGGCTACGGCGAACTGCTGCACGGCGAAGCCGTCGCCATCGGCATGCTCTGCGCCAGCCGCCTCGCCGAACGCCGCGGCCTGATCGACGCCACGGTCACGGCCCGCCAGCTCGCACTCTTAACAGCACTCGGCTTACCGACGACGCTGCCGACGCCGGTGAAATTCACCGCCGCCGAGGCCATCGCCCGCATGCGCCTCGACAAAAAAGCCATCGCCGGGAAACTCCGCTTCGTCCTGCCGACACGGCTGGGGGCGGTGGAGACGATTGCGAACGTGCCGGAGGAGGATGTGGGGGGGGTGTTGCGGGATTTTGGGATCAGCTAACTGATAAGATACGTGACCGGAGATGGCCAATCTCTACATCCCCAGCAAGGCTTCGTGAAAGTAGATGCTCAGGGACTGAGGAACAGGCTGGGATAGATCAAGGCCTCGGCCTCGCCACGATCAGACGGTGCTCAGGCTGAAGAGCGGGTGATATGATGGAGGAGCAAACCGCCATTGTGTGCCTGAAGGAATGCGGAATGCCCAAACACTCACTTGACAACGTGTTCATCAACGGATTTCGCGGATTGCGAGATCTGAAGGTGAACGACCTCGGTCGAATCAACATTCTCGTGGGTGAAAACAACTCTGGAAAAACCAGCGTTCTAGAGGCGCTATCGATCCTCTGCAATCCCTATGAGCCCTTTGAGTGGTTGTCGATGGTCAGGCGACGGGACTTTGGCGGATTGGATGAAACCCGTGTCCAATCACTTCGTTGGTGTTTTTTTCAGACCGGCGAGCTTATTGACAGCGATGTCTTCTTCCAAGGGCAATGTGACATGGAATGTTCCGGGCGTTTCCGCTCGGGGACATTGCATGTTGAATATGAAGATATGATTGGCGAACCGAGCCCTCGAGAATTAGAGCGATTGACTCGCCACCGAACGGGCACTGGCTACTCTCCCGACGAACAGTGGCGAGGCGCCCAGATTTCCCATTTCGTCGAGTCGGGACCGAGACCCGTAGATCCGAGCTTGCAGGGTTCGAGCACCCATTCAAGGATCGAGCCTATCACGATTCAGGTATGGGAAGAAGACCGCATGGTCGGACGAGTTCCTCGTCCAAGGCGACCCGGAAACCTTCCCACCGAAACTCTTACGCCTTATTCCTATCAGCTCAATACTATTCAGGTGCGATCGCAATCACGCCAGATGTTTCTCCCATTGGATACACCATTAGACGAACGCAAGTTCCTTCTGGATATCCTTGCAGAGTTCGATGCAGACATCATCGATATCGGTGTTGCCTCTTTTCGAGGTGCGCGCCCAGCCATCTATCTCAACCATCGGCAACTTGGACCTGCCCCGTTGTCCGTGTTCGGGGATGCGATTCGTCGTGCCGTGTTGCTGGCTAATACACTGAAGCAACTAAGCGGTGGTGGAGTTCTGCTCATCGACGAGGTGGAAACTGGAATTCACGTCAGTGCTCTTGAGCGAGTCTTCGCTTGGATGTCCAAAGTGGCAAGCCAACTTGACGTGCAACTAATTGCCACGACCCACAGCCTGGAGGCAGTGGATGCGATCAGTGCATCTATGGCCAACTGTATTGATGACTTGGCCACATATCATCTTGAGCAATTATGTGGTAAGACAAATGCGAAGCGGATTTCTGGAGAACTGTTGCTCCGGATTCGGCACGAGCGCGGACTTGATGTGAGGTGAGCGATGCCGAAGTATGGCTATCTTGTGGTCGAGGGTCCGCATGACACTGAATTTGTCACACGACTGTTAAGACCATTTGGACTTAGGACTGTTCAACGTAAGACAGAGTTGGATGCCTTCTTTCTGGATCTGATTCCAACCAGCTACCCTCCCGACGACGATCTGCTGAAGCGCGTACCAGTACCGCGGTTCCTGAAAGGTCCGACGCATACTGTTGCAGTATATGCTTCCGGGGGCGACTCCCGTGTAGTTCCCTCAATCGAAGAAGGCCTGCTAATCCTCGAGAAGGACGATTTGGCGGGTGTTGGATTCATGTTGGATGCCGACTCGGAGATTTCACCTGCTGTACGCTATTCAATGGCACGGAACCAACTGCGAGAAAGAGGACTTCATTTCCCGGAGGATCCGGGTGTTGTCCAGGGAGTAAGTCCCCGGTACGGAGGATTCGTGTTGCCCGACAATCAGAGTTCGGGGACCTTGGAAGACATCCTTTTGGAGTGCGCTGCGCAATCTTATTCAGATTTGCTCTCGTTTGCGACGTGTTACGTTGACGCTGCAATGCAAGATCGATCTCTTGATGCTGTTGATCTTCAGGATGTGCGGAAACCGGCAGGAAAAAATAAAGCTGTCGTCGGATCGATCGCCGGCATACTACGCCCCGGTAAAGCGGTGCAAGTATCATTGCATGATAATCGTTGGCTTGCTGAGCAAGCACTCAAATTACCCCGAGTGCAAGCGGTGCAAGACTTTCTCAAGTCGTTATTCGACATTCAGTAGCATCCGCGCGGTGGGAGACCCGGCCAATCAAATGCCGGGGGCCGACGGCACATTAAGCCGCGCCGTCGATGTTGCCGGACATCGCGGGGCGAAATTGGGTTGTGCACGTTAATGGATCAACTGCCGTTGCGTGCTTCCCCAGCGGGCGGGAGAATACAAGCATGTCAGAATCCCTCAATCGGAGCACCGAGCATCGCCAGGCGCTGGAACGGGGGCAACCGGTCGCGGTGACCGAAACATTCACGCAGATTGCGTGCGTAGTCTTGAGGGCGGATGTCTTCGAGCAAATCCGCAAACTGCTTCCGGACTTTGATCCGCGCGAGGCTTATCCGGCCGTCGACGAAGTGATGCGCGAGGACTGGATCGATCCGCGGATGGCCGAATTCGGAGCCATGACCCGGCGATAGGCGCGCAAACCTGCCGTCCTGCAGACTCCCACTCAAGGGCCCCCGCGCATCGCGAACGTCCACAACAGCAAAGCGACAAGGATCAGGGGGCTGCTGGGGAGAATCCCCTCTGGTTCACGCGGACGCGTGCCCGGTTCGAGATCCGGTGGTGGCAG
>JANRLN010000585.1:0-12561 GCA_033762515.1 Planctomycetaceae bacterium
TCGGTTGGTTGAGGTCGTGGAAGGAGCCCTGGGCGGCGGTCCACAAGAGTAGGCAGAAAAATCCCGCTGTGGCAAACAGGTAGTTCACGATGGGAGTCGCGGCGAATGCTCCCTCTTCGTCGCCTTGAATGATCAGGATCAGATCCAGGAATTTGTTGCCGAAACCCAAAATCACCGGAATCAGCACGCAAGCCGAAAACACCCATGTCAGCCAGTGGGTACGATGCGAGTTCATCAGAAGGTCTCCTCTATTCGGCTGCGTCAGCCGTCGCCAGTGCCGGCTTGATCACGACGGGAGTGTAGTCTTCGTAGTACGGATAGCTTTCCAGCCACGAGCCGAGCCATTGCACATACGTGATCAGGGCCAGGCCTTTTGCCGTAGGCTTGTCGGGAGAACCATCGAACAGCCAGGAGTACCGCGGCATAGGCGACTTCGGGGAAAGCATGTCGGGTTGCCAGAAGTGGACCGCATGCCAGTCGTTGGAGCGACGTCCCCCTTCGCGGCTCAGGTCAGGTCCAACACGTCGGGTGCCGAACATCACCGGGCGCTGGAGTCGGTTCTGATACTCCCACGATTTGGAGACCGGCCCCCAGCGGCGATCTTCGTTTGAGACAGGTCGCACAAACTGGCTGTGACAATGCCAGCAGCCTTCCCCGACGTAGATCTTGTGTCCGACTTCCAACGCCTCGGCACATTTGGCGTTATACCACTCGGCAGCTGCGGCAGGCTCTTTGGGAGCATCGCCGTATGCGGCCGAAAATGACGCGGGATACCGTTGAGCGAGATCCTCGAACTGGTAACGCAAGTTCCCGTTGACCACTTCCGCGACGGTCTTTTCGGGGAGATGACGATACATCAACGCAGGCACAACGGCGTTCGACAAAAAGGCCAGCGCGAAGAACCCCACCCCGGCGACCAGCAGAATGCCGGACTTCTTTTCAAACATAGCTGCGTGCCCTTGGACCGCGTGAATTCAACGAAACTCAGTGCCGATGGCTGAATCGAAGGCCATCCTTCTCTCAATTGCCTTCAACCCTCAACTCGCAACTGCGACTTTCGCCACGTCAGGTAGAAATTCGCGATGAACAGCAATTGAGCCGCAAACATCACGAGACCGGCGACCAGACGGACTGACCAGAAGGGAATCGAGACGCGGACGGAATCTTCCCAGGGCTGCAAAGCCGCCCAAGACCAACCCTGGAAAAGGCCGCCGAGAATCAGGTCGGCCGCCATGACGAGGAGTCCCCCCGCCGAACCCCAGTAGTGCCAGGCACACCACTCTTCGCTGTACCAGTTGGTCTTGAGAATCCGGGGGACGAGATAGGTCATGGCGCCGAGTTGCCACAGACTGAAGACCCCGAACATCACCATATGGGCATGCCCGACCACCCAGTCCGTGAAGTGAATCAGCGCCTGAAAGGTCATGGTCACCTGCAGTGCGCACTGGAGACAGGTGAGGAAGTAGAACAGAATTCCGGTGTAAAAGTATCGCAGCGGAAGGTTGACCAGAATCGCATTCCCCGTGCCGCGGAGCGTCCCCACGAAGTTGATGATCACGGTCACGACCACCAGTTCCAGAGCGATGGTCGACAGGACCGCCCCGTACTGCAGGAACATGGGAATCGGCGTGTACAGGAAGTGGTGAATCCCCTGCAGCGGATAGAAGAATGCCAACCCCCAGAACCCCACGAGGGACAGTCCATGACTCCACATCGGCCGCTGGAGCAGCACCGGTACGAAGTAGTACATCATCCCCCAGCCCAGCGGCGTCACGAACAGTCCCACCAGGTCGTGGATGAAGAGCCCTCCCACCGCCCCGGCGCTGGAGCCGCAGACGAAATACTCCGGAACAAAGTTGCCCATGGCGTAGGTCAGGAACGTCCAGACCAGGGCCGCAAGGTAATACCAGAGCGTGACGTACATCGGCCCGCGAACCTGTAGAATCGGCGTCCCGAAGTTGATCGCGACCAACAGCAGCCCCAACTGGGCGACGGGATCGATCCAGACGGGAGTTTCGCCCCACTCCAGTCCCTGAGCTTCCCCGAGCAGCAATCCGATCGCGGTCGCCACCACGACGATTTGCCAGGCCGCGAAGATCATGTACGACAACGGACGACTCAGGACCGGTCGCAGCGTCAATCGGGGGACGACCCAATGCATGATGCCGAGAAACGCGTTGGCGATGAATCCGTAGGCGATGGCGTTGGTGTGAATCATTCGCCAGCGGCCGGGCGAAAAGATTTCAATGTTCGGCAGCGGATTGTGGCGGATGAGCTGCAGGCCCATCACGAAGCCGCCCAGCATCGAAGCCAACATGAAGACCAATGCGGCAACGAAGTACCACAGCACCAGACGTTCCTCGACGAGGTCGTCGTGACGCGGTAACTCCCTCGTGCTCGTCGCGGGAACCACAAATGTCGTCATGTGCGGCGATTTTCCGTGAAAAACGTGTCCGTGGTGTGGCCGTCAGTCCGCTGCAGGGTGAGATGTGATCACTCGCAAACACCCTAAGCCGTCGGAACGGATGCTGCAGTCGCCTGCGGTTGTTCATAAGGTTGGAATTGGCCGAACGGATACAGGGCTGCGAGCGTCCAGCCGAAGATCAAATGCGTTACAGCGGCGACCCAGCCGGGCAGGATCGCGGGATCGGTGATCCAGCTTCCGCCGATCAGAGCCGGTTGCAGCCAGGCCAGGATCACATAGAAGTTGAGGACCCACATGGCGAGCGACAGTCCGGTTGCGATGAGGAAGCGGTACCAGCCGGGCCGCCCCTCGGTGAGCTTCACCAGCGCCACGAAGAACGGGACGCCGAGCGCCATTCCCGTTGCCAGGTAGAGACAACACCCGATGGCCAGGATCACGCCGTCGCCGATGGCGTAGACATCTTTCGACTGCGACGCCAGTTGCAGCGCCCGCTCGCCCAGGGGAAAGGTCAGATAAACCCGGATCAACTCCAGCGGAGACTTCCCGACGATCGGGGCGCCGATGACATTGACCAACAGGCTCATCGCCGCGGCGAACATCCCCAACATGAATCCCGTCGTCGCGTAGTACTCCATGTAAAAGCCGCGCGGGGGCCAATGCCCTCCGGCAGCTTCCGCAGCAAGTTCCGCCTCCAATTGCTGGATACGTTCACGCAGTTGCAGCAATTCTTCTCGCTTGCGAAAGTCCACGGTGACCACCCCAGCCTGGTTGATGACGTTATGAACGCGGCGAATGTCGCGAGGCTGCCTTGCTCAGGGGGCTGGAGTTCCCGTGGTCGACCACGCTCCACGCCCCCAAAGCCGTTACTTGTCCACCGGCGCGACCTGTTCGACATACGGCTTCATGAGGCCCGGCTCCGGCGACTCTCCCCGCCGCCGCGAACCGGAGACGTGCAGCACATAAGCCACCAAGTCCCAGATGGTGTCGGGTTCGTCTTTGAATGCGCTGGCGAAACCGGGCATCGGCGTCCCGTTAATGCCATTAAAGATCCGCAGATAGATGTCGTTTGGAAGTGGCCCGCCGTGCAGCATTCCGGATGTCAGATCCGCCGCCCGCGTCGGAAAGCCCCAAACGTCGTTCCCGCGATTTTCGGCGGTCTGCCCGCGACCATCCTCACCGTGACATTTACTGCACCCCTTCGTCAGGAAGGCCTGCCGTCCGCGGGCGACATGCTCCTCGGTGAATTTTGGAGGCAAACTCAACGTGCGCACTTCGGCGGCTTCAGCTTCGGTCCAGCGCTGGACCACGAAATCCACCATGTCTTCCTGAACCGCCGAGACGTCGATCTCTTCGTCACCATCGGCGGCCAGGTACAACTGCTCCTCCAATTCTCCGCGACGGGACAGCATGATCACGTAGTCAACCACCGCTTCCAGATCGCGACCGGGGAGCAGGTTGAAGGCGGGCATCGACGTGCCTCGAATGCCCTGCCGCACAGTTCGCAACAAGTCGCTCCGCAAGGGGCGCGAGCCATAGGGCGTCGAGGTGAACTTAAATAGCCCGCGTCGGTAATCTCGTGGACGGGGATACATCGACGCCGCCGCAGGTCCCATCCCATCGCCGTTCACGCCGTGGCACCGCACGCAGCGTTCCTGATACACCCCCTGTCCACGCTTCAAATCCACGGCTGCCGCGTCCGCAGCCGCAATCGTCTTGGGCTGGACATAGTCCCCGGTGTATTTGACCAACTCGGCTTTGAGAATGGTCTGCAGTTCGGGAGAAAGCTCGGCCACGCGCGCTTCGTTGACAAACTCCGGCACGGCGCCTGGTCGACAACCACTGAGCAGAGCCAGACATGCCAGAGGTATGGCGATCCGGCAGTTCAATCGGCGTACCACTCGTCACGTCCTGATTTCGAAGAGAGGGCGTCTGCCATCACGGGACGAGTGCGAAAGCGGCTGGTCCCGTCGTACTTGGCCAACTCCCCATGCAATCGCGATGCCGCTCCGGGCGCGGCTAGGGGGTGGACCGTGAAACCCTGAGATTCTGCACGATCTCTGCATTCCAACGTCGGAGAGTGTGACAGGCCGGGTGTGCGGATCTGCCACACAGGTGCGAGAGGTGTGCGGTTGTGTCACAATCTCGGGGAGTCTCTGGCTCCCGCGAAATCTTTCGAACCTATGGACATCTTGCTCGTCGATGATGACGCCGAGTTCGCCGACACCGCCATTCAATGGCTGATTCGACGCGGACACCGCGCGTTGACCGCGGCGACGGGACGTCAGGGGATCGCTCTGGCGGAGCAGCAGCGTTTCGACGTCGCCATCGTCGATCTGATGCTTCCTGATCTCTCGGGTCTCGACGTTCTGCGGGAGCTGAAGGCCGCCGCTGAAGAAACCGAGGTCGTGCTGTTGACCGGCAGCGGGACGATCGAAACGGCCGTCGAGGCCATGCGCCGCGGCGCATATGATTACCTGACGAAACCCTTTCCACTGGCGCGCCTGGAAGAGCGCTGTCGACTCGCCTGTGAGCGGGGCCAGTTGGTCCGTGAGAATCGCCAGCTACGTCATCTGCTGCAGCGAGAGCGACGACCGGCGGAGATCGTGGGCAATGCCCCCTGCATGCTTGAATTGCAGCGATTGATCGACCGCATTGCTCCCACGGAAAAACCCGTCTTGATTCTTGGCGAAAGCGGTACGGGCAAAGAGCTGGTGGCGCGCGCCATTCAGGAGCGCAGCCGCCGAGCGGCGGCGCCGTTTGTGGTCATCAACTGTGCCGCATTGCCGGAAAGCCTTGTCGAGAGCGAATTGTTCGGCCACGAGAAAGGGGCGTTCACGGGCGCTGTCGCGAGGAAAGACGGACTCTTTGAGGTGGCCGATGGCGGCACGTTGTTCGTCGACGAAATTGGCGAACTCCCCCTGACGCTGCAGCCGAAATTGTTGCGTGTCTTGGAGAACGGTTCAATGCGCCGCGTCGGGTCACATCGCGAGCGCGTCGTCGATGTGAGGCTGATTGCCGCCACAAATCGCGATTTGCAGAACGAAGTCTCGGCAGGCCGTTTTCGCGAGGACCTGTATTATCGCATCAATGTTCTCACGTTGACTTTGCCGCCATTGCGGGAGCGAATGCAGGATTTGCCCCGGCTGATCGAGCACTTCCTCCCCCAGGGCTGGATACTGGACCCCCCGGCGCTCGAGGCCCTGACGCGTTACGGCTGGCCCGGAAACGTTCGACAACTGATCAACGCGCTTGAGCGAGCGTCAATCCTTGCGGAGGACCGTTTGATCACCGTCGATGATCTGCCCCATGAAATCGGGATTGCCGCCAGTCCCGGCGCACCACTTAACCTGCCGACGGAGACGCAGGTCGGCAGTCTGGCGGAACTCGAGCGCACGCATGTGTTGCGCGTGCTGCAAGAGGCGCACGGCAACAAGTCTCAGGCAGCGCGGCTCCTGGGCGTCCATCGCCGCACGCTGTACCGTCTGCTGGAACGACTGGGGATTGCGACGGACGACACCCCATAGCGGCCGCGGCGGGGAGATGCGACCGGCGCCGCCGCGCAGCAAATCGGCTCGCGGCGCCGATTCAGGAACTTGTCGCCCGCTGGGGCATGCCTCGGCCGGTGACGAGCCAGGTTGCACCGAGTACGGCGCCGCCGCCGGCTGTGACGGCCACCAGAAACGGCCAGCCGTCAACACTCCATGACCGCTCGGCAATCACCCACGAATAGGTGGCCAGCGCAGCAATCGGCAACAACTGCGGCGCCACCGCGTCAGTCCAGAGACGTCGGTAAGTCAGCCCGAGAGCCGAGAGAGCCATCGGCAACATCAGGCAGATCTCAACGATCGCCGTCGGAACCAGTGTTCCCCAGGCGACGCCCACGATCCCCCAGAACTGGACGAGAACCAGGCTGGTGATGAGGTTGCAGACCGCTTCCACCAGGTAGAGCACCGCCGGCATCCGGACCTGGCCCATACCAAACAGGAAGGCCCGCAAGACGCCGCAGGGAAGGGAGGCCACTTGCGACGCCAGCAGGATCAACAGGATGTGATGGCTTTGTTCGTAGCCGGCGCCCATCCAGGCTTCGATCACCGCTCCGCCGAAGAACCACGCGCCCACGAACATTCCCGCCGTCAAGAGCAGCACCATCCCGAAGGCTTTCAGCAGGAATCGCTGCAGTCGCGAGCGTTCCGTCTCCGCGGACAGCGCTCCCGCCGTGGGCATGCAGATCTGGGCGATCTTGTCGATCGGCTGACGAATGAATTGCGTCAGACGCAAGGCGATGTAATAGGGTACGATCTTGTCCGTGCCCAGCGCGAAACCGATCACGACGCTGTCTGTGGCATTGGTCATCTGGTAGGCGATCGCGTTGATGAACGCCATACTGCTGAACGAAAAGCAATCCTTGAAGGTGGTCCAGCTCAAGTGGGATCGCCGCACCGACAGCTCCGGCAGCGAGCCGAACGCGAGGAAGACGTAGGCGATGTTCTCCGCCAGCGTGATGCCCGAGTAGATCAGGGCGATGGTGAGAATGCCCCATTCTCGCTGAAGAAAGACCACAATCAGGCTCAAACGAACAAGGTCGGAGCAGAACGAGACGCCGCGTTCCAGATCAAAGCGCCTCAGGCCCATCAGGACGCCGCCGAAGACGCTGCCGGCCAGGCCGGCGGCGACATTCAGCGACAGCACGAGGATCGTCAGACGGATTTCGAGCAGTTCGCTCCCTTCCCACGTACTCAGATAAGGGGCGGCGGCACACAGTCCGCAGCCAATGGCCATGGCCACGCCCCCCATCGTGAGGTAGATCGCGAGGACCAGAGAGACGACTTGATTGACCCGCGTGTATTCCTGTGCGGCATGGTACTTCGCCACGTACCGGCTGATCGTGTCGCCGAATCCGAAATAGAGCAGGCCGGCGTAACTCGCCATCGAGTTGATAAACACCCAACTCCCGTACGCGCGGTCTCCGAGCACGCGCACCACGTACGGCATCAGGAAAAACCCGATCACGATCGTCACGCCATGCGCCAGCCAGCTGGCCATTACGTTGCGCTTGACGGACGGCGTCGACCCCAACATGGTTCCTCGATGAAAATCAGATGGTGGATGATGCGCGAACAGTGATCAGACTGCTGGGAAAGCTAGCCCACGCTCCATCAGGGGGCAGGCGAACCCGCGTCCAGACACGTCGTTTCCCTGACAAACAGTCCGCCACATCCACGCAGAGTCGGCAAATCCGGTATATTGCGACACAGCGCCGTTCCGAAGTCCCGGGGACGAAACTGCTTTCGACGGAATCCAGAAGCCGCCGAACAGCTTCGGTTCGACCCGTTTTAAGATTTGGCAATTGCTGCTGCATTCGCGTTTTGTGCTTCGAATGTCGAGCCGACCACACCAATCTTTCCACCTTTCTTACAACATCGCTCCCGCAGCATGTCCGACGTCATTTCTCCGCAACTCACGTTTCCCGGCGCCGCGACGTGGATGGTCTGCATCCACGCTGCGGCGGTCGTGCTTGCGTGTCTGTTGATTTGGCGGCTGCTGCTCTGGGAGCGTCGACTGGTCCCAGTGGCAGTGGGCTGGATGCTGCTTGTTCTACGCGTGACTGCCTTGGGTGTGGTCATGATGGCCCTGCTGAAACCAACATGGGCCTGGGTGATTGATCGTGAACGCTCGGGCAGAATTGTCGTGGCGATCGATGTCTCCGAAAGCATGCAGACCACGGACCTGCACGCCACCGCTGCGGAGCGGCTGCGCTGGCTCGCCGCGGTGGGGTGGCTGAGAGGCGACACGCCGCCGCCTCCACCTCCGGCGGAACCGATGCCGGATCAAACCGTCTTGCCACCGGCCCCCGAAGGCATCGATGACGCAACCTGGCGTGAGCTCACGGCGCGGCTCGCCACCCTCACGCGCGCGGAAATCGCCCGACGCGCCCTCTTTGATGGTTCCGATGCGTTGTGGGGTCAACTGCAGCGGCATGTTACCCCGCAGATGCAGCTTTTTGCCGGCGCTTCCCTCTCCGCGGCGAAAGAGGCTGCTGCGGATTTGGTGACCGCTCCTCCGCCCACCGTACTCGTCGATACCACGCGACTGGCCAGTCCGCTGCTGTCTGCGAGTGCCGGTGACGCAGACTCCCCCCTCCTGGGGATCGTTGTGTTCACCGACGGTCGTGATGCGGACGCGAGTTCGACGCTCTCGCTGGCGCGTAGTCTCGGCCAGGGCGGCGTACCGATCTTTCCGGTGATCGTCGGGTCGACGGAGCGGCCAAAGGACCTGTCGATCCTCTCGGTCGACACGCCGCTGGCGGTTTTCCGCGGCGATCGGCCCCGGGTCAAGGTGATGGTTTCCACCTCCGGGTTCAGCGGGAAGTCATTGGATGTGATGCTGGAATCGGTCACGCCCGGCGTCGAGTTTCCGCGCCAGACCCGGACCATAACCACTGCAGACTCGGCGCAACTCGTCGAGTTCGATCTCCCTGCCGAAGCGCTCGGCGATCGCCGATACCAGGTGTCGCTTCCGGAGTGGCCCGGCGAAACGAGGACTGACAACAACCGCCGCGAGTTCTCGCTGCAAGTCGTCGACGATCGCACGCGCGTGCTGCTGGTCGACGGCGAACCACGTTGGGAATTTCGCTATCTGGAAATCGCCCTGGCGCGCGACGAACGCGTGGATTCACAGGTTGTTCTGTTTAAGCAGCCGTTCCTGGGACTCTTGACCGATCCTTTCTTCCCCCGCACCTGGCCGACCGACAATGGCGACGGCAAGGGCGAACTTCTGACGGACCGCGATCTGGCGATTATCGGCGATGTGTCCCAGGAAGACTTCACCGAGGAACGCTGGCAATCGCTGGACCGATTTGTCTCCGAGCAAGGCGGGGCGCTGGTGCTCGTCGCCGGACGCAAGTCTCTCCCCCTGGGCATCCAATCCGCCGCGCTTCGCAGCCTGCTGCCGGTAATCGACCCCCGCGCTGTGACTGCCGGCGGAGGCATCGCCGCCGATCCGACGTCGCGGGGTTGGACGTGGTCATTGACTCCCGAAGGAGAGCAGCAGACATGCCTGCAACTGGCCGGCGATGCCGAGTCCAATCGTGCGGTATGGAATCTGCTTCCCGGTCCGGGATGGGCGATTGCAGGAACTCCCAAACCGGGAGCCACCGTCTGGGCTTATGGCCGCCAGGAAGGACAGGCTGATGCCGTGCCGTTGATTGTGCATCAACACTACGGTCTGGGGCAGGTTGTGTGGCTGGCGACCGACAGCACCTGGCGCTGGCGGTTCCGCAGCTCCGATCAATTTCATCATCGGTTCTGGGGTCAGCTTGCCCGTTATGCAGCGGCATCGAAGTTGTCGGCCGGAAACGACCTCGTGCAGTTCGGGCCCCTCCAACCTCGGTACAACCTGGGAGACCCGGTGGAGGTGCAGGCGCGCTGGTCGGCTAAGTTCCTGCAGACGCCGCCGAGTCTGCGGGCGGCGGCCGCGGAAATCTACCGCGCCGGCGAAAAGGTCACCGAGGCCACGCTGGTCTCCGATCCCCGTCGACCTCTGGTCTCGAGCGTGGTCTTGTCGGCGCTCCCCGCGGGAGACTACACCGCTCGGCTGGTGGCCACCGGCATCGACTTGGGACCGAAGCCGCTCGAATCGCCGTTTAGCGTTACGGCTCCACCCACGGCGGAATTGGCGGAACTCTCAGCGAACTTGCCTCTCTTGCAGGAATTGGCGAACGCATCGGGGGGCATGCTGCTGTATCCGGATCAAGTCTCCGAGATTCCGAAGCAGTTGCGACCGATTGCGGCTTTGTCATCTGCTCCGCAGGAACGTCCGCTGTGGGATGGTTGGCCGACGCTCTTGCTTCTCGGCGGGATCCTGACGACGGAGTGGGTGCTGCGGCGCAGGCACGGCTTGCCCTGAAGCCCAGGGGATCGCCCACCCTGGGCTTTCGGCATGCCGCGCTAGAGTTGGCCGTCGACCCCCATCTGATGATAAATGTGGGTCACCTTGTCCTGGTTTTTCAGCAGCCAATCGATTCCCGGTTCGTTATTCATCGCCTTCTTCAACGCCTTCGCGACGGCCTGGCGGTGATTTTCGAACAACTGCTTATGGTCGATCTTCTCTTCTTTAAGCACGGCGGGATCAAGCCAAACCGACACGATGATGCCCAACTCATCGGCCTTGGCCTTCGGGATGTCCCCGGCCCGAACAGCGTCGAGGACGCCGTTGGCAATCGCCGCCTGGACGGTTCCCATGAGAATGTTCGTGTAAGAATTCGACGCGACCGTCACCTTGCTGACCATGACAGTCGTCGGACGAACCTGCACATCGCAATTGAGAATCGCGAAGACCTTGGTGTGCCCCTGCACCTGATTTCCCATCAGGTTGGCGATGGCGAAGCCCACCGGACCATCCAGCTCGCCGATCACCACTTCCGGTTCGGCACACAAACAATCCGCCCCCCCTTCGACGAGGGCCTCCCCGGTGCGCAGCACAATGCGTTTGGGAGCGGTGGACTTCTTCACAGCCTTCTTCTTCGGCACAGCGACATCCTTTTTGAGGAAATGGCGATCCAGAACTTCAGCCGCCGGAATCTCACCAGCGCGTGCGAGCGATTTCAAGGCCCGCAACGCCGCGCCGACGGCATCGGCTGACGGAAAAGACTCCGCCGGCAGGGAGGCCTTGGCAACAGGAACAGGATTCCGCTCGAACTGACGATGAAATTCGTCACGCCTTTCCCATGACAAATTCTTGAACGACCGGATCGGAAGGCCGAATCCATGCTCCAGGACGACGGCCAGCCGTCATTCCTCCAACAGGTGTTTCACGAAAAACTCGTTGGTCTCGAGGCCGGGATTCTTCCGCTCATCGGAGTGGCGGACCGTGCATTCGATGCCGAGTTGATCCATCCGTTCCTTAAGCTTCAGTCCAAAGTTGATGTGATGAATTCCCTGACCGGGTTTGGCATTGGCAGGGAGCGGACCACGCGGCTCGTTGTAGAACGCATAGACGGGCGGGTCTCCCTTGCCGAGATAGGTGATGGGAGAAGCGGCGACGAACTTCTCGCGAGCGGCGGGAGTGTCGATCTCAGCCCACTTGATCCCGTAGAACCCCTCCAGCGCCGGATGCCGGGCGGCAGCCTCCCCGACCCATTCTCTGATCACATGCGGGTCGTAGCTGCTCTGCGCTCCGAAGACGGCCATGCACGATAGACGCGTGGATTCGCGCAAGACGGGGTCTTCACTCTTCGGGTCCGCCATGTCGTCGTGAAAGCCGATCCACAACGAAGTGCCCGCCCCGGCGGAAGCCCCGGTTGCGCCGATGCGTTCAGGGTCAAGGTTCCACTCTTTCGCGTGATAACGGGCGTTCTGAATCGCCCGAGCGCAATCCTGGTAGTGCGTGGGAAACGAGACTCCCGGGGAAAGACGATAATGAATGGCCATCAAGGAGATCCCCTGAGCCAGCAGCGGAAAGAGAGCCGGCGAAATTCCGGACTTATCTCCTCCGCGGAATCCTCCGCCATGAATGAACACTACGAGGGGCGTTGGCTTTTCGGATTTGGCCTTCCACAAGTCAAACACCTGTCGGTCGTGCGCACCATAGTGTTCATCCGCGAGGTCGGGCCGGGGTTTTAAGGCTCCCGGCGCCTGGCGAGCCGATGGCTGGGCGAATGCGGCGTTGCCCATCAGGCACAGTGCAATAATGATCACATCGGTTTGACGTTGCATGTTGATGATCCTCGGTCGGAACCTGCGGACGGGGCAGGAAAACGATACAACGACCGGATGCGCCTGCGGAAGCGAGCGCCCATCGACGGTTCCTGTGGAAGAGGCGGAACCTTCGTCTTTTACAAGAGGCCGAGTTTGGTGAAGAGGCGTTGGGGTTTCCGGTAGTGGCTTCTTAAGTTGGCGGCGAGAAAGCCGGTGGCATCAGCGCGGTGGCATCCGAGGGCGGCGTTTCGCAGGGCGGCGAAGTTCTGCGGAGCGTGGCCTGCGCTGATCGTCGAGCGGTCTTCGCGAAAGACCCTATCGCGGATCCAGTTCAGACCGTTTGCGATCACGCCCCAGTGACCACGGATGATCACCAGCAAGCGCGACGCATCGGCTTTCGCGCGGCAGCGAAGTGATGAAGGACCGCGTCTCGCGCTCGAC
>JANRLN010000586.1:0-5640 GCA_033762515.1 Planctomycetaceae bacterium
CCCCGGAGTCGTCCCAAGCAGTCGCCGCTTGACCTGAGTGCAGCGATTGCATAAAAGGGTGGTTATGTGACGCTGGCTCAATGTGGCGTGTGCTCGAAAAGACCCATTGAGTCAGCAGTCGCCACCCTCGTGAAAGCTGCCGTTCATGCTGACAATTCTCGGCCAACAGCAACCCTCGCGACGCCGATTTTGCGACGGTGTCTCACGCCGCGATTTCCTGACGATCGGCGGCATGGCACTGGGCGGAATCAGTCTCGCGCAGACGCTCCAGGCGGAATCCGCCGCGAGCGGCGACCGATCGCACAAGGCGATCATCAACATCTATCTTCCCGGCGGGCCTCCCCATCTGGACATGTGGGATCCGAAGCCCGAAGCTCCTGCCGAAGTTCGCGGCGAATTTTCCGCGATCGCGACCAATGTGCCGGGGATCTACGTCAGCGAGATGTTCCCGCGGATGGCGGCGATGATGGACAAGTTCGTCCTTGTCCGCTCGCTGGCCGATTCGGACGGGGCGCACGACGCCTACCAATGCATGACCGGACGCCGCAAAGGGAGTCGGCAACCTCCGGGGGGCTGGCCCTCGGGCGGGGCGTGGGTGTCGAAGATGGAGGGACAGGTGACGCCGGCGATTCCGGCGAATGTCGCGTTGATGTATCAGACCGGCAATCGGACCTGGGGCGAACCGGGGGACGGGGGCTTTCTCGGCGTCGCCCATGCCCCGTTCAACCTGCTGGGGCGGGAAGCGCGCAGCAAACCCGATAATATGGTGTTGCACGGCATCACCCTCGAAAAGCTGCGGGATCGGACGCGTCTGATGCAGTCGCTGGACCGCTTCCGTCGCGATGCCGACCAGCAGGGGCAAATGGACAGCCTCGACGTCTACGCCCAGCAGGCGATGGGGATTCTGACGACCTCTCGGCTCGTCGACGCCCTGGATCTTTCCAAGGAAGATCCGCGCACAGTCGCACGTTACGGCCAAAGCAGCGAAGCCTTTCAGCGCGACGGCGCGCCGCCGATGGTGGAAAATTTCTGCCTGGCTCGACGACTCGTCGAAGCGGGCGCTCGATTCGTTTCGCTCAACTTCAGCCGCTGGGACTGGCACGGCTCGGACGGCATGAATTATCCCAAGTGCCGGGAAGAATGCCCCCGCCTGGATCAGGGTCTGGCGGCTCTGGTGACCGATCTGCACGAGCGCGGACTCGATCGCGACGTTTCGATCGTCGTTTGGGGCGAATTCGGACGGACTCCCAAGATCAACGGCAGCAACAGTCGCGACCACTGGCCGCAGGCGAACACCGCCGTGCTGGCGGGCGGCGGAATGCGGACTGGGCAGGCGATCGGCTCTACGAATCGCTATGGGGAAACGCCGCAAATTCGCCCGGTGACGTTCCAGGAAGTCTTCGCCACACTCTACAAGTGCGCCGGCGTCGATGCCCAGAACACGCGCGTATTCGACCTCTCCGGAGTCCCACAATACCTGGTGGACCCCGGCAACGAGCCGCTGCACGAACTGATCTAGAGCAGCGTCCCGGGCTGTTGGTCAATCGGAGAGTTTCGTGACTCCTGGAACGATCGCGTCGGGAAGACGAACCTTCTGCGAGTGCATCGAACCTTTCAAGGACTCTCGATGGCCCTTCACGTTTCCGGCACATGTCAATGGCGAAGCCGAGATCGAGAACCAGTTCGCCCCGACACGGTCAGGTCGCCCCTTCGGCAGACGGCTGAGAACCTTGCCGACGATCTGCGTTGTCACGCACGGTGAGGGCCGCTTTGCTGCGCCGATCCCGTGGGCGGAATGAAGAGCATCACGTGTGTTGGGCCGCTTAGATCGCTGAAATTGCAAAGGCCCCCCTGGGTGATTTCTCAGACCAGGAGGGCCTTGCGTCACGATGCGAACGACTTAGAGCTCGGTCGCTTCAATCTCCGCCGCGAACCGACCGGCGTCGCTGGTCAGGAACGCGCTCATCACCTCGAACACGGCGTCACTGAAGCCGCCGACATTCAGGATATCGCTCCGTTCCGGGGCCTGCGTCGTCTGGTTCGGCTGCAGGTCGATGCAGATCAGCTTGGGCCCCGCGAAGTCGCCTCCGTGGAGCTTGACCTGATTCTGCACGAACTGCCGCCATTCCGACATCACGCCGGTCGATCCATTGGCGCCGTAGAAGTACGGCCGGCCCTGGTAGACCCAGCTCTCGTTATCGCTGACCAGAACGACCCCCGCGAACCGCCGGTGGCGGCTCATCCGGTTTGCCTTGATCAACGGCTGAGCACAGTCGGTTCCACCGCCGCCGTACTTCGCCAGTCGATCCGCCAGACTCAGGATCGAGTCGGACGGATCGACCTTCACATCAAATGCCTGCGTGTCGAACGGCACGACCACGCTCTCCGGGTTGCGCCGCAGGATCGCCGCCGCCACGAGGGCCGCGACGTCCACACACCGCATCTTCGTCGTGGCGCCGCGGCCACGGTGTCCCGTGACCG
Organism: Planctomycetaceae bacterium; assembly: GCA_033762515.1. GTDB lineage: Bacteria > Planctomycetota > Planctomycetia > Planctomycetales > Planctomycetaceae > DSVQ01. Next base: position 2,482 of record JANRLN010000586.1, read on the forward strand.
GCGACTGCATCGACCCCGACACGTCCAGACCGATCACGACCGGTCCCGGCAGTTCCGGCACGTTGCCGCACGCGATCTCCGCCGCCTTGTGCAGCGCGGTCTTGATCGCTTGCGGCACATCGTCCGACGCGTTCAGGTACGCCGCGAAGAACTGGTACGGGAACTGACGCGACCGACGGATTTCGTTTTCATCCGTCAGCCGAGCCGCGATCGCCTTCACGGTGTCGCCATCGTCGAAGACGCCGTGCCGCTGCAACGTGTTGAGGTTCATGCGCAGCGCCTGCGGACCCATCGTCCGCGCGATCGCCGCCCAGACCTTGGCGCCCTTCGCCGTGTCGGCGAGCAAGTCCCACCGCGCGTGGAGATTGTCCAGCAGGGCGACCTGCTGCTCGGCCGTTTCCGCCGTCCGGAACGCGACCAGCAGCCGGACCTGCTCCGGCAAGTCGACTTCACCCGCCGGCGTCCACTTCGCGACCTCCTTGTCCGTCAGCCAGCCGAACAGCGCCCGCCGGCTGTTGTCCGACGGCGTCGGCCGAGCCATCCGCAGGATGTCCCGCAGCGACGGATCGTGACCGATCGACGCCGACAGCAGCTTCTCCGGCGACGCCGTGTTCAGCCACCGCTGGAACGCCCGCTGCAGCGAACTCGACAGGCTCTTCTTGCCGAACTGGCCCGAGCGAATCATCTGGAACAACGTCCGCAGCACGCGGCCGTTGTCGATGACCCGATCGAACACCTGGTGGAACAGAACCGTGTCGCGTGCGGCCAGCGTCGCCGCCAGCGCGGCCGGCATGTCCTTCAGGTACGCCCGCTCGCGCGAGTAGACCGCCAGCTTTGCCAGGAAGACGTTGTCGTTCACCTGAGCGATCATCGACTTGAGTGTGTCGAGCTGCGTTTCGGCATCGGCGTAGAACGTTCCGTTGAAGCAACCCGTCGCCGCAAACTGGGCGAGCGCGTGCTTCGGTCCGAGTGCATAAGCCGGGCCACCGGCTTCGTTCCGCGCCGTCGCCCGCGGCAACAGCGCCTTCATGCTCGAAAATAAGGACTTGTTGGCCATGACTCCGTTCCACTTAACAAAGGACAAAGCGTGGCGTCAGGCTGGCGCACAATGCTCGGCGAGGACGCAAGGAAATCCACCGATCCAACGAAGGGGTGAGCAGACGGACCGTGGCTGTGGCCCAGAGGAGGTAAAGGGGTAGTCCGCTCGGGCAGTCGGATCACAAGGTCCTGACCGCGTGGGGACTAACTGCTATCGAATCCGTATTGATTCAAGTGTTTGCCGCGTGACCGCGGTCATCCATGTACTCTTCAGCACGAGCAGACACACCGCCGGAGAACAGGTTCGCGAAAATGATCCAACGAAGAATGGCCGAGAGCACTCCCGAAGGATCTGATTCTGCGGTTCGATGTCATGCATCGCCGTCAGGATTCGCCCAGATGGTGGACGATGGACTCCCGGCACGGCAGTTGAACCATTGTTTCAGAGCACTCGACGAAGTTGTGGCCAGAGTTTCCGGCCCGAATGTTGTGATCAGGGAGCGGGCCGGGCGGGATTCGAACCTGCTAAACCATGGACTCCAGACCGGCAGTCGAGTGTGTCTTCAAGCAGCGGCGAGCCGAGCGTCAAGAGTCGAGAGCCCGAGGAAAGACGCCTGCCTTTTCCTTGTCCGGCTCTGGACTCTTGTCACTTGGCTCTCGGCGTTCAAGCGGACTGACGAAGTTGTGGCCAGAGGCTTTTTTGGCGCTCTACCCCTGAGCTACGGCGCGTCTTCAACAAGTAGCGCCGGTGGGACTCGAACCCACGACCTCCCCATTATGAGTGGATGGACTCCAGCCGGGCAGTCAATCCGTGTTTCGTGTAAACAAGCCCCAACGAAGTGTGGTCGAGACAATGCGCCTTGCGGCACACCTAACCAAGGTGATGTAGTCCCGACCGGCAGTTGAGGCGGTTTCAGGACACGGCCGGCGAGGTTGTGGTTTAGACGCTTTCTGTGCAAATGGATTCCGAACGCGCAGTCGGTCGTGTCAAGACGCCGGTGGGAGTCGAACCCACTGGATGCGGCTTTACAGGCCGCCGCCACGCCGTGTGACTGCAGCGCCGGAAGTGTCGAGAGCTGAGAGTCAAGAGTCTACAGCCAGACAAGGAGATCATGATTCCTGTGTTTTCTGGCTCTGGGCTCTCGACTCTCCGCTCTTGACTCCATGTCCCTGCCAGGAGTCGAACCTGGTCTACGACCTTCGCAAAGTCGCGTGCTTCCAGTACACCTCAAGGACGAACAATACCCATCCAAGGAGTCGAACCTTGCCTTGCGGTTTCGAAGACCGCCGTGCGTCCGCCACACTCGTTGGGCAATCTTGTCAGTGGTCCGTTGTCCGTGGTCCGTTGAGCAGAAGGTTTTCAACAACGGACAACGGTCTACGGACCGGTCAGCACAAGCGTGAGGATTCGAACCCCATGCGGCAGTTTTGGAGGCTGCTTGCTCTCCCCGGAGCTCGCTCGTGTGGGAGTCGAGAGACCAGAGTCGAGCGTCAAGAGCCGAAAACAGAGACGGACGTGTGTCTTCCTCTGGCTCTCGACTCTTGACTCACTCCGCTCTCGGCTTTTCAGGGTGTCCGAACGGGATCGAACCGTCACCTTCGGCGTCACAGACCGACATGCAGGAACCACTACACCACGAACACGATGCGGAGGGTCAAGAGCCGAGGGCCCAGAGTCGAGAGCCAGACACGAGGTTTGTGATCATCGTCTTCTCTGGCTCTGGACTCTTGACTCTCCGCTCTCGACTCTTCAATGCCTCGACCAGGACTCGAACAAAGACGATGACTACCGCGGTCGGCCTTCATCCTCGCTCTCGCTCGGCGGCCTTCCTTGCTTCCCGTTAGAAGCGGGACATGATCTCCATTTCACCACCGAGGCTTTACAAAAGCGGAAGGCAAGGGATTCGAACCCTCATCTCCCTCGCGGGAGAGCCGCGTTAGCAGTGCGGTCCGGCCAACCGTATCCGGCTACCTTCCGTAAAGGTTGAGGGTTGAGAGTTGAGGGCTGAGAGCCAGAACGGACCATGTCTCTTGATTCCTGCTCTGAAGTCTCAACCATAAACTCTCAACTACAATAGTGGACCGGCCGGGGAGTCGAACCCCGATCTCCTGGGTGCAAAC
>JANRLN010000587.1:0-1507 GCA_033762515.1 Planctomycetaceae bacterium
TTTTCACATTGACGACTTTTCCGGTCTTGGCCGCTGCAATGAGCAGATCTGTTTGGCGACACAAAAATGCGGGGATCTGCAACACATCGACGACCTTCCCCGCTTCCGTCGCCTGTTCTTCCGTATGCACGTCGGTCAGGACTGGAAGTCCCAATTGGTCCTTCACCTTCTTCAAGACCGCCAAACCATTCTCGATGCCGGGGCCACGATACGACTTGATCGAAGTCCGGTTCGCCTTGTCGAACGACGACTTGAACACATAGGGGATACCGAGCGACTTGGTAATCTCTGCGATTATTCCGGCCGTATCCAGCACGAGCTGCTCGCTCTCGATGACGCAGGGACCGGCAATCAGGAACGGGCGGTTCCCTGCTCCGACTTTGAACGAACCGATTTGGACTTCGTGGCTCATTAGTGACCCAGCTTTTTGCGTAAGGCGGCGCCCACGAAACCGCTGAACAAAGGATGCGGATGATGCGGGCGCGAACGATATTCCGGATGGAACTGTGTCGCAAGGAACCAGGGATGCTTCTTGAGTTCCACGATCTCGACCAGCCGCCCGTCCGGCGACAAACCGCTCAACACCAACCCCTTGGCCGTGAGTTGCTCGCGATAGGCGTTGTTGAATTCGTACCGGTGCCGATGCCGTTCACCGATCTCGTTGACGCCGTACATCTTCTGCGCCAGCGTCCCCTCTCCGAGTTTGCACAGGTAGGAGCCCAGCCGCATGGTCCCGCCCTTGTCGCTCACGGTCTGCTGATCGGACATCAGATGGATGACGGGGTGCGGCGATTGCTCGTCGAACTCCGAACTATTGGCTCCCGCCAGACCCGCCACGTTCCGCGCAAACTCGATGGTGGCGCATTGCATCCCCAGGCACAGCCCGAGGAACGGCACCTCGCGCTCTCTCGCGTACTTGATGGTGAGAATTTTTCCTTCGACCCCGCGCGTTCCGAACCCGCCGGGAATCAGAATTCCGTCGGCCTCGCGCAAGATCCGCTCGGTCCCCTGGCGCTCGACGTCCTCGGACTCGATCCAGGTGATGTTGACCTTCGTCTCGTGGTCGATGCCGCCATGCACCAGCGCCTCGGCCAGACTCTTGTAGCACTCCTTCAGTCCCGCGTATTTCCCGACCAGCGCGATGGAGATCTCGTGCTTCGGATGCTTGATCTTCTGCACCATCGCATCCCATTCGCGGAGATTCGGAGGGCCGGTCTCGATATGCAACTGCCGAACGATCAGTTCATCCAGACCTTCTTTCCGAAAAACAATCGGCACTTCATAGATCGTCTCGACGTCTTTCGCGGTGATGACGGCGTCCTTCTCGACGTTGCAGAACATCGCGATCTTGGCCTTCATCTCCGGCGGAATGTAGCGATCGGTCCGGCACAGCAGAATATGCGGCTGGATACCGATTTCACGGAGCTTGTTCACGGAATGCTGCGTGGGTTTGGTCTTCAATTCACCCGCCGCGCCGATGTAGGGCACCAGCGTCAGGTGGACATAC
>JANRLN010000588.1:0-6820 GCA_033762515.1 Planctomycetaceae bacterium
ATGGCTTCATGACCGCCGCCTGATCAGGGACCCGGCGGTTGGTCGCCCGGGGAGTTGCACCGCTGTTGGGCGGCGCTCCCCGGCGCTGATTGTTGGTGAAGTGGACAGTGGGCAGTGGACGGTGGACAGCAAAGGCGGACGGACAGAGGAGGCAAGCAGAAAGAACAAACCCGCGTGGGGACAGCCCCAAGACGCAAACAGCCAAACGAAAGCGGCCATCCGCTTCCGGCTCTTAACTCTCGACTCTCGGCTCTTGGCTCTTAGCTCTTGGCCCTCAGCCCAAATTCAGCGTGTCAATCGCTGATCGCAGCACCGTTGCGCTGTGTTGGAGCGCTGCCTGTTCGGCGTCGTTCAGTTTCAGCGGCAGCGGCGCTACGACGCCGTTTCCTCCCAGCACATGCGGTCGGGCGAGAGTCACGTCTTTGACTCCCGCCACGTCGTCGGCGCGTGCGCACACGGTCAGGATCGCGCGCTGGTCGTGCAGAATGACGTCGACAATCCGGGCCAGAGCGCTGCCGATCCCGTAGTAGGTGGCTCCCTTGCCCTGAATAATGTGGTAGGCCGCCTTCCGCACGCGGTGGTCGATTTCCTGGCGATCCGCTTCCGTGAGGGTCACCCCGCGGATGGCGCAGAATTCGTCGAGGCGCAGGCCGCCGACGGTGACCAGCGACCATGGCAGGACTTCCGAGTCCCCATGTTCGCCGATGACGTAGGCGTGGACGTGATGCGAATCGATGCCCAGTTTCTCGCCCAGAAGCACGCGAAAACGGGCCGTGTCGAGCGTGGTTCCCGAACCGAGGACCCGCGGCGCGGGGACCCCCATTTTCGCGGCAAAATGTGCGGTGAGATGGGTCATCACATCCACGGGATTGGTCGCCACCACCAGCACGGCGTCCGGTGCATATTGCAGAATGCTCGGCACCACCTCGGCGAAGACCGCCGCATTGCGTTCCAGCAGTTGCAGCCGGGTCTCGCCAGGCTTCTGATTGACCCCCGCGGCAATCACCACCACGCGGGCGCCGACCAGATCGGCATACTCGCCGTTCCGCAGCGACATCGGGTGCGCGAACGGCACGGCATGGAACAGATCGTCGGCTTCCGCCAGCGACCGCTGTGGGTTCTTGTCGACGAGCACGATCTCGCGTCCCACGCCGCGCATCACCAGGGCATAGGCCGCCGTCGCACCCACAAATCCGCAGCCAACAACGCCGATTTTCATGGAGGTTTTGTCCGTGGTCCGTGGTCAGTTGTTCGTTGAACTCTGGGCGGCGTCGATAGGTTGATTGTGCTACGTACCAAGGACCACGGACCACTGACCACGGACAACGGACCACGGGCGACTTCCCTCCGTCACCGTGCCATCCAGCCGCCGTCGATCAGGATCGTGCTGCCGTGCATATAATTGGACGCGTCGGAGGCGAGAAACACAATCGTGCCCGCCAGTTCGTCCGGGTGACCCCAGCGACCGCAGGGAATGCGGTCCATGATCTGGGGGCCGCGCACCGGATCATCCTGCAGTCCCCCCGCGAGCGCCGTCTCGAAATACCCCGGGGCGATGCAGTTGACATTGATCCCCTGTCGGCTCCAGGCGTTGGCCTGGGACTTCGTCAGTCCGGCGAGGGCATGCTTGGCGGCGGCGTAGGCGGGGATGTTGAAGCCCCCCTGGAAGCTCATCACCGAACCGATGTGAATAATCTTGCCCCGGCCGCGCTCGAGCATGTGCGGAGCGGCCTGCTGACTGAGGTCGAAGGCCGCGGTCAGGTGGATTTCCAGGAGGCGGCTCCAGTCCGACAGCGGATAGCTCTCCGGGGGATGCCGATGGGTGATGCCGGCGTTGTTCACCAGGATGTCCAGTCGCCCGGTCTGGGCGAGGACGCGATCGACCAGCCCCACGCGGTCGGCGGCGACTCCCAGGTCGACCGGCAGCGACCAGAAACGCCGTCCGCAGCCTTCGACCAATGCGCGGGTCTCCGCGTCGTCTCCCTGGCGCGAGACGGTGGCGATATCGGCCCCCGCCTGGGCGAGTCCCAACGCCATGGCCTGACCGAGTCCGCGGGTGGCGCCGGTGACGAGGGCCACCCGGTCGGTCAACTTGAAAAGATCCAGAACCATCGTCGGCGTCCGCAATTTCGGTATCGAATGCACGCTGAGTATGGCAGGCAGGATACGCAGGATCGCTACGCGAGGACAGCCATCAGCGGCAGTTGTCGCCTGTCTGCCAACTCGAGAGCGTCCGATTCGCAGCTTCAGCCGATGGCGCAATAGAACGGGATCATGACGATCACCGACAAGTGGTGCACTCCGAACCGGCCCCCCGGAGAGGTTGCCCAGCACTCCCCGTTCACGTGTCCCCGACGGATCGCCTTGTCGCCATGGAGGCAGCATCTTTTCGCGAGCGCAGTCCGGTGGTACAGTATGTTGCGAAATTGGATGTGGTGGCGACCGCGTAAAGGGGGGGGGATGTCGGTCCCCGAAGCTGCAGCAGTCGAGTCCGAAGGCGTTTCCCGTCGCGAATTCCTGTATGTCGGGGGAGTTGGCGCGCTCGGTCTGTCGTTGAATGAGGCGGCCGCGCATGTCCGAACGGCGACGCTGCAGCGTCGCCGAGTGATTCTGATCCTCATGGCCGGAGGGCCGAGCCAGCTCGACACCTTCGATCCCAAGCCGGAGGCGCCGTCCCAGATTCGCGGCCCGATGCGGGCGACGCAGACACGCGTCCCGGGTTTGTGGCTGTCGGATTCGCTGCCGCTGCTGGCCGAGCGGGCGGATCGCTTCGCCCTCATTCGCTCGCTGAATCACGATTGCGCGCCGATCCACGAGACCGGACAGCAACTGCTGCAATGCGGCCGCCTTGTCGAACAGGGGATTCGCTTCCCCCATTTCGGTGCGGTTGTGGCCCGTGCTCAAACCCGTTCGGCGACGCATCCCGTCAACGTGGTCCTGCCGCGACTGCTCCGCGACACCGGCACGCACTCCGGCTGCGGTCAATCCGCCGGATCGTGGGGCAGCGATTGGAATCCGGTTGAGACGGCGGCCTCGGTTTCGAGCGCTGAACCGGATCCGATTCGTCGGGCATACGGCGAGAATCATTTCGGGCGGCTGCTGCTGCAGTCGCGCCAACTGCTGGAGCAGGGGGCGCGGTGCGTCACCGTCAACCTGTTTGATACCCTGCATCAACGGATCACCTGGGACTGCCACGGCGACGTGCAGTGCGCTCCGGGAACCGTGTTTGATTACCGCGACACCCTCTGCCCGCAGTTCGACCGCGCCCTGTCGGCTCTCATGGACGACCTGCGCGATCGCGGGCTGCTCAACGACACGCTCATCGTGGCGACGGGGGAGTTCGGCAGGACGCCCCACATCAACGAACATTCCGGTCGCGATCACTGGCCGGGTTGCTGGTCGGCACTCGTCGCCGGCGGCGGGGTCACCGGCGGAGCCGTCATCGGCGCCAGCGACGCCATTGCCTCGATGCCGATCGATCGACCGGTCGACCCGAGCGAGTTGACGGCGACACTGCTGGGATGGTTCGGCCTGGATGGTCGCAGCGTGGAAATCACGCACGAGAAGGCGACTTTGCCCCTGCTGACCGCAGCCCCGCTCACCGAACTGTGGGGCTGATCGCAAGCGGAAGCCCAGGGAGGGCGATCCTGAGGCTTCAGGCGGCGCGCGATGCGGGACGCCGCCATTCATCGAGGGCGGCCTGCACCGCGGCTGCCGACGTCTGCAGTTGCTCGGCCGTTTCCTCCACCGTCAGTCCCGATTCCCACAGTTCGAAACAGCGCTGCTGATCGGCGCTCGACAGCGCGGGAAACGGGATCACGTCGGGTTGCTGCCGTGCCAGCAGTGCTTCCAAACGGGCGATCTCCCGATCGGCCTCCAGAATCAATTCATCCAGAGCCGAAAGGTGATGCTCGACGCGCCATTCGACAGCGCGTCGAGCGTCATTGACCTGCGACAACGACTCGCGGACCGCGCGCTCCTCCGCGGCTGTTCGTGACGGAGAGGTCCGCACCGACTGAGACCGGCGCGGCGACGCGAACAGCAGCCCCGCGAAAATCGCCGCCGCTGCGGCAAGAGCCGCGATCAGCAGAAGTTCGACACCGCTCATTTCAGACTTCCTGTCTCAGCCCCCGCCGTCCATGGCGGAGCCCGTCGGAACCGCGCGGATTACTCCGGGATCACCTGTCGTCGTCATCGTGGCCGTGATCATGGTCGTGGCCGTGATCATGGTCATGGGAATGATCGTGGTCGTGGCTGTGGTCGTGATCATGGGAATGATCGTGACTGTGATCATGGTCGTGGTCGTGTTCACAGTCGTGGTCGTGGTCTTCGCTCTCGTCGTCTTCTTCGAGTTCATCGACGTCGACATCAGCCGACATCAGGAACTCCGCTTCAGCAGCCAGATAGACGTCGCGCAGCGGGACGTCGTAGGCCGAGGCGATTCGGGCGCAGTCTTCATACTCGGGGCTGAAGACCGCCGCCTCCCCTTCCCGCCAGCCCACTTTTCCTTTCACCGGTCCCCACTCGGTGTCGACCGAATAGGTGGCCCGACGCCGCAGCGTGCGGCGAATCGTCTGCCGGCGAATTCCGAGCGTCGGGGTCTCTTCAAAAATGATCCCCTCCATCTCTTCCGCGTCGCCGGGTTCACAGATGACGCTCAGCATGATCCCCGGCCGATCCTTTTTCATCTGGATCGAGGTGGTGTAGACATCGAGGGCTCCCTGTTCCAGCAGCTTGCGACGGGTGTATCCCAGGATTTCGGGGGAGGTGTTGTCCAGGTTTGTTTCGAGGAGCATCACTTCGTCGCTCGTCGGGTCGGCTTCCGATTCGCCGACGACGATTCGCAGGATGTTGGCCCGTTCCGCGAAGTCTTTCGTCCCGGCGCCGCAGCCCACGACCTGCACCGACATCTCCGGCCAGCCGGCCGAGAAGCGGCTGACGACCGTCCGCACAATCGCCGCCCCCGTCGGGGTTGTCAGTTCCGCGGCGATCGGCACGTTGGCCAGCGGAATCCCGGAGAGCAGTTCAGCGGTTCCCGGCGTGGGAACCTGGCATTCGCCGTGGGCAATCATTACCGTCCCGCGACCCGGAGGGAGCGGACTGCAGACGATTTCGTTGGCCTGCAGGATGTCGAACCCCACGGCGGCGCACACGATGTCCACGATGGAATCGATCGCGCCGACCTCGTGGAAGTGGATCTTGTCGATCGACGTCCCATGAACTTTCGCCTCGGCTTCGGCGATGTGGCGGAACATCGCGAGCGCCAGAGCCCGCTGCGACTCCGAGAGGAGATCGGAACGGTCGAGCAGCCGGATGATGTCGCTGAGGTGCCGATGAGCGTCCTGTTCGGGGTGTTCGACCCAGAAGTGCTTGGCGCGAAAACCGCCGCGCATGACTTCATCCAGATGCAGCGTCACGCCGGGAATCCGCAGCGAATCGACGATCTTCTGCAGCGTCTCCAGCTCCACGCCGAGATCCAGCAGGGCCGCAACGGTCATGTCGCCGCTGATGCCGGTCGAACAATCCAGGTAAGCGATGCGCACGATGTCTCTTTTGCGTGAGGGGGATCCCGGTGGGTGAGGCCGGGCGGAATTCTATCCAGTTTGGACCGCGGCCACCAAGAGAGAACGTGAATCGGCGGCCAATCCCGCCCCGGTCGCTACCGAGACGTCGTGCGCTCTGGCAAGATGCGGATTGACGCTCGCTGCCCGATCGAGAGCTTGCTGTGTCTGAAATGCCGCGGATTCGCTTTGAGCAGGTGACCAAACGGTTTCAGGCCGTCACGGCGCTGCGGAATGTGTCGTTTGACGTCCGGCCGGGAGAGTTTCACGCCCTCTGCGGCGAAAACGGCGCGGGCAAGAGCACGCTGATGAAGATCCTTTCGGGCGTGATCGTCGACTACGAGGGACGTTTTGAAGTCGACGGCCGATCGGTGCGACTGCGGGGTCCGCGCGACGCCGAAGCTCAGGGCATCAGCATCATCCACCAGGAGCTGAACCTGGTCGGGGATCTGACCGCCGCCGCGAACATCTTTCTGGGCCGGGAGCTGCTGATGGGCGGCTGGTGGCTCGACGACGCCGCCATGCGGAGCCAGGCGGCGGAGCTGTTCGCCCAACTGGAGTGCCAGATCTCGCCGACGAGCCTGGTCCGACAACTGCGAATCGGCGATCAACAACTGGTCGAGATTGCCAAGGCCCTGTCGCTGCGGGCGCGGATTGTGATCATGGATGAACCGACCAGTGCGCTGACGGAGAGCGAGGTCGCGCGGCTGTTTCGCGTCATCGCCCGGCTGCGTTCGCAGGGGGCCACCATCATCTATATCTCGCACAAGATGGATGAGGTCTTCCAGCACGCCGATCGCATCACCGTGCTGCGAGACGGAGAAGTCGTCCGCACGCTCGATCGCGCCGCGACCTCTCCCGCGGAGATCACCAAATTGATGGTGGGCCGCGAGATCGCTTCCGGTCACTCCGCCGCAGCGCGTGTCGGCGGGGAGGAAGTCCTGAACGTCAAGGGATTGTCGCTCCCCTGGCCGGGACACGCCCGGCAGTGGCGACTGGACAACATCGATCTGCAGGTCCGCCGCGGAGAGGTTCTCGGCGTGGCCGGATTGATGGGGGCAGGTCGCACCGAATTGCTGGAATGCCTGTACGGCAGCAGTTCGGAGACGCCGACGGGCCGCCTGCTGTTGCATGGCCGCGAAGTCGCCTTCGCTCACCCTGCCGAGGCCCTGGATGCCGGCATCGCGCTGGTGACCGAAGACCGCAAGCGGTACGGCATTGTTCCACCGATGAATGTCCGCCAGCACATCACCCTGTCG
>JANRLN010000589.1:0-16709 GCA_033762515.1 Planctomycetaceae bacterium
ATAGCCCTTCTCGCGCAGGCGATTGTGCGAAAGGAAGAGGACCTGACCGGCCGGACGAACCGGGACGTGCTTTTCGCACTCCGTGGTGGTTGCTGCCGGAACGTTCTCAAACTCGAAACTGACGACGTCCACCTTGCGCGCGAAATCGGTGATGCGGCCGAGATCAAGGTAATCGGCCTGGAGTTCTTCGTCGGCGACCTGTCCCGTCGGCGTGTCGTAGTCGGGTGACAGCACAACCACGCGATAACCGAGACGGCGCGCGGCGATGGCAAACATGCGTCCCAACTGGCCGCTGCCGAGAATCCCCAGCGTCGCACCCGGAAGGATGGCCTGCGCACGGCTCATGTCAGCACCTCATCCAGCACGCGGTCGCGTTGCAGCTCATGAAACGCCTTCAGCTTGGTCCGCAGATCGGGATGCTGGTTCGCCAGAATTCGCACGGCCAGCAGTCCGGAATTCTTAGCCCCCGCTTCGCCGATGGCCAGCGTGCCCACGGGGACGCCGCCCGGCATCTGCACGATGGAGAGGAGGGAATCCAGACCCTGCAAAGCTTTACTTTGCACCGGAACACCCAGCACCGGCAGCGTGGTCAGGGAAGCGACCATCCCCGGCAGATGAGCCGCTCCCCCCGCGCCGGCGATCAGAATCTGCAGACCGCGCGCTTCCGCTGTCCGGGCGTATTCGACCATCCATTCCGGTGTCCGGTGGGCCGACACCACACGGCATTCATGCGGAACGCCGAACTGTTGCAGCATCTCCGCGGCATGCCGCATCGTCTCCCAGTCGGATTTGCTCCCCATGATGATGCCCACCCAGACGGCGGCGGCCGATTCACTCACAACGATGATCTCATTTGGAATTTGGGGCACAGTCACGCAGCGCAGATCATACCCGGCGCAGCGGCGAGAGTCGCGGGCGCGAATCGCGATCCGCGCCTGCGGTTTCGCGATTCCAGAGTCGTGTTGCGCGGGCGGACTATGCGCGCGTGAGCAGGGGAACCAGGGTCAACCTCAGCGATTGCACTGTGAAATAGCCAAAGAAAGCACACGCCCAGACGAGGGCCAGAAACCGGATTGGACTGATCGCCAGCGACCGCGGCAGAATCTTGGCGTTCATGTAGAGCAGCAGCAGCGAGTAGAGAAACATGACGCCGCCGTTGAGCGCCGCCGCGGTCTGAATCAAGACCGTCGGCTCCTTCGTACCGGCGAGGAGGATCGCAATTCCGATGGCGATCTCGGCCCAGAGGAACAGAAAGTAGAGGCGGCCGACGGTCCATTTGGAATCCGGCCGGACGAAGTTGACGGAGATGATGTCTGACGAAATCCGGGCCACGCAATCCAGGACGCCCAATTCTGTCGTCAACAGCAAGGCGATGCCCGCCAGCAGATAACAGATGTGCAAGGCCCGGCCGGCGGGATAGGTCTTGAGCATTTGGGCCTGCGCCCAGACGAAGTCGAATCCGCCCCCCATGTTTCGCGCTTGTTCGCGCAGTTGGCCCTGCTCGTCGTAGAGCAGCGAATAGGCGATCAGGGCCAGCAGGAACAGCGTGACGCAGCAAGTCATCAGAAAACTGAAAAGGTGTTCGATATTGGCCGCCAACCACCATGCCCGCCAGCGCGCCATGTTGGCGGGCGTGTGATGGAAGTGATACCCCGTTTCTTCAACGGTCTCCTCCTGACCGGTCAGGGGACTGGTGATGCGGCCGATGTACAGACCCATTCCATAACCTTTGTCTTTGACATAATTGCTTTGCCCCAGATTTAAGCTGCCGCCAACGCCAGCGAACGCCAATGCCCCCAGGAGCTGCATCATCGACAGGCCGCTCACGGCCGGATCGGGCATGCTGCCGAAGCTGACCAGGCCCGTGGCCAGGCCGAATACGGCATCCCAACGGACGACCATGGCCGCGATTAACACCACCAAGCCAAGGATCAACCCCACCAGCCAGGTTTGAATTTGTTCGACTGTGTTGTAGACCACTGGTCCGGCAGTGAGCACCACTCCACAGGTCAACAACCCGGCGATCGCGAACTCGCGGACGTAGAACGCTTCATAGCTGATTTTTCCCCCTGTCGTGACTTCGTTTGGTCCGAACATCAGCCAACTGCCGATGTGCGCGGCGCCGGTCGACCAACCAGGGAATGCCCAGGGGATGATGTTCAGCACGAGGAATATATACGACCAGTGCCAGTTCAGGCGGCAGAACCCGGTGATCGTGCTTTCGCCGGTGAGGAGCGTCCAGCGTTCGATCTCCATGTTGATGAAGAACTGCGTGACAATGCCCAACAAGGCTGCCCAGCAGAAAATGAACCCGGACTTGTAGACGATCATCGGCCAGAGAATGTACTCGCCAGATCCCAGGGCCAATCCGGCCATGATGATGCTCGGGCCGACCATCCGCGTCCAGCGAATGGGTTCGGGCATGTCGCGATAACGCAGCGGGGGCAAGTGCTGATGCGGAATGATGTCATCCGGGACCAATTCCGCAAGGTCGTCGTCCGCCGTCATGTGAGCCGCTCCACGATTGCCGATTCTGAAGGGACCGGCATCGTAACCGCGGAGGGCGGCGTCTGCACGCTATTGCCCCGTCGAGCGCGTCCCTGTGGGGCTGCCCGCAATCGGAACCCCGTCCGGGAGCGGGCGACCGGCGATCAGAAAATTCAGCTTCTGGCAGTGGGACTTCAGTTGGCCGAAAGCGCCGAAACTGTCCGGGTAGACCCAAAAGGTCATTGCCGATCCGGGATCCGCTGTCGCCACCGCGTCCAGAAACCGCGAGCCGGGCCGCAGGGCTTGCTCCACGGTCTCGGCGGGGACCCCGCGCTCCGCTTCCAATCGCCACTCGGTGACGCTGATTTTGAAAACCCCCGGCCCCATGCGCAGTTCGTCTGCCAGCGACGGGGCTTCCCGTTCTACGACATAATGCATGGTAAAACCGTCCAGGGGACCGACCTGTCCGAGCTGTTGGCGTGATTTCGCGATCCAGTCTTTATGGCGCTCAATCTGGCCCTGCAAACGCCCAATCAGCCGCTCCAGCGGCACGACGGCAACCTTGTCATTGAGGACTCGGAAGTGGAGCTCCGTGCCGGTGACGGTGCGTCCGATGGGTGTGATGCGATGTTCCAGCGTCTTGGATGCAGGAGCCTTGGCTGATTGCTCCTGAACCGCCTGCGCCAATTGTGCGGCGATACGTCGCATATGCTCCAGTTCGACCTGAGACGCAGAGCGGCGCTGCAGCATCGCCGCCATTCGTTCGGACTGCTCGGATTTCTGCTTCTCGATCGTCGCCAGCTGCTCCTTAAGAGCGGTCTCGGCGCGTTTGACGGCGCCGACTTCGTCGACGGTCCGCGACGCAAGTGCCTCGAGTTCCGCCAGTTCGCGGCGCAGCTGCCCCGCCCTGTCGACCAGATCGACCGGCGGTTCGATCGGCTCGTCCGGGGCCGGTTCTGGTGAGGGCGTCGGGGCTTCCAGGATGGGTTCATCGTCGGCTAAGGGTACGAACAGGGGCAGACTCTCGGGCTCAGCAGCGGCCACAGCGACTCGCGGCGTCTCCACCGACATCGACGGCAGAATGACCGGATTCCGGCAAGCGCGCACCCCGGCAATGACCATCAGAATGATCAAGATCCCCACGACGTTGGAAATAACGTCGAGGAATGAGTCGGACCCAAACTGCTGTTCGGCGCGCCGGCGACGGCTCATGGGCGCGACTCCTGCAGCACCGGCGACGTCGCCTCTAACGTGAACTCGCGGCTGTTGGACAGCCCCGATTTGGTCACCAGCGGCGCAATTCGTTCGTACATGACGTTGCCGCCGGGACTGATCACGAATCGCAGACTGGGAACCCAGAAGAAGCCCGGTCCCGGCGCTTCCCAGCCGCGAGAGTTCTGATCGAGCGTCGCCAGCAAT
The DNA here is from genome assembly GCA_033762515.1 of Planctomycetaceae bacterium. Classification (GTDB taxonomy): domain Bacteria; phylum Planctomycetota; class Planctomycetia; order Planctomycetales; family Planctomycetaceae; genus DSVQ01. The sequence continues at coordinate 3,907 of JANRLN010000589.1, forward strand.
TGATCAAAGATTTCATGGCGACTGGCGTCCGGCCGCAGACGGATCACCGTGGTCCCTCCCACGATCATCCGCTCGGCATCGACCCGGATCTCGACAGGTTTCTCGACGCCGATGGAAGCGCCCGGATCATGCGGACCCCACTTGCGGCGTTGAAGTTTTTCGTAAGGAAGTTTCGGGCCGCGACTCCCGCGGGGAGGAGCCTCCTGCGCGAAGGTGGGATACCGAGGAGCCTCTTCGTCAGCCAGCGGGTCTTCTCTTCGGGGCCCGCGGGAACTGCCGCTCGCGGGACCATCCGCGTCTTTCGCGACGCGATTCCCCGGGTGCTCAACGGCCTCAGGCTGGAGTCGCTGCGGCGGGAGGGATTTCGAACCACTCACGGGGCCGCTACCCGAAGACGACGCCTCCCCCCCTTGGGAACGCTGCCGACGATACTCTTGCCCCTCAAAGGCTTCCACGTCGTTGAGTTTCCGCGTGTTCGGCTCTACGGGGCCTTCCAGGTCCGACAGCGAGAATTCCTTCCCAGACGAAGGCGGCCCGGCGACGACGTCGCTTTGCGAATCCCCTGCGGAGCGCGCCGGCGGCGCGCCGACATTCCGGCGAGTCCCGTTCGAACTCCACTCCGTCGAACGGCTGGAACCGGGCAATCCATTCGTCGGACCACGCGCACCAGCACCGACCCGTCCAGCGCTCAAGCCGGCTCCGTTGATGCCGTCTTGCGCCGCTCCGAATCCTGCAACCTCTCCGTTTGAACCGACGCTTCCCCCGCGTCCCACGCCGCCCCGAGACCCCGATTGGAGCGCGTTCGCGACTTGCTCTCGCTCGGCCAATACGCGCTGAATTGCAGCTTCCAGCGCGGACTTGGCGTCGAGATCGACCGCAGGCAACTGGAGTTCGACGTCGTCCGTGATCAGTTCGTAACCGTGGGGCTGCTTCAACTTCGACAGAAGCTGCATCGCGATGTAGTAGGCCAGCGTGCCGTCAGGCCGTACGACCAGCAGCACATAAGGCTGACTGTCGGCGTCCTGCGCCTGTCGGCCCCAGTAATCGATCAACGCCAGCGAACCTGCCAGCAGCGGATTGAAGCCGGGCGTGAACCCACTGATGTCGGACGGAGTCAGCGTCACGTCCTCCGGCAGAAACCGCAGCCCCGTGGACCGGCACTCGATCAAAATCGGATGCCGAGTTGTTCCCGACTTTCCTTCGAAGGGAACAATGCTGTATCGACTGCCGGCCGTCCGCTGTTCCGTTTCCACTTGTTTTAGCTGTTCACGCAGCGCCAGGATCCGCTGCTCCAGTCGAACCCGTTCGCGCGCGGCCTCCGGGACCGCGTCCTGCGTCGCCGACAGGCGCCCCATCATCACCGCGAGTTCGGTTTCGTGCTGCAGGATTTCCTGCCGCAAGGCCGCCAGCGCTCGTTCCGTTGATTGGGCGAGCAACTGTTGACGGCGGAACGCCCCCGAACGTTCGTCAAGCGTCTGCTCCAGCGAGGCGACCTTGTTTCCCCATTCGCGACGCAGCGCTTCCTTTTGGGCTTCGCGCTCCGCGTGAAGGAGGGCGGGATCGGCTTCCGGTGCCGAGGGCGTCGTCACGATCGGCGTCGCCTCAACATCGCTGGGAAGCGTCGACGGAGCCGGCGCCGGCTCTTCGGCGAACTCCGGCATGATCGGCTCATCGACCGCAGCCTGTGTCGCCGCGATGGCACGGGCGATCGCGGCCGAACGGAGCTTCGTCGTCGTCACGACGAGCATCAGGATCAGCGAACCCATCACGCAGACGAGGACATCGATAAACGGAAACAGATGGATCGCTATGTGACTGCGGTCGGGATGCGCCATGACAGTTGTTGCCGATGTGCTCGGAAAGGTTTGGTGCAGCCGCCGGACTCAACTTTCCTGTGTTCATTGCGGAAACGCGACGACTCTGCCGCGAGTCGACGGCATCAGAAATCCCAGAAACTCCTACTGCATAAAACCTTCCGCCATCGCTGCGACACGACAGCCGCATCCTGGCAATGGTTCTGACGCCCTGCGGCGCTCCCCGTACGACTCCTAACATCGGCAGACCTCCCCCAGCCGGTTCAGTCGACACGTCCGGCGGCATTGAACTCGTGAGAAAGAGTTCGAGTCGAAGGGGGTCGCTCGGTCGCACCGCTTCTTCCGCCATGTTGCTGAATCGCATCACCAGTGTTCACTCTTTGAAACACATGCTGCGGATCTTGTCTCGGGGTACGCGAATGGGTGTGGCGTAAGTTCCTTGTGTAGCAGCATGTTGCGTCTAGGCAACGGGGCTCGGATGGGGTAAACAAAGTGATTCGTCTACGGAACCCCCGGCGCAAAGAGCGCTTGGGAGTCTGAACAGCGACGTTCGCGAAACGCCGGGCTGACTTAGGCGGGCAGCCGCACTGCCATCGCCCTATCGGATAAGGACTTAGCGCCCCAGCGCTTTCACCGACGCAGCCGCGCGAGACGGAGATTGGCACGGCCCCTGCATTCGGTCTGGAGCGTCACACAGCAGCCGAGCGCGGAATGATGACCGGCCGGATTCGCAGATCCCGCAGGCTGAGCGTGCGACAACCTCGGCGACTTTGTCGCAAGGTTCTCCCAATTCACTGGTTTCGATGTCTCGCGGGACGGTTACGAATCGTCGCCGCTCAGTGTTCACACCACAGTTCCCACAGAAAAAAAGGCAGGTTGCACTCATGTTTAAGACCTTGTGGCAGGACGAAGCCGGCTTCGTCATCTCGGCGGAATTGGTGCTCGTTCTGACGGTGGCGGTCCTGGCCATCATCGTCGGCCTGAGCGAAGTCGCCGTGGCCGTCAACACCGAACTCAACGATGTCTCGAACGCGATCGGCGCTCTCAACCAGTCTTATCTCGTCAGCGGATTCAAGGCTCAGTCGGACTACAAGCTCAAGAGCTTTGTGGCCGGCAGCAGTTACACCGACAAGACCGACGACTGTGATCTCAACGGCAGCTGCGAACTCGTCTGCGGTTCGTGCGACATCACCGGCGAGCAAAACTACTAGTTGACCGCGGCGGGCCAGTCGCCTGTGAGCGGCGTTGCATCCAAGTGACCACCGCTCTCCCGAAGAGTCCTCGAACGAGAAATCGTTCGAGGACTTTTTTGTTGGAGGATTCAATACCACTCTCGGGAGTCGCGAGCTTCGGCAAGATTCAGCGGTTACGGCGAGTCTAGCGACCGCAGTCGCCGTGGCGACGCGACTCGGGTGCGGACGAGATGAGTTGCTGGTGTCCAACGGCTGGAGAGGTCGATAGCGAAACTAAGTTCTGACGACTCGTGCGTCTCGGGTCTTCCTGCGCCGATTTCGCCCTAAGAGATCTCTTTCATGCGATTCCGATGGAATGCTTGCCTGAGCCTCGTTGTCGTGGGGGCGGCGGTGGTCACGCTCGGGGACGTGACGGTGGTCTGTGCACAGCCGGCCCCGACGGCTGCCGGCGGCAAGTTCGTCGACCATGTTTATCGCGACGCGGAAGGGGAGCACAAGTACGTCGTCTTTGAACCGGCCGGGTACACTCCCGAGAAGAAATGGCCGCTCGTGTTCTATCTGCACGGGGCCAGCGGCCGGGGTCGCGACGGCCGCGCTCAATTGGTCGTCGGACTCGGCCCTGCGGTAAAGGCTCGGGCCGCGACTCTGCCCTTCCTGGTGGTCTTCCCTCAGAATGAGAACCTTCGCAGTCGGCTGCTCGGCGGTTGGACCGACGGTTCCAACGAACTCCCGCGCGCCCTAAAGATCCTGGATGAGGTTGAGCGCACGTACTCCGTCGACCGCCAACACGAGATTCTGGCGGGAGTTTCCATGGGCGCCTTCGGCGCGTGGAGCGTGGCGGCTGAAAGTCCCACGCGCTGGAAGGCCGTGATCGCCGTTTCCGGCGGCGGCGAGCCGGAGTTCGTACCCGCGCTCACGAAGGTTCCGGTCTGGGCGTTTCACGCGGCCGACGATCAACTGGTTCCGCCGACGCGCTCCACGGGACTGGTCGAGGCCATCAACGCCGCCGGGGGTCGGGCCTACGTTTCGATCGTACCCCGCGGGGGCCACAATATCGGCGCCGCGGTCCTGGCCCGCGATGAGGTCTTTGCCTGGTTGGAACACCCGGAGACAGCCCCGAATACCAACATTGATTGGTCGCAGCGGGCAGCCACGGCAGATCTGACCGACGAGATTCCGTTCATTCCCGGCGCCGAAGTCGAAACGGCGGCCCGAATCCGCCTCAACAGTGACTTGCTCGACTCTCTCTCTTATGTCGTCGCCGAACGTGTTCCGGCCGATGCGCTTCAAGGTTGGAAACCAGGTCGCTTCGAGCAGCAGCGGAGCGGTCTGATGTCGATCGATGTCACGGTCGGCGGCATGCACTATGCAGGACGCTTGGAGCAGGCGCGGATCACTCCCCTCGCGAGCGGACATCTCCGCGTCCAACTCGGCCTGCGGGATCTGACGATGACGATCACCGGAACCAGGCTGCAGAGCCGACTTCTGTCAGCCCAGGCAGGTCCGATGGCGATCTACATCGGTCACCGCGAGACAGTCTGGCTGACCGTTGACGTCCTGCCCTACGTCGTTGATCGTCAATTGAAGCTGCAACTGGCATCTGTCGACTTCCATATCCCCCATCACAACTGGAGCATCTCACGTCCCGGGGTCGACGTGCGCGGCATGCCCTTCCTGGAAGGTCGGATCGCGGACCGGCTCGTCGAGGGGATCGCCGAAAAGAAGGGGATGATCGAGCAGGAGATCCGCAACGGCGTCCCCCAAATGCTCACGCAGATGGAACCGCGGCTGGCCGCGATGTGGAGTCGAACGGTGACGCATCGTCACTGGCCCATGCCGTTGTGGCAGCCGCGATTCCGGTTCTATCCCGAGGCGGTGACGGTCAATGAACAAGGCATCGAACTCCGACTGGGCGCAACGGTCGCGGCGCTGGCGCCGAAGTCTGCAACGGTTCCCCTTCTCAAATTTCCCGCGGACGCAGATGTTCTGCCCATTGCGTCGAATGAAGGCATCGACGTCGCCGCATCGATGCGGCTCATCGACGCCTACAGCACGCTGCTCGCATCCAGCGACGTGGCGCGCTTTCACGTCCTGGACATGAGCGGCGAAGGGTTTCACAGGCTCGGGCGGCACGCGTTCTGGAACGCCGTGCTGCCGGCAGATCGACGGCTTCCCGAGACGACCGAACTCAGTACCGAAGTGGTTGTGACCAAACCCTTCCAGCTACGCACGCTCGATGACGTTGAGAAGAATTTCGTTCAAGGGGATGTGGGACATCGCCTGGCGGTAGGCATCCCGCAGATGCAGTTACAACTGGCGACGCGCGAGCCGGGACAATCGAAGTGGACCGATGCCGCCGTCGTGGACTTGGCGTTCGCACAGGTGCTCCGATTGGGGATCGAGCATCGGAGCTTCGCCGAACGCAAGTTTGATCTGCAGTTCGAAACGATCGAGCCGCCGCGGGTCGAGGCCCGACTTCTCGACGCGGGCAGCAGTAGTCCCTTGAACGTCGATCACATCGCCGCTCAGTTCCACGACGCCTGGTCGAACAACTTCGGCCGGACCGAACGCGAACGCCGGATGGCCGACGTCAAACTTGGTCAGCTCACGTTGCGTTGGCAGGACATTGGAGTGACGGACAGGCACTTCGTCGTGCGACTGTTGCGGCCAGGGATCCGCGTCTACAACAAGTCCGACGCGGTGGTCGAGTATCAGGTCCGAGGCCCGCTAACGCCCTGGAGCGAGGCCTGGCGACTCGCCCCGGGACAACACCATGAATTCCGCACAGCCACACCGATCACCTGGAAGACTCTTGGACCTTCGGGTGAGCAAGTCTACACTCTACCCTTGGGCTTCGAAGCCCAGATCCGCTCTGGTGCGGTGAGTGGTGCGATGAACCTCTACGAATGGTCCGACGGTCCGATCCGTCGCTAGGCTCGCACGAAACGCAATGCTGGGCGCCGCTTCGTTCGCCGGGGGCCCCCTGCGGACAAATCGGAGCAACCATTGACACTCCCTCGGTACGTCGGAGGGAGTGCCATGACGGCTTCGAGCGTGTCGCGTCGGCTACTTCTTCTCTTCCGGCTTTGCTTCTTCCTTCTTTTCCTCGGGCTTGGGCTCAACCGGCTTAGCGAGGTCGAGGCCGCGAATCACGCTGAGGCCTGGGATCTCCGCCTTCAGCGCCGCAACTCCCTCGTCGGTCACCTTGGTTTCCCACAGATAGATCTTTTTCAGCTTCTTGAGCGGCGCCAGGGATTTCAGCCCGGCGTCGGTGACGGCCGTTCCGTAAAGGTTGAGGTACTCGAGGTTTTCCAGTCCCTTGAGCTGCTCCAACCCGACGTCGGTCACCTTCGATTTTTCGAGGTGAAGCTTTGTCAGCCCTTTCAGGTCCTTAATGTGGACCAGCCCGGCGTCAGTCACTTCCGTGCCGCGCAAGTTCAACTGGGCGGTCTGGGGCAGGTCTTTGACGGGAGCGATCTCTGCATCGCCGACCTTGGAGTCCGCCAGATGAAACGCGACATCCAGTCGGGAATCGTTTTGAGCGATCTCCAGCACCAGACCGCCAAGCTTCTTGATGGCGGCGATGGCCTGTTCCTCGGCCGGCGTGCGAGCGGGCTTCTTGTCTTGCGCTCCAGCGGCCCCGGCGACCAGCCACAACGCTGCCAGACTCCCAACAATCACGAAGCTCCGCATGATGAAATTCTCCTGTTGCTGCGTGCGAACCGACTTGCGAACTCTGAGGCGATGAAACCGCTTCGGTTTCGAACGCCCGTCTCCGAGAGTCTACCAAAATCCGGGACGGATCAACGACTGTGCACGTGATGTTCTGCGTCGACGGCGAATGCTCGGGGCCAAATCAGCTTGAAGAAATGAAATCCTGGATCAGTCTCTCCGCCAGAGCCAGGCGGCACGAAGACGACCGGGAAACGGGTCCATTGCAATTCAAGTGTCCGGCGCGGATACACGCGGCAGAAAGATCCGACAGCGCCACAATCCAAGTCGGAAGGCCCAGTAGAGCCAGAGAACCTGCAGGGTTCGGCAGCCGTAGGTCACGCTGCGGCGAAAATTGATGCTGGACGCCTCATCGAAGTATCGCACCGGGACCGGGATATCGCCGACTTTGAAGCCCGCGTTGACGGCTTGAGCCAGGAACTGGCTGTCGAACACGAAATCGTTGGAATTGAGGTCGTATGGAAGCGTCTCCAGCACCGAACGGTGGTAGGCCCGAAATCCGCTGTGGAAGTCGCCGAGATTCTGTCCGAGGGCGACGTTCTCGATAAAGGTCAGAATTCGATTGAAAAGGTACTTGTATCGCGGCATTCCCCCCGCGAGCGCTTCGGCACGGGTGCGAATCCGCGAACCGAGCACGACATCGCAGATTCCCAGGCGGATCACCTCGATCGCTACGGGGATCAGCCGACTGTCGTACTGGTAGTCGGGGTGGATCATCACGATGTAGTCGGCCCCGGCTTCGAGGGCGAGCCGATAGCAGGTCTTCTGATTGCCGCCGTAACCGAGATTGCGATCATGCCGCACGACGGTCAGTCCCAGACGCTGCGCGACCTCGAAGGTGTCGTCCGGACTGCAGTCGTCCACGACGATGACTTCATCCACCGCGCCCGGGGGAATGTCGGCAACGGTGCGTTCAATCGTCCGAGCGGCCTTATAGGCCGGCATCACCGCCACCGTTCTTCCAGGACGCGGCCGGGTTTCTGCCAGAGCTCGCGCCTGAACGGCTTCCAGTGTGTCCACGATTCCGAGTCTTCTTGCTGGGCAACGAAAGTGAGCCGCTCACCACGCGTAAGAGTTAACCAGATTCCGATGGTGAGTACAAAGCCGTCCCTGTGGAAAACAGTGCAGGGACGCCGAATGCGGCGCCAGAGTGTTCGACTGCAGACGCCCGCCTATGCGTCGTCGGGACGGGCGCGTATAATCGATGAAAATCTTCGACGGAAATTGATCAACCCAGACATGGCCAAGACTCACGCCCCACCACACGATCCCAATTCGCGCGTCGTCTGCCGCAACCGCCGCGCCAGTCACGAATACGATCTGCTGCAGCAGTTGGAGTGCGGCGTGATTCTCGTCGGGAGCGAGGTCAAGAGCATTCGGGCCAACAAGATCTCCATCGAGGAGGCCTACGTCAAGGTCCGCGACGGCTCCGTCTGGCTCATCAACTGCGATATCGCCGAGTATCCCCAGGCGACATACATGAATCACGATCCCCGGCGACCGCGGCAATTGCTGTTGCATCGTCGGGAGGTGCGCAAGTTTGCCGAGGCGGCAGCGGATCGCGGACTGACGATCATTCCGCTCGATGTGCACATCGAGCGGGGACTGATCAAGCTGACCATCGCCGTTGCGCGGGGCCGAAAACTGCACGACAAGCGAGAAAAGCTGAAGACCAAAGTCGATCAGAAAGAAATGCACCAGGCCGTGCGCCGCTCGGTGCGGTAATCGCCGAGCCGGTATAACGCACCGGGGGAACAGATTCGGCTCGACGCCGGGGAACCGCGGTCTCGCAGTTCCCCGTTGCAGCCGCCTCACTCGTCGTCACCCGCCTCGGTTGTCGGAGCGTCTTCGTGACGTACGCTGACCTGCAGGGCGCCGAGCATCTTGGTGATGCGGGCTTCCTTGTAGGAAATGAACGGGACGTTCTCGAGGACGAACGCCCGGGGTTCGCTCCGCGGATGGAGCACGAGTCGCCCGCTGCCCATGAGGAGATATTCGAACACGTCGTCGATCTCTTTGGTGATCCGCAGGTTCGGCGCGGAATAACGCTCGAGGCTCGCCAGAAATCCGTGATGGTGCAACAGCTCGTTGGGACGGACTTCCCAGTAGTCAAACCGCACCATTGCGAAGACGAAGACGTAAATAACCCCGAGAATGGTGGCGAACAGGAAGTAGAACGTGGAGTTCGCTTCGGGGCGAATCTGCTGCAAGATCGCATAGACGGCCGGCAACATGGTCGGGAAACTCGTCGCCAGCAACACGACACCCAGCACTGCGGCCATCGCCAGGAAGAAGAGCGTCAGCGATGTGGTTCGCGGGAAGTCGAACGAGAGCACCATGATGTTGAAGGTGAAGAGCCACAGGAAAGCCCAGCCAATGGAGTCCGCCAATTGCGGCGTCTCGGTCGGCGTCGCTGAGGGGGGGAAATAATGGCTCAGGATCCCTGCCAGCAGAGCGGCAAAGAAGGTGGGGTAGAGCAGGACGATTTTCGGGTAAGAAATCAGAAAGATGGGCTTATCTGAGTCGTCCTTCGGCTTGGACTTCGTCTTCGAGCTGTCATCCGACACGGGCGCACTCCTTCAGCGATCCGCCGACGGGCGGAATCGTCCAGAATCCTTCAGGGAAAACTGCCGCGTCGTTCCGCCAGCCTCATCGCAGAGAACGTCGACGGAACGCGAGGCACTCTAACCAGCGGCGCGGGCTGTTTCCAGTTCAGCCCGATTCGCGGTTCCCAGAGTGAACGTTCTGGCAGGCTCCGCGGATCACGGGCGAGCGAATTGAGGCCCCCCTCCGATGCCGGGAATCCTCGATTCTCCCCGCGTTTTCACGTCTACTGGCCGCATTGCACTGCCATCAGGCGCTGGCCGCCAACTCCAGTTCGGTGACGGCGGCTCCCTTCTCCAGCACCAGTTGACACCGTCGACTCAGGGGGAAGTCGTTGCCGACTCCCATGCCCATTTCGGAGTGCTCGCGGTCGACCCGTTCGACCAGTTCCAGCAGTTTGAAGGCCGGCCATTTTTCCTGGAGCAGCACGAGTTGCTCCAGCCCCGTGTATTGCTGCCGCATCTGGTCCGGCAACAGCCCGGCCATCGCCGTCGCGGCAACGGCCGTGCGTCCCAGTTGCGGATCGGTCAGTATCGCCAACCCTCGGTGGTGGAAGAGGATACAGCACACCAGTTCATCCGGAAGTTTCCAGCGATGGGCCAGGACCGCCCCCGCCATGGCATGATCCCAGCCGAATTGCTCCCGTTCAAAGTCGCACAGGCACTCGGGCTGATTGCTCCGATCGTTGACGAATTTCACATAGTCATCAAACAGATCGTTGGTCAGCACCGGCAGGAGAAAGTCGGCCAGGAGCGCGCCGGCGAAAGCCAAGTCCGGCTCGGTTTTCAGCAGCTTGGCGACCTCTCTGGCAAAGATGGCCTTCTGCAGACAGGCGTTCCAGAAGCAAGTCTGATTGATGAGTTTCGACTTCCGGGCGCGAATCGCCGCCTGCGCTCCCACCGTCACGAGAAACAGCTTGCTCTGCCGGATCCCCAGAAGCGCGAGCGCCTGCTGCACCGAACGTGCTTTCTGCCGCAGTCCCACGAAGGCGGAATTGACGTGTCGCAGAATCTCAAGCGTCAGCCCGGCATCCGTCTCGACGATGGCGGCCAGCTCTTTCATGCTGGTCGACTCGCTCTTGGAGCGCTCGATGAACCGCGCCACGGCGTGCGGCAAGGCCGGCAACGCCAGCGTGGGGGGGAGCGTCGCCAGGGTGAAGTCGGCGAGCGCCTGTTCTCGAAGCAGTGCCCAATCCACGTCTGCCATCGTTCAGACCTTCAACCTAGAGCGGCGGGAGCACAATGCTTTTCCAGCCGGCGGGCGAGAGTCGCGTGACTTGCCGCCAGCGGGGTTAATTCCTTCAACTGTTCATCGACGCTGGCCGCGGTCTCCGCCAGTTGAAACTGGGGCCAAATTTCATCCAGCGACATCAGTTGCTCAAGTCCCCGCGGGGATTGCCGCATGGGATCAGGCATTAACGCCGCGACGGCGATGGCTGCGGCCGCCGATTTCCCAATTTCCTGATCGTCGAGCGCCGCCAAACCGCGGTGATGGAGTCTCACGCAGCAGACGAGCTCTGGCGGGAAGCCCCAGCCCTGCAAGACCTGCGCGGTGGCGAGGGTGTGATCCCAGCCGAAATGTTGCAGCTCGAAGTCCGTGAGCGTCGTTCGGCCGTCGTCGAAGGACTGCAGGTATTGGAAATACTCGTCAAACATTTCGTTGCTCAAGACCGGCAGCAGGAAGTCCTGTAGCAGGCTTCCCGAGTAGGCCAGATCTGCATCAGCCCGCAATTTTCGAGCGATTTCGCGAGCGAAGAGGGCTCGCTCCAGGTTGGTCAGCCACAGATTCTGAATGTTGATCAGCTTGGATTTGGACGCCTTCATCGTCTGCTGCACAGCAGTCGACAGCAAAAACATCTTTGCCGCACGAATGCCGATTCGCGTGATCGCCTGTTGTGGATTCGCCACCTTCTGACGGGTGGCGAACGCTGATGAATTCGAATACCTCAACAATTCGCAGGTCAGCGTGGAATCCGTTTCAATAATCTGCCCGAGTTCTTTCGGAGCGGCGTCAGGGTCTTCCGCGAGCTTCGCGAACTGCAACACCACGGTCGGCAGCACCGGGAGCTTGATCTTGGGGGGCACTACGGTCGGGTGCGCATCTGGAACGATCGCCTCCCGCAACTTCAACCAGTTCATCCAAGCACCTTGTCCAACGTCCGTTGACGCCGATGTTGGTCTCGCGACCAAAGGGGGAATCCTCTAAGGAACAACCTAGATCGCTTCCAGAGAACGGCGGCACAGAAGTTCCCTCCCGGTGTGCCGAGCGAATCGTCGCTCTGATGCATTGCGGAATCTGAGGAACAATCCCAGGGCAGCGATCTTGCGGGTTGACACACTGAGGCGGATTGTGCTGGGATAAGTGGTTGATGATAGAGTGCCGGACAGGAGGTCGCCGGGCTCGACGACTCTCGCTGGCCTGCCCCTGGTGTCTGCCCCTTTCCCTGCTGCTGAATGCCAACCCCCGTCGACCAGCGAATTGCTCGGTCGGCTGTTCGGAACTGCGTGGCGGTTTCGAGTCAGTTTGTTGCAGGTACTCGGCCTGAATGTCCTGCTGGTGGCCTTCAACCTGGGAAGCCTCAGTTTTACGGGCCTCGGGATCGACGTCCTCCGGGCGGCGCTCGTGCCCGAAGTCCCGGACGCCATTTGGCCTGGGGGATGGAGTCCGCCATCCTCTTGGACGCCCAGCACGGTCATCGGCTGCGTCGCCGGAGTCGTGTTCGTCTTTTCAGCGATCAATGCGTTCCTGAAATACGTCACCGCGATTGCGTCGGCGCAGCTCAGTCAGCAGATCGTGATTTCGCTGAGAGCCGAAGTCTACGATAAACTGCAGCGTCTCAGCTTTCGCTTCTTCGACAGTCACGACAGCAGCGGCATCATCGGGCGCGTGGCCTCCGATGTGCAGGCCATCCGGCAGTTCGTGGACGGAGTGATCCTGAAAGTGCTGACGGTGGTGCTGTCGCTGTTGGTCTACATGGCCTACATGCTCACGCTCCACGTCCCCTTAACCCTTGCCTGCCTCTGCACTTCTCCCCTGCTCTGGTGGGGAGCGGTGTGGTTTTCGCGGAGCGTGCGGCCGCTGTATCTCCGCAGCAGTGAACTTGGCGACGGCATGATTTCGGCGCTTGCCGAAAATGTGCAGGGAATCCAGGTGGTCAAAGGTTTTGCCCGGGAGCCGGAAGAGATCGCCCGGTTTGCCGCGGCGAACGAACAGATTCGCGCTCAGAAATATGACATCTTCCGCCGCTTAAGCCTCTATCAGCCGACGATGGGCTTACTGACGCAGATCAACCAGATCATCCTAATCGGCTATGGCGGCTACCTGGTCATTCGCGGCGACTTCCCTTTGGGAGCCGGAATGTTTGTGTTTGCCAATCTGATTTCGGAGTTCGCGGCGCAAGTCGGGCAGATCGTCAACATCGCCAATACGATCCAGGCCAGCTTAACGGCGTCAGAGCGAG
>JANRLN010000590.1:0-5520 GCA_033762515.1 Planctomycetaceae bacterium
GAGTGCGGTGGAGGGGGGCGGGGGCGTCGCTCATGCGTGCTCGTTGATCTACCTCAGGGGGCCAAGAACGAAACATTCCGCTTCGCGGACATCAGGGATGCATGCCTCAATCATTCCTGGACGCAGGCATTAAAAGAGTTCGATCATCTGTTCGCCCCCGTGGGCCGGGTTGCCGATCAGGCGCTGAGCCACAGGATCGACGAGGAAATCGAGCATCTCCAGCGGAATCTGTCCAATCAAAACCGGGCAGGCGTCGGGAACTTCACAGACTTCCGTCGTGCATTCGCGGCCGTTGACCGTCAGCCGCACTGGGAAGTAGACGTTGAACGTCATCGTACCCGCCGGCGTTCGCGCGATCCGTTGACGGGCCTGCCGCAGACCGAGCTGCTCGATCAACCGCTTCGGCAGCGACAGCAGCGTCGCACCGGTATCGACCAGCGCGTCGTCGACCGAGATGGTCCGCACTTCCGCTTCGGCGCGCTGACTCTTGCTGACCTCGAACAGGTCGTCCAGATTCTCGATCCTGGCGGTGACAACCACGCGGCCCATCGCAGCCAATTCCATCGGCAGCCCTCCCGCGCCGTTCACGACCGCACCGCCCACGACGACGGGCGCGGGCGACAAAGAACCACAGGGGTAGCATATCACGGAGTTGCATGACGGTCACGGAGGATCGCCCCGCGCACGATGGCGAGCCGAGAACGTGAGTGACCGGAGTCTGTGCGGGGAAACAGATCGAGCGCGCGGGAAGACTCCGGTCACTTACGTTCCCGGCTCGCCAAAAAAAAGAATCCGCCGGGTCGAAGGTCGACCCGGCGGACTGGTTTGTCGTCAGTGCTGTTCGACAGCGAACGCTACTTGGGAGCGTCGGCGTAGAACTTGGTGGCTTCTTCCATCAGCAGCGCTTCGTCGAGCGAGTCGCTGGTGACGCGGGCTCGCAGACGGTGCGTCCCTTCCACCACTCCCTTAACCTGCACGCGGAAGATCGCCTGCTGGCCGGGAGCGAGTTGCGGCAGAGCCTTGAACACAATCGTTCGAGCGTCGGCCAGGGCCTGAGTCGGCCCCTTGGCGGAGATCACCTGGACGTTCTCGGGCAACTCGCAGATGACCGCGATGTTGCTGGCCGCCTTGGAGCCTTCGTTTTTCACGCGAACTTCCCAGGCCGTTTCGACGCCGACTTCGACCGGGTCGTTCAGGTCGACGATTTCCGTGGTGAGGGACGCGGCCCCCTTCACGCTGGTGTCGATTTTGCCCTGAGCCTTGACCCCCGCGTCGGACATCACACCGACGAGGTGGCTGAACTCTCCGGCGTTGGCGGCCGTCAGCTCACACGTCACGTGCGACTGAGCGCCCCCTTCCATCCGACCGAGGAACCAGTTGATGGTCTTTTGCGACGCATCGTACTTGCCGCCGCGATCGGCCGAGATGAACGTGAAGCCGTCCGGTACCTTGTGGGTCACGCGGACATTGTTGTTCGCGACGGTGCCGTCGTTCGTGACGTGGATGGTGTAGGTCGCGGCACGACCCACATACCGCAGTCCGGGGCCGTTGACGTTGACCGCCAGGCTGGGAGCGATGATCGAGACCTTCTCCATCGCCGTGGCGCTGGCATCCGAGCTGGAAGTCGCCGCGACCTGCAGCGTCTGCACCCCGCCCTTGGCCGCGGAGAGTCCCAGACGGACCACTTGCGAATCACCGGGATTGATCGAGCCGATCTCGATCGTCAGGCGTTCGCCGCGCGGGTGTTCGAGGCCTTCCGACATGACCGCTTCGAGCTTGACGTTGTGGGCCACGCCCGTGCCGGGGTTCGAAATGGTGATCATCTGCGACGCGGGGTCGCCGAGGAGCACTTCCTTCGGTCCCTTGATGGCGACCTTCAGCAGCGGTTCTTCAACCTTGAAGACGGCGGACGACTGGCTCGCGAAGCTGACCGTGGCGCTGGTGCCGAGGTCGCCGCGACGGCTGGGGATCAGCTTGATGGTGATCCGCTTCTCCGCGCCGCCGGGGATGGCGTCGAACGTCCAGTGGAGCTTGTCGCCAGCGGTCTCCGGTTTGGGCTCGGCGGAGGTCAGCCGGACGGAGGTCGGGAACGTGGCCTCCAACTTGACCTGGGTGGCCGGACCGGTGCCGGTGTTCTTGGCGACGAGATGAACTTCGCATTCCTGGCCGACGTTGATGTCGCCCTTCTTGGTCCATTCGACGATGACATTGGGGATCTGGGTGCTGGCGGTCGCCGCAGGTGCGGCGCCGGCCTTCAACGCCACCGGGGCTTCCGACGTCGCCCGAACCGGTTGGATGAACGACGATTCGGGTTGGGGCCCCTTGTCGTACGTGGCGTGGATGACGCGGTCCTCGGCAGTCATCCCGGATTTGCCGGCCGGGAAGACCTTCGATTGCTCGTCGAGCGGAATCTTCTTCACCGGCGGGGCCGACGACGGACGCGCCTGACCGAATTCAGCCGTCTTGGGAACGCGCGAAGCCGGTGCAGCCATGGGAGCCGCGGGCTTCGTTTCGCTCAACGTCTGAACGTCGCCGAAGAGTTCGTCGTAGAAGTTCTTATTGGAAGCGGAATTTGCGGCGGGTGCCTTGGGCGCCGTTGCGGGGGCAGCCGTCGTGGGACGGTTGTACCGCGTGGAAACCTGGCCGAATCCCGCCGGGGTGCCGGGCTCAGCGGCCCCAGCGCCGCCGGCGTAGAGCGAAAGTGCTCCTGCCACTGCGAGAATCCATGTCCCGCGACGCATGCTGTTCTCCTTCCTGGAAATCCAGGCCGCTCGACTTGAGGCCGATCCGTCGATCCACACGGACGCGACGTGAGCAATTGGCTATGCCGATGCCATGTCCCGCCGAGACTCCGGGGGGACTCCTCAGTCGTATCGGATGGTGAAACTGTGCCGGTTGAATCAATTCCGCCGGTCGTAACGAACAATCCCAGAAATCCGTCAAGTCGGGACCGGCGCGCGAATCGGACCAGCAAGTGGCATTCGCCGAGGGGCCGCGCTAAACTGTCGGGAAAACCGACCACGACGCGCACGCACGTATACATTTCGGAGCGGGTCTCGACAAAATCGCGAAACCGCAAGCGTGGTTTCGTGTCCAGATCCCCGTAGACCCTCAACCCTCAACCCTAGACCCTCAACCACTTATGCCCCGCTACGACGCCAAACGGATTGAAGCCAAGTGGCAAGCCTACTGGGACGCCCATCAGACATTCCGCGTCGAGATGGACCCGGCGAAGCCCAAACTCTACGTCCTGGATATGTTCCCGTACCCTTCGGGCGACGGGCTGCATGTCGGCCACCCGGAAGGATATACGGCGACCGACATCGTCTGCCGGTACAGCCGCATGCGGGGCAAAAACGTGCTCCATCCGATGGGCTGGGACGCCTTCGGCCTCCCTGCGGAACAGCACGCCATCAAGACGGGGACCCACCCGCGGATTACGACCGAAAAGAACATCAACACGTTCAAACGCCAGCTCAAGATGCTGGGTTTCAGCTACGACTGGAGCCGGGAACTCGCCACGACGGACCCGGAGTACGTCCGCTGGACGCAGTGGATTTTCCTGCAGTTGTTCGACACCTGGTACGACCCGGACTATCCATGGACGGGTCCCGACGGCGTCCAACGCGTCGGCAAAGGACGCCCCATCGCAGAATTGCCGATTCCGGCCGAAGTGCGCACGGCGGGCGATGATGCTGTCCGACGCTATCAGGATGCTCATCGACTCGCGTACATCCACACCGCCCCGGTCAACTGGTGCCCGGCCCTCGGGACAGTCCTCGCCAACGAAGAGGTCATCGACGGCAAGAGTGAAGTCGGCGGTTTCCCGGTCGAACGGCGTCCCCTGCGGCAATGGATGCTGCGCATCACCGCGTATGCGGAACGTCTGATCGACGAACTCGAACCCTTGAACTGGACCGACTCGATCAAGGCGCTGCAGCGGAATTGGATCGGCAAGAGCGTCGGCGCGGAAGTCGATTTTTGGGTTGAGAGTCGAGAGTCGAGAGTCGAGAGCCAGACGGAAGCCCGGGGACAGCGGTCCTTGGACTTCGATGCATGGAAAGCGCACCGAGCACAGACCGGTTTTCCGCAGTCCCCCGAACCCGGTGTGATCCGCGTTTACACCACGCGCCCGGACACTCTCTTCGGCGTGACCTACATGGTTCTCGCGCCGGAACATCCTCTCGTCGATGGGATCACCACCCCGGAACAGAAAGCCGCGGTCGACAATTACCGCCAGCAGGCGGCTCTCAAGAGCGACCTCGACCGGACCGACCTGGCGAAGGAGAAATCCGGCGTCTTCACCGGCGGGTATGCGATCAACCCGGTCAATGGCGACAAGGTCCCGGTGTGGATCGCCGACTACGTCCTCATCAGCTACGGCACCGGGGCCATCATGGCCGTCCCGGCACATGACGAACGCGACTTCGAGTTCGCGAAGCAGTACGGCATTGAGATCAAGCCCGTGGTCGCGCCGATTGACCAAAACAACGCGGATTCCTCGGGACAGCCGTTCCGGGGCTACTTCGGAGAGGGAGTCGCGATTCATTCGGGAGACTACAGCGGTCTGCACACGAGCGACTTCAAGCCCCAGATCACCGCAGATCTCGCCGCCGCGGGTCTCGGCCGTGAAGCGGTCAACTACCGGCTCCGCGACTGGCTCTTCAGTCGCCAGCGGTATTGGGGCGAACCGTTCCCGATCTGGCATGAACTCGATGCCAGCGGCGAGCCGACCGGCATGGTCCGCGCCGTCGCCGATCACGAACTCCCCGTGCGGTTGCCGGAGATGGAAGACTTCCAGCCAACGGGCACGCCTGACCCATTGCTGTCCAAGGCCCCCGCGGAGTGGTTGTATGCCACCGCACCGGATGGGACGAAACTGAAACGCGAAACCAACAGCATGCCGCAATGGGCCGGCAGCTGCTGGTACTACCTGCGGTTCTGCGACAATAAAAACAGTGAGCGATTCATCGACCCGGCGAAGGAGAAGTACTGGCTGCCGGTGGACCTCTATGTCGGCGGGGCGGAACACGCCGTCTTGCACTTGTTGTACTCGCGCTTCTGGCACAAAGTCCTCTTCGACCGCGGGCACGTGACCACGCCGGAACCGTTCGGGCGGCTCGTCAACCAGGGGATGATTCTCGGAGAGATGGAGTTCACGGCGTACGAGCGCGACGGAAGCCCTGGGACCACTGCTCCTGGGCAGCGTGTGTCTGCCCGCGATGTGGACGAAGCGAGCCTCACGACGCGCAGCGGCGACAAGGTATCGATCGTCAAACTCGCTGCTGATCAGGTGGAGAAAAAGGGAGATTCCTGGGTGCTCAGGGACGATCCGAACATCGTCGTCGACGCCCGCTCGTTCAAGATGTCCAAATCCCGCGGCAACGTCATCAACCCTGACCATGTCGTTCAGGAGTACGGGGCTGATTCGCTGCGGATGTACGAGATGTTTATGGGCCCGCTCGAAGCCACCAAGCCCTGGAGCATGGCGGGGGTCGACGGCGTCTTCCGATTCCTCGG
>JANRLN010000591.1:0-8605 GCA_033762515.1 Planctomycetaceae bacterium
CTCGAACCGCAACCCGGCGAACTCAAACCCCAATTGGGGAGCCGTGAATCCGAAGACCCGTTGAGCCAGCGCCGGCACGAACGGCAAAGCTCCCGCGATGCGACAGGCCTCAATGGTCGCCGTATGGGCCGTCTCGGCGTCAAGCCGGAACAGCAGCGGACGGAGGCACGCTTGATAGATCACGGGCACCTGCCGGAAAGCTTGAGGCTCGCGTCAGAATCGATGGTGCGATGGTTGATGTGGGAAGCTCCCAATCTCAAACCCCGAATCTCAAACAAGCTCCAGTGTCCAAACACTAAGCCCGACCGCACCGGTGGCACGTTTGAGAATTGGCTGTTGGGATTTCCTTCGGATTTGGTGTTTGAGAATTGGTGGTTGATCTCGACGGAGTCGCTCTAGAGACTTGGACGCGATGCGTCATTCCGGTTCCATCGCCGCCACGTTCAGCGGCCGCAGCCGTGAGGTCTTCTTGTCCTGATGTTCGTTCATGCGGCGCAGGATGTCGTCCAGCGTGCGGATGGCTTCGATGATGAACGGGCCCTTGTTGAGCATCACGCATTCGGCCCGCTGGGCCATGGCGGCGTCGGTAATCTCCGCCCGCGAGGGAACCCCTTCCTGGGCGAGATTCTCCAGGACTTGCGTCGCCCAGACCGCGGGGATGTGGGCCGCTTCGCACAGCCAGAGAATCTCTTCCTGGACCTCCGCCAGCCGCTCCCAGCCGACTTCGACGGCAAGGTCGCCGCGGGCGATCATGATGCTGCACGGGGGACGTTGCATCGCAGCCAGCAGAATCCGCGGAAGCTGACGGAATCCCGCCTTGGTTTCGATTTTGAGCATCACCCCCACCGGTCGCGTCGTGCGCCGGTCCAGTTCGCGATGGACTTCGAGGACGTCGTCGGGATGGTTGACGAACGACAGATTGATCGCGTCGGCAAACTCCGCGGCGACATCGAGGCATTCCCGGTCGGTGTCGGTCAAACCGCGGAGCGCCAAATCACTGTCGGGGAGATTGATCCCTTTGTCGGCGCGCAACTTGGCCGCATTCTGCCGCGTCCGGGTGATCTCGATCATCAATCCGTCAGCGGCGGCTTCGGTCACCTGCCCGGAGATGCGACCGTCATCGAAGAGAACCCGTTCCCCAACCCGGACATCGCGGAGAACCTCGGGGAGCGTGCAGGAGATGTGCGCCGGCTCCCGGGCGCAACCGTCTTCATCGAGAATCGCCGGTCGCCCCGGTTTCGGGTCGGCATGCAGGAACAACCGGTCGCCGGCGCGAAGCCACAGCACTTGCGGTGCGCTCGGAACCTGCAGCAGCAACGTTTCGCTGCCATTGACCCCGACCGCGGATTCCGCGATCAAGGGGGTGCCCACTTCCACGTAGGAGGTTTCCCAGCCGTGGCACATCCGGGCGCTCCCCTGTTCGGCGATGACCTTCAGTTGGCGCTGCTTGCCCCGCGTGTCACGGAGGTGAATGTGATCTCCCGGACGAATCCGTCGGAGCCAGTCGGCGTCGACGTTCAAGACAAAATCCGGTTGGTCGTCCCAGGCGTGTCCCGACGGGGCCAGCCAGACGACGGCGGGGCGATTCGGGCGACCGCGATCATCGCGCTGCGGGCTCCATTTAGCGATAGGTTCCGCCGGGGCGATGGGACCCGTGCGCAGTTTCGGACCGGGGAGGTCGAAGAGGATGCGACAGGGCCGGCCCAGGCGCCCCGATCCGTCGCGCACATGCTGCTGCATCGCGCGCCAGGCGTCGGGGTCATCATGTGCGCCGTTGATGCGCGCCCAATCCATGCCGGCTTCCAACAGCCGCCGAATCAACTCGGGTTGCGTGGCGGCCTCGGGAGGGAGCGTGACCATGATGCGTTGCCGGCGCTGTTCTCGGGGCGGGCCGAAGAAATGATCGCAGTGCTCCAGGAGCAATGCGCTCCCCGCCTGCATGCAGGAGCGACGTTCGCGCACCGCCTCTTCATTCCAGTCGCCGCGGCGCAACGTGCGGACGGCGTAGAGGACCGTTTCCAGCCCTGCAAGGACGCTGGACTCGGTCCGGCCCAATGAGGAGAGCCCGATCGACCGCAGACGACCCTGCAGATCGCGAATGTCGCCGCTGCGAATCGCCAGATAGTGGATGAGATTGCGTGCGCTGGCCCGCCAGCCCCCGTCGACCCGTTCGATCGCCGACGCGTGCAACTGCTCCCAGCTTTCGGCGCGGGAGTGCAATTCGGAGAGCTGGCGTTCCAGATCTGTGAGCACGAGTCCCCCTCCGGAGTGCGATCATTTGGGCCTGTAACGATGCCAAGTTCGCAAGCAGTCTCATCCAGCTCGCGTTCCATGAGGCTACCAGATCGACTTCCGCGACACATTCACAATCGGCGACCCGTTGTTGCCGATTCGCGCCCGCAAGGACAGCAACAGATCGTGCAGGATCGCTGCGGCGGGAGTAACCCGGCCGAAACGTATGGGTCGCATCCACGCGTTGCCATTTGGCTACGTGGAAAAATTCGCTTGGGTTTCCCCGTGGTCTTCGAAGGCCACGGATGTCGAGTAAGGTGGGTGAACATGATGGCGTTTCCAGGGAAACTGGTTGGTCGACCCAATTTCAGATGATGCCTTTGGCGTACGACACGTCAAGCACTGCAGACAAACCGCTCGCAACGCGGCAGTCGCCGACAACACTTGATGGATGGGCAAGATGCAACACACGACGACGGGGGCTGGACGAATGACGGACGGTGTCGCGCCGAAACACAGTGCGGCCCCAGGCTCGGGTGACGCGTGTACTTCTGAATCGTCGTTGCAGTTGGTGGATCACTGCCTTGATCTCTTGACCGATGCGCCCCCCGCAGTGCTGCCTGCGAACTGGAAACTATCGGTGGTCATTCCCGTCTACAACGAAGAACGCTGGCTCCGAGCCATCGTCGATCGAGTGCGAAACGTTCCGGTGCGCAAGGAAATCCTTCTGGTGGACGATTTCAGCCGCGACGGCACTCGCAGCCTGCTAAAGCAACTGGAATCGGCCGCGGAAGACCGTCCCGATCCCCAGAACGAAATTCGCGTGCTCTACCAGGAAAGGAATCAGGGAAAGGGGGCGGCGCTGCGGACCGGATTCAGCCATGTCACCGGGGATATCGTATTGGTGCAGGACGCTGATCTGGAATACTCCCCCAGCGACTATCCGGCTCTGATCGCACCAATCGTTGCCGGCGACGCCGACGTGGTCTTCGGTTCGCGCTATCTCGGCTCGACGCGGCGAGTGTTGAACTACTGGCACTGTTCAATCAACTGGTTTCTGACGACGCTGTCGAATATGTGCACGGGGCTGAACCTCACGGATATGGAGACCTGCTACAAAGTCTTCCGTTCCGATGTGCTGCGGGAAATTGCCCCCCGACTGAAGGCGGATCGCTTCGGCTTCGAGCCCGAGGTGACGGCTCTGGTCGCCCGCGGCCAGTATCGGGTTTATGAGACGCCGATTCGTTATGCCCCGCGGGGCTATGCCGAAGGAAAGAAGATCCGCTGGTGGGACGGCGTGAAGGCCGTCGGCTGCATTCTGGCCCATCGTTTCCAGCGATAAGCGACTACTCCGAAAGGCGCCTGCAGCATGGAGACCAATTTGCCCATTCCATCGGCGCGCGCAGGAGTTCAGCGGCACTACTGGCTGCTGCTCTCCTTGATCACGCTCTTCGCCTTCGGACTCCGTCTGGCAGTCACTGAGTTCGCGGTGGGACTGTCGGCTGAGCCGCACATCGACGATGGACTCGACCAGCTTGACTACGAGTCGCTGGCCTATCGCCTCAGCCGAGGGGAAGGCTACACGCTGGCAGACGGCACGCCGACCGCGCGTCGCGCTCCGGGGACTTCGCTGACAATTCTGCCGATCTATGCGATCTTCGGACGTTCTTATCTGGCGGCTCGGATCTGGTTTTGTTGGTTGTCGGCGCTGACCTGCTTGGCGGCCGCACAGCTGTTGCGACGCTCTTGCGGCGAATGGGCGGCGCTTCTGGCCGCCGCCGGTCTGGCGATCGATCCCGGGCACTTCTACTACGCGATCCACTTATGGAGCGAAGCGCCGTTTTGCCTTGCCGTCACCCTGGCGACATGGTTGACCATCGTCGGTCTCCGTGAGGGGGGGCGCGTTCCAGGATTGGTGGCGGGTTGCGGATGGGCCTTCGCGATTCTCCTGCGCCCACAGACAATCTTGTTGGCTCCTCTGGCGGTCCTGGTGGTGATCATTGTCCGTGGGTCCGCACGAGACAAGTTGCTGAAACAGATTGCTCTCCAGGGCTCGGTTGTCGCAGCGCTGGTCGTGCCCTGGGTCGGTCGCAATGCCGTCGTGATCGGGAAACCGTGCCTGGCGACGATCGTCGGCGGTTTCACGTTCTACGGCGCGCACAATGACGCCACCTTCCATGACCCCACCCAACGAGGCTTGTGGGTAATCCTTCCTTCGATGTCCGACGCCGCGATTCGGGAGCAGCCGAGCGAGATTGACAAGGAACGCATCGCCTGGTCGCGCGGCATCGCCCTGGTCCGTGAGAATTGGACGTTGATGCCCTGGCTGACGGTTGCCAAGCTTTACAGATTGATCACACCTTTTGAGGAAACATCCAATCGCGGCGTCTATTGGGCGTTTGCGGTGTCTTGGCTGATCATGGTCCCGCTGTCGATTATGGGTCTGCGCGAACTGCGACAACGTGACCCGTGGCTGTGGGGAGTGTTCATCTGGCAGGGACTCGCCGTTCTGGCCAGCGTCGTGGTGTTCTATGGGGCGGCGCGTTTTCGGCATGTGCTCGATCCGTTCTTGATTGCCACTGCCGCGTTAGGCCTGCAAGTGATGGCCCGCCTGGCCGGGGCAACCCGCAAATCGCGTCGACGGTGCTTCGCTCCCATTGCGGCGGAGCCCGCGGGCTGACGTCGTCGAGTTCGAACGACTTGGACGCCAAGGGACGACGGTCCCGCCAACCTTGCACTAGCTCCCGGTCGCCGCTGACCCGACGCCGGAATCCTGGTTTCGCGGAGCGTGCCTGGGATGCTCGCGCGCCCGCAGTGTCAAATCTTGACGCTCCGGCAATTTCTGCTGGAAATGGGCCGGTGAAAATGGGACATTCGTTCGGGGCAGAATATTCCGGCCGCGAAGTCTCGGGACAATCGGCCGATGTGGTAGAAGACGGAGTCATAGGAGGAAGACGGTCCGAGCAGGGGCATCCCGTTCTCCGGGATTCTCGCCCATTCACTGTTCGACGGATCGGATCAGGACGCCCGCCGTGCCTCTCAAATCGATGCCCCTCGAAGAGCCTGCAATCAACCTGACGTCGATGCTCGATGTCGTGTTGCTGCTGATTCTCTATTTTCTCTTCGCTACGCAGTTCATCCAGGAAGAACAACAATACGACATCCAGTTGCCGACGGTTCCCGACGCGGTGGCCCTCACCGGCCAGCCAGATGAAATCGTCGTCAATGTCGAAGAATCGGGATTGATCGTGGTGCGATCGGAACAGAAATCGCTCACCGAATTGCAGGCCCTGTTGGAATTGGCGCGTGAAAAATTCCCCGGACAGGCCGTGGTCGTTCGCGGCGACGGGCGCGTCCCTTACCAAAAGGTGATGGATGTGATGTCGATCGTCCGCCGTGCTGGAATTCGCAATCTCTCGCTGGCCAATCGCCCCAACCCCGCAGGTTCGTAATGCCGCCGTGGCTGCAGACATTCTTCGAAATCCTGATGGGAGGGCCGACCGCCTCCACGGGTGAGGTGTTGCTGCGCGGAGCGCTCATCGGCTGTTCGTTGTTCGCCGGCGTGCAACTGTTGACGATGCTGGTCACGCGCTGGGGCGATCACAACGCCATGTCGAAGTCGTTCGTCTTATCCATGCTCGTGCATGTGTGCCTGGGCCTGGGCTGGGCGACTGCCGTCGCCCCCGCTCCACTCGGCGACGAATTGCTCCCCGGCGAGCCGGAACCGGTTCCCATCCAGCAAGTGCTGGTGGAAGGAACGGAATCGATCGCAACGGGCGAGGCCGGCAACACCGCATTTTGGCAGCAACCCACGGGTGTGCCTCAGGTTGAGCCGCTGAGAGCGTCCCGGGCCTCGCGGTCTTTGTTGACAGATGCGTCGACGGAAGTCCTGCCGAATCCCGCCCGCGAACCGGTGACAACGGCCGCCCTCCCCCTCATGGATCTGCCGCAGATCCCCACCCAGTCTGAAGAGTCCGCGCAATTCCCGGAAACACCTCTGCCTGCGCAGGTTGCCTCCGTCAGCTCCGCCGCCCCCGCAACCGGCTTGCCGGAAGCAACCGCCGCCTCCCGGGCCGAACTAGGCTCCGTCGGCGGCAGCATGGTCCGCCAGACCTTGAATCGCCCCCCCATCGCCGAATCCCCCCTGGTCCCGCAACCCCCGTCGACTTCGGCCCCGGGTTCGGCTCAGCGGATGGCGGCGACCCCCGACGACCTGGCACTTTCGGCCCCCTTGCCTCTCGACCAGAACCCCACGTTGCCGCGAGCCGTCGGCGCCGAAGGAGACGCCATCGTCCGCAAGGCAAGTCCCGCCGCCATGCCCCGCGACGCCGCCGATACCGGCGGCGGACCCGCGGCGACCGCCAGCAGCGCGTCCGCGGGCGGCCGATTCACGCGCGCCGCCAGCGGCGGCGGCGGTCGAGGCGGCTTGAGCGACGCGGAACCGTCCCTGCAGGTCGCTCGCGTCGAAACGGCCCGCCCGAATTTCGATGCCAACCGCGAGCGGCTGGGGGTCGCCGGTCGACCCTCCCTGACCGACGCCGATGCCCCGCAATTGCCCGAGATCGTCCGGTCCAAACCCACGACCACCGCCGTCGGCTCCCGCGCCCAGGCCGCGACCACCTACCGATTGCGTCGGCTGGAGCGTCGTCGCGAGATCGCCCTCCGCAACGGCGGAACCGCAGAGTCCGAAGCAGCGGTCGAGAACGCCCTGGCCTATCTGTCGCGCATGCAGGAACCCGAAGGATTTTGGGACGCCGACCGCCACGGCGGCGGAGTCAAGGAAGTCCGGCAGATCGATCCCGGGAAGCCTCCCGGCGGCACGCAGACAGACACCGGAGTGACCGGCCTCGCGATTCTCGCCTACCTCGGCGCCGGCTATACCCACGACGAAGGGGAATACGAACAGACCGTCAAACGGGCCATCGATTGGCTCGTCGCCCAGCAGCGGAGCGATGGTTATCTCGGGGGGAACGCCGCCTATTACGATCAGATGTACTGCCACGGCATCGCGGTGTACGCCCTCGCCGAAGCCTATGGCATGCAGCAGGACCCCACCCAGTTCCCCGCCTTGCGGGAAGCGGTCGGCCGGGGCGTCTGGTACATCGCCGAAACTCAGAACAGCGACGGCGGCTGGCGCTACCGCGTGGGGGCGTCGCTCAGCGATATGAGCATGTTCGGGTGGCAGTTGATGGCCCTCAAAAGCGCCGAACTGGCCGGCATCGCCATCCCCTCACAAACCCGCACCGGGCTGATCAAGTTCCTGAAAGACCGCAGCCGCGGCGCCGCCGGCGGCCTCGCCGGTTACAAACAGGAAACCGCCCCCACCCCGGCGATGACCGCAGAGGCGCTCTTCTGCAAACAGATGTACGGTCTCCGCCGCGGCAGCCCGGCCAGTGAAGAGGCCGCCCGCTACCTCCAGGCCAACCTCCCCGAGTTGAGCTATCCCGACGAGTATTACTGGTACTACGGCACCCTTGCCATGTTCCAGTACGGCGGCGAACCCTGGGACGCCTGGAACGGCGCCATGCGCGAAACCCTGCTGCGACTCCAGCGCCAAAGTGGAGCCAACGCCGGGAGCTGGGATCCCGCCGGCCCCTGGGGCACGGTCGGGGGCCGGATCTACTCCACGGCCCTCAGCACGATGTGCCTGGAAGTCTACTACCGCTTTCTGCCGCTCTATCAAGTCGGCGCCCCGGAGTGACCGCCGGCAGACGCCCAGACATATCCATCCGGCGGCGTCCCAACGATCCCCCGTTCTGCTTCCCGATCGACGCCCCCGTCCCGCACTCCGCAAGGTTCCGTGGACGACCATCCCCTGGGACTCACCCCGCCCCGACCACAGCACCGCCGCGCAAGTACGTCGCGGATGGAAGTGACTGGTCAGAACGGGAACCCGTAACAGAATTCGCAAGAATTCTGATCGTTGCGCGGGAACACGCAACGCGTCTCGGTGAAATCTCTCGCGAACTCTGCTACGAGGAATCTGAGTAGGGTCCGCTGTGCGGACCGTGGAGACGATTCGACCATTGCGCGCCGGGGATCGCGGCTCGTTGACCACCCGGTCCGCACAGCGGACCCTCCTTGCTGCCACCCCGACGATTCGAGTTCTGTAGGGCACGCTCCCGCCTGCCTGAGTCACGATGATCGGTCCATCCAACCTCGGCACGCACTCGGCAGGCGGGAGCCTGCTCTACGAGACTGTGCAGTGCTGGGGGCGAATGGCCGTCGAAGTCCTATCGCGTTGAGAATTGACGGCGGCCATTCGACCCCAGCCACCCCGCCTCGGACCTCAAGCCGTGACGAGAGTGTGCCACTGGCTCTGCCAGTGCCAATGCGGGTTAGTCCACAACTCCGGATGGAGGGCCATCAACAT
>JANRLN010000592.1:0-19567 GCA_033762515.1 Planctomycetaceae bacterium
GGTGTGCGTCGTCGCGACGGGGAACTGCTGCGCAAACCCGACGGCCGCGTCGTCAACTACATGCTCTACTCCTACATCGATTTGAACCACAACGACGCGCTCGACCGACAGGAGTTCCGGGAGCGCAGTTACGCGGGAATCGAGGCGGATCGCGAGTTCGACGCCGCCGATGCCGATCGCAACCACGAACTTTCGTTCCTGGAGTATTGCTCGATCCCGTCACGCGGCCACGAGGATCCCATCGAACAATTCCGCTGGTTCGACAAGAACCTGGATGCATTCGTGGACCCGGGCGAACTGAAAGCCGGCCTGCCGGACTGGAAGCAGCCGATCGGGACGACGGTCTTTCCCGGTTTCGATCTCGACGCCGACGGTCGCTTGTCGCTGGCCGAGTACCGGATGACGCTGCCGGCGAACATGGTGATTCAGTGGCAGCAGATTGCGATCGACCAGAATCAGGACGAGCAGATTTCCCTGGAAGAATTCCGCAGCACCAGCGTCAAGATGCCGCTCCTGCAGCTCTATTACTTTCATCGGATGGACCTCAACCGGGATGGGTTCCTGGCGCCGCCGGAGTATCCGGTTCCGGTCAAGACCCGCGACGAATTCTTTTCGCTTAATGCCGACGGCAGCGATTGGCGGTCGCTGTACGTGTTTGACGGCTACAACGCCTGCGGATCGGTGGCGATTTCCCCCGACGGCAAATGGCTGGCGTTCGACGCCTGGTCGACGAAGCCCCGCCGCGGTTCGGCGATGTTCGTGATGCCGATGTCCGGGGGGGAGCCGGTCCGGTTGGGGGACGGCATGATGCCGAACTGGTCCCCCGACAGTCGGCAGTTGACCTTTTCGTCGGGTTCCAGTTTGTGGACGACCAGTCGCAACGGCGAAGAGCGGACCCAGTTGGCACAAGGCTGGGGAGCTCAATGGTCCCCGGATGGGCGGCGGATCGCGTTTGCGCGGAACGCCGAGGTGTGCGCGTACAACCTCGAAACCAAACTCGTGGAGACGCTGCTGACGGCCGAGGAGAACCATTTTCAGAGCGTCTACTGGAACATGGGCTGGTCGCCCGACAGTCGTCGGCTCTGTTTCAAAGGGGCCAAAGCCGACGGGTCCCAAGGAGTGGCCGTGATGGACGCTGTACCCGGCAAACCAAATCTCAAAGTGCGATACTTGGGCAAGGTCGCGGTCAATGCCGACTTTGCCTGGCATCCGCGCGGCGATCGAATCGTGTTTGCGATGCAGTGTCCCGAGCGCAGCCGGGTTCAACTCTATGAATTCGATCCGGATGCCGACGAGCCGCCGCGGTTGTTCCCGGGCCAACCGGTGGACCGGAATCTGTCGGATTGTTGCTGGACTCCGGACGGGAAACGTTTGATTGTAATCAGCGGGGATTATTGATGGATGTCTGGGGTCGATCCGGGGCGGGTCATTCTTGGAGCGCGGGGAACTCCGAACTCCGAAACTCGAAAGAAACCATAAAACTGAACGTCGAGACGGACTCCCGATGCGTGTTTTTTTCTGAGTTTGACATTCGGATTTCCTTCGGATTTCGAGTTTCAAACTGAGGATTTCTGCTTCAGCCACATCCACCACGAACCCTAGTTGCAATCCTGATGCTCACCGATCCCAAACCCCGCTCCTTTCTCAACACCGCCGTGCTGTCGCGGCTGGCGGCGGTGCCGTTGTTTGCGCGGCGGGCGATGCAGGGGAATGTGTCGGGGCGGCATCCCAGCCCGTATCGCGGCTCCAGCGTCGAGTTTGCCGAGTACCGCAACTACGTTCCGGGGGATGATCTCCGCCGACTCGACTGGCGGGCCTACGGGCGGTCGGATCGGTTTTACGTCAAGGAGTTCGAGGCCGACACCAATCTGCGGTTGTGCGTGGTGCTCGACACAAGCGGTTCCATGGATTTCGGATCGACGGGCGTCACGAAACTCGAATACGCCCGCCGCATCGCGGCTTCTCTGGCGTACCTGGCGGTCCAGCAGGGAGACGCGGTGGGGCTGTCCTGCGTCGCCGGCGGCATTGTCCAGAACGTTCCCCCGCGGCGGAACCCGGCCCATCTGATGACGGTCTTCGACATCCTGGAGAAGACGCAGCCGCAAGGGGAAACCGGTCTGGTCGCGATCCTGCATCAACTGGCGGAGACGATCCGACAGCGGGCGCTCATCGTGGTGCTGTCCGATTTCTTCGTCGAACCCGAACTGCTCCGCGGCTGCTTTCAGCATCTGCGGTTCCGCAAGCACGACGTGACGGCGTTTCATCTGCTCGATCCGCTGGAAGTGAGCTTCACCTTCCGGAGACCGATGCGTTTTCTGGACATGGAAGGGGGCGCCCCGGTTTTCGCGGAGCCGAATGAGATCGCCGATCGCTACCAGCAGGCCCTCGCAGAGTATCTGACGAACTTGCGAAAAGTGGTGCTGGAGTCGGCGGTCGATTATCACCGGGTCGATGTTGCGGAAGATTACGAACAGGTGCTGATGCGGTTTCTGGTGGGACGCACCCAGACGAGAGGAGTCCGATGAGCTTCCTGCAGCCGTGGCTCCTGGCAGCGCTGCCCCTGGTGGCGTTGCCGGTCATCATCCACCTCATCAACCAGCGTCGCTTTCAGACGATTCGCTGGGGGGCGATGATGTTCCTGCTGGCGGCCAATCGCATGTCGCGCGGCTATGCGCGGCTGCGGCAGTGGCTGATCTTGCTGTTCCGGATGCTGGCGATCGCCGGCCTGATTTTCGCGGTGAGCCGGCCCCTCGCCAGCGGGCTGCTGGGTCTGACCGCCGGGGGTCGCCCGGACACCACGATCATCGTGCTGGATCGCAGCCCCAGCATGCGCGAACAGGGGCCGGGAACGCCGGTTTCCAAGTTGGAGACCGGTCGGGCGCAACTTGTGCGGGCGCTCGGGATGCGCGGGTCGACCCATTGGGTGCTGATCGACAGCGCCGGCAATCAGCCGCGGGAACTCTCCTCGCTGGACGAGTTGGCGACGCTCCCGGCGACGGAACCGGCAAGCTCATCGGCCGACCTGCCGACGCTGCTGCAGACGGCGCACGACTACATTCACAGCAACAAGTCGGGCAATACCGAAGTGTGGATCTGCTCTGATCTGCGGGCGCACGACTGGAACGCCTCCAGCGGGCGCTGGCAGTCGGTTCGGGATCGCTTCCTCGAGTTCTCCCAGGGCGTTCGCTTCCACCTGCTGGCCTATTCCTCCAGCGCTCCCGGAAACCTGGGGGTGCGGGTGACGAAGGTCCAGCGCGAGCAGATCGGCGATCAGGCGAACGTGCTCATCTCACTGCAACTGACGCGCACCGACGCCGAGAGCGCGCCGCGAGGGTCGGTGCCGATCACGTTCGAGATCGAAGGGGCGCGGTCGGAAATCACCGTCGATGCGTCGGGGTCGCAGTACGAGCTGCGCAATCACCGCCTGCCGATTGACAAACAGCAGGTGCGCGGCTGGGGCAAGGTCTCGATCCCCTTCGACGCCAATCCCTCCGACAACGAACACTACTTCGTCTTTGACCAGCCGGCCCCGCGGCGGACCATCGTGGTCGCCGACGATCCCCTGGCCGCCCGACCCCTGATGTTGGCGGCGGAGATCTCCCCCAACCCTGCCGAGTCGACAGTCGCCGAGGCGCTGACCATCGATGACCTGGGGGACGTGGAATGGGACGACGTGGCCCTCGTCCTCTGGCAGGGAGCTTTGCCCACGGAACCGCATGCCCAGGCGTTGCAGACGCTGGTCGACCGCGGCGGTCAGGTGATCTTCTTTCCTCCCCAGGCCGCCGCCTCGGACTCCTTCGCCGGTGTGTCTTGGCAGGCGTGGACGGAGAGCCCGGACGGCCTTGGGGTGGAAAACTGGCGGGGAGACCAGGACCTGCTGGCGAATACGCAAAGCGGGACGGCGCTCCCCGTGGGTGATCTCAAGATCTTCCGGCACTGCGGGATGACGGGCGAATTGACCACGCTGGCCA
Organism: Planctomycetaceae bacterium; assembly: GCA_033762515.1. Taxonomy (GTDB): domain Bacteria; phylum Planctomycetota; class Planctomycetia; order Planctomycetales; family Planctomycetaceae; genus DSVQ01. The sequence goes on from JANRLN010000592.1 coordinate 3,972, forward strand.
GCCTGCCCGGCGGCGCGCCGCTGCTGAGTCGGGTGACGACCAATCACGGGGGCGTCTACTTCTGTTCGACGTGGCCCCAGGCGGGGGCCTCGACGTTGGCGAACAACGGCGTCGTGCTGTACGTCGTCGTGCAGCGCGCCTTGGCCGCCGGCGCCCTGGGACTCGGTAACACACGTCAATTGACTGTCGGACCGGCGGAGAACGCCGCGGCGGCGGCGTGGCGGCAGCTCGCCGGCCCCGCGGAGGCGTTGTCGACCGACTACGCCCACCATGCAGGGGTCTATGCGGATGGTGAGCGGCTCCTCGCGGTGAATCGGGCGGCGGAAGAGGATCAACCTGCGGTGCTGGCCGATGCGGCGGTCGCGGAATTGTTTCGCGGACTCGATTTTGTCCGCGTCGATGATCAAGCGGGGAGTCTGGCGTCGCTGATCCAGGAGATCTGGCGGATGTTTCTGGCCCTGATGATGCTGGCGCTCGTCGCCGAGGCGGCGTTGTGCCTGCCCAAGCTGGCCCCCGCGACTCCGAAACCAGCGGGGGTGTTGGCATGAACGCGGCTCGCTCGCTGATGTTCGCGGGGACGCCCGCAACCGTGGTGTTTTCGGTGCTGCTGATCGCCGCCACCTGCGTTCTGAGCTACATCAGTTGGCGGCGGAGCGGATTCCGGACCGCGTATGGAGCGCTGGAGATCCTGCGACTGGCGATCGTCGTGCTGGTCGCCGTCCTGTTTAATCAGCCCGAATGGATCGAAGAATATCGGCCGGACGAAAGTCCCACCGTCGCCGTGCTGTGGGATGCATCCAGGAGCATGGAGACGCGCGACGTTCCTGCGGAAGGTTCCGCGGGGGGCGCCTTCCGCTCGCGCGCCGAGGCCGTCACCCCGCTGACGGACGCGGCAGCGTGGGCGGACCTGCAGCAAACCATGAGCGTGGTCGTCACGCCGATCGCGCAGGCGGAGGCCGGTCATGGCACCAACCTGCACGACGCCCTCGCCCAACTGCCGGAGAAGTTCCAGAATCTCCGCGGCGTCGTCCTCCTTTCCGATGGGGACTGGAACGAGGGTTCGCCTCCCGTCCTGGCGGCGTCCAAGCTGCGGCTGAAAGAGATTCCCGTCTTCACGGTTCCGATCGGCAGCCCCGTGCGCTTGCCCGATGTGGAGGCCTTAAGCCTCGACGCCCCCACATTCGGCATCGCCGGTAAGGCGGTGCGGATTCCCTTCACCGTGGAGAGCGCCCTGCCGCGCGAGTACATGACCACAGTGACGCTCAAGACGTCCGACGGCGACGAAGTGACCAAAGACGTCCGCATTGCGCCGATGGGGCGAACGAGTGAGTTCGTCACATGGAAGCCGAAGGGGACGGGGGATTTCACCCTGACCATCGACATCCCCAAGCATCCCCACGAAACGCTGGTCGACAACAACCGCCTCACCGCGCCGATCTCGATCCGTGAAGAGAAGCTGCGGGTGCTGCTGGTGGAATCGTATCCCCGCTGGGAATATTGCTACCTGCGGAACGCCCTCTCGCGCGATCCCGGAGTCGAGGTGAATTGCCTGCTGTTCCATCCGGGGCTCGGCAAGGTCGGCGGCGGGAACAAAGACTACATCAAGGAGTTCCCGGCGGGTCTCGACGAGTTGTCCAAATACGACGTGGTCTTTCTGGGAGATGTGGGCCTCACCGACGGTCAACTTACGGAGGAGCAATGCCGTCTACTGAAGGGCCTGGTCGAACACCAGGCGAGCGGCCTGGTCTTCATGCCCGGCTGGCAGGGTCGCCATGCCACGCTGCTGGAGTCGGACCTTAAAGATCTCTACCCGGTGATCCTCGATCCGCTGCAGCCGGAGGGTTGGGGGTCGCGGACTCCCGGGCATTTTGAATTGACGGAAACCGGGCAGCACAGCCTGCTCACCAAACTGGCCGACACGCAGGACGACAACGCCGACGTGTGGGAGGATCTCCCGGGATTCCAGTGGTACGCGGCGGTGGTGCGGGCCAAGGTGGGAACCGAGGTCCTGGCGGTCAATAAGGACATCACGAATGAACACGGCCGCCTGCCCATGCTGGTGACGCGCACGTTCGGCGCCGGGAAAGTGCTGTTCATGGGGACCGACGGGGCCTGGCGCTGGCGCAAAGGCGTGGAAGACAAGTACCACTATCGGTTCTGGGGACAGGTGGTCCGCTGGATGGCCTACCAGCGCAACATGGCCAAGGGGGAGAGCATGCGGCTCTACTTCGCACCCGATCAACCCCAGCTCCGCCAGACGCTGGCCCTCCACGCAAATGTGATGCAGCCCAGCGGCGAACCGCTGACCAAAGGCGAAGTCACCGCCCGCATCGTGGCCCCGTCCGGCAAGACTGACACCGCACGGCTGGTGTCCTCCGGCGACGAATGGGGAGTGTTCCACGGCCAGTTCACCACGCAGGAGCCCGGCAAGCACCAGGTGACGCTGCTGTCGCCGCAGACGAAGGCCGCTCTCGAAACTTCGTTCTTCGTGCAGGGGGCGGCGATCGAACGGATGGGGCGCGCGGCCCGGCCGGACGTGATGGAAGAGATCGCCCGCGTGACGCGCGGCCGGGTGATTGACATCAGCCGCCGGGCGGAAATCGTGCGGCATTTGCGGGATTTGCCCGAGCCGCCGCCGACGATTCGTCGGGTGCAGTTGTGGAGTCATCCCCTCGTTGCGGGGCTGTTGGTGGTGCTGTTGGGAATGTTTTGGGTGGGGCGCAAGACAATTGGGCTGGTATGATCGCGAGACACGCTGTCTACTGGCGGGGGGCTGGGTGACGGGCATGACTCCCCGTCGGTGGGAGGCCGGCTGCGAACGCCGGGGGCGGTTGCCGAGATCCTCGATGAGATTTTTGGTGAAGTCGGCAGCGAAACTTGTGAGAACTATCAACCGGGCGGGTCTGGAGACCCGTCCCAAATGATCGAAGCGGCCTGGTTCGGCCGGTCCGTTAGCGACGTCTGGAGGCGACCATGAGTCTGGCTCAACCGCGTCATCAGCTTGAACTGCCGCAATCCCTCGAAACGCAATTGCTGCAGTTCCGTCGACTGGTCTGGACCATCAAGACCCTGGAAGCCGCCGCCGGCGCGCTTTGCGGAGTGTTGGTCGGTTATCTCGTGATGTTCGGCCTCGACCGCATCATGAACACTCCTGCGGGTGTTCGATTGGGACTCTTCGCGGGCGCCGTCGTCGCCTGCTCGCTGATTCCCCTGGCGCTGCATCGCTGGGTCTGGCAGCATCGGCGCATGGAGCAACTCGCCCGGCTCCTGCGTCGTCGCCACCCCGGCGTTGGCGACCAGCTCCTGGGGATCATCGAGCTGGTGCACAGCGAAAGCGAGCAGGCGCGTTCCCGTGCGCTGTGCGAGGCGGCGATCCGGCAGGTGGCCGATGTCGCCCAGCAGTGGGACTTCCGCGATTCGGTCCCCCACCCGCGCCATCGCCGCAACGCCTGGCTGGCCGGGGTATCGCTTTCAGCCGCCCTGCTGCTGTTGATGCTCTTTCCTTCCGCCGCGGGCAATGCCTGGGCGCGATTTCTGATGCCCTGGCGAGACACCCCCCGCTACACCTTCACCTCGGTGAAGCCCCTTCCTGAGGAACTGGTCGTACCTCATGGCGAACCCGCTGCGGTCGCGCTGGATCTTGCCGAAAACTCCGAATGGCGGCCCGCCTCCGCCGCCGCGCGTCTTGGCAACCAGCATCCGCTGAGCGCCCGCCTGCGGGAAGGTCAGTACACGTTCGAACTTCCCGGCCAGATCGACCCCGCAACGTTCACGTATCATGTGGGGGACTTGAGTGGTTCGTTGCGCGTCGTGCCGACGCTCCGGCCCGAGTTGACGAATCTCATCGCCAGGGTGACGCTCCCTGAATACCTCGGCCGCCCGCAGGGGGACGAAAAGGACGTTCGCGGCGGGACCATTTCGCTGGTCAACGGCAGCCGGGTGTCGTTCGTCGCGACTGTGAATCGAGAACTGCAGGCCGCCCAGGTCGACGGGGCTGCGACGACCCCCACGGGAGCCGCGATCGCCACCCCGCAGTTCGCCGTAGCCGACGCGCGTTCCGTGCAATTGCAATGGGAAGACCGGTTCGGGCTCGCCGGACGGGAGCCGTTCCACATCACCATTGCTGGACATGAAGACGGGGCCCCGTCGATCCTCTGCGAAGAGCTGCCGCGTCAGAAGGTGCTCCTCGACAGTGAAGTTCTCAGCTTCACGCTCCGCGCTCACGACGACTTCGGCGTGCGCCAGGTGGGACTGGAGTGGCAGGGGCTCGACGACACCATCGTCAAGGAACCCGCCCAGGGGGAGCGGCTGCTCGCCGCCGGCGGTCATGATCGGGAGTCGATGGAGATCCGCGGCACGTTCTCCGCCGCCGCTCACCAGATCGAACCGCAGCCGATTCGATTGCGGATGTACGTGGAAGACTACCTGCCGGGGCGCGAACGGGTGTATTCGTCCCCGTACATCTTCTATGTGCTCAATGCCGAGCAGCATGCGATCTGGCTGACCGAGCAGCTCAGCAAGTGGCACCGGCAGTCGCTGGAAGTGCGCGATCGCGAACTGCAATTGTTCGAGACCAACAAGGCGATGCGCGACCTCACCGCGGACGAGCTCGACCAACCCGACACCCGCAAGCGGATCGAAGCGCAGGCGGCGGCGGAACGGGCCAATGGTCGCCGTCTGTCGAACCTCGTGATGGGGGGCGAAGACCTCGTCAAGCAGGCGATGCGGAATCCGGAGATCGGCGTGGGTCATCTTGACAAGTGGGCCGAGATGCTGCAGATCCTCAAAGACATTTCCGGCAAGCGGATGCCTTCGGTCGCAGACCTCCTGAAGGACGCCTCGCAGGCCCCGCAGGCCCCGCCGTCGCCGATGGCCTCCGCCGGTCCACCCAAGAAGCAGGGGCCGAAGGTGGGGAAGATTCGCACTTCGGGTTCCGGGACTCCCAAGCCGGAGACTCCATCGGAACAGAAGCCCCCGCCGCCGAAACCCTCGATCAGCGACGTCGAATCCTCGCAGTTGGCGCAGAAACCGAGCGACAAACCGGAAGAGCCGAAAGAGGGCAAGCCCTCCGCCGGCAAGTTCGGTTTGCCGACGACCATGCTTAAGGGGAACGGCGGCGACGCCAAAAAGCCTCCCGCCCCGGCGGGGGAGAAACTGGACGAAGCGGTGACCGAGCAGCAGGATCTGCTCGCCGAGTTCGAGAAGATCGCCGACGAACTCAACAAAGTGCTCGCGAATCTGGAGGGGAGCACCCTGGTCAAACGGCTGAAGGCCCAGTCCCGGCATCAGTACCAGATCGCCGGCCGACTCGGGGACGAGATTGCGACCGGCTTCGGGGCGCCTGCAGCGGCCAAGGGAGAACTTTACGGGGAACTCGCCGCTCAGGAGACGAAGAGCAGTCAAGACGTCTCGGCGATCATGGACGACATGCAGGCCTACTTCGAACGCCGCCGGTTCATGCAATTCCAGACCGTGCTGAACGAGATGCGTGAAGAAGACGTGATCGGCAGCCTGCGGCAATTGGGGGACGACCTGCGTAAGGAATCGGGACTCTCCATCGCTCAGGCCGAGTTCTGGTCCGACACGCTGGATCGCTGGGCGGAAGACCTCGTCGACCCGAGTCGCTGCGGGGCGTGCAGCGGCTGCAAATCGCGGGGGAGTCTGCCGCCGTCCATTGTGCTGGAAGTGCTCCAGATTCTGGAGGCGGAAGTCAATCTGCGGGAAGAGACCCGCGTCGCCGAGCAGGCCCGACCGGCGATCGCCGCCGAAGAGCACGCTCAGCAGAGCGTGCAACTCTCCCGGAAGCAGGATGGCCTGCGGGAACGCATCGACCAGGTGATCGTCCGCATCCGCGAGATCCCCGAGGGGGACGAGCTCTTCGCGAAGGAGATCGCGCTCCTGCAATCGGTCTCGCCCGTGATGGCGGAAGCGACGAACCTGCTCGCCGAAAAGATCACCGGCAAGCCGACGATCGCTGCGGAAACCGAGGCCATCGAACTGCTGCTCAAATCGAAACGCTTCAATCCCAAGGGGGGCGGCGGCGGGGGCGGCGATTCTCCCGGCGGCGGCGGGGGGGGCGACACCAATGACTCCGCGCTCGCACTCGTCGGCAATGGCGTCAACGACAAGGAAGTGCGCGAAGACCGCGACATCTCGCAGGCCACGGGGAAGGAAGAGAGCAAGCTGCCCGAAGAGTTCCGCGCCGGACTCGATGAGTACTTCAATCGTTTGGAGAGCGACGGCCGGCCGTAAGCGCTCCTGCGGCGCCGCCGCGAATTCCCGGTCTCGCGTGCGGTCCTGAGTCGTCCGCCGCGGATCCGGGCTGGTCATTGAGAGTCGATCTATGCGAAGTCGCCTGCTGGTTGCGGTTCTGGTGGCAGCCGTCGCGCCGCCCGTCGGGGCCGCCGTCAAACCGAAAGTCAAGAAATCGCCCGTTGCAGACGGAGTGGGAGCGGCCGCAGCGCAGCCCAAACAAGCCCCCGCAAACGACAAACCGGTCGACAAGCCGGTCGATAAAGCGGCTGCCGACAAGGCGGTCGAGGTGCGGGCCGCGATCGTCGCCGGCTTTCAGTTCTTCGCGGGGAGAGGCGGCGGGATGGCTCCCGACAATCCGCAGTTGGTGGCGAATGCGGAAGCGCAGATTCGCGCCCAGTTTGCTCCGCATTTGCGCGGCATCGTCTCGGCGGAGTTGCGATTCGTGCGGACGGTGTGCCAGCCGACGCCCGAACAGGCCGAGTTGCTCGTCGCAGCCGCGAAAGACGCGGGCGAGCGGGCCATCAAAAAGCTGGCGGCGCAGCAGGCCCAGATGCAGCGCGGCATCGAAGCCCATCAAGACGCCAGTCCGTCTGCGATCGTCGCCGAGGGGCTGGCCGAGGCGGTCGCCGAACACTTGCCGTCGGAAAAGGCGGCGGCCTACGAGAATCAGCTGAAGGAGCGGGCCGCCGCCCGGAAAGAGGCCGCCCTGAAGCTGCTGGTGGCTGAGATCGACCGGGAAGTCTTGCTGACGACGGAACAGCGCACGGCGATTCGCCAGGCCCTCTCGGAGCACTGGGAAGATCGATGGACTCACCGCATGGAGTATTTCATTTACGGTCCCGAGTATTTGCCCAGGGTGCCGGACGGTCTGGTGCTCCCGAGCCTCACCGACTGGCAGAAGGACGTGTGGAAGCAGACCCAGCGTCCGCAGCACACGGTCTGGGGCTGGCAGGGATTGACGTTCGGCAACATGATCGGGCTGCCGGAGGAAAACGAGCTGGATGACAACGCGTTTGCCCCCGCCGACCCTGTGCCGGCTGCGGGATTCTGAGCATGTCTGCGCGACTCATCCATGAATGGCTGTCGGAGTTCGCTGGTTCCGCCGCGGCGGTCTTCAGCCTGGCGATCTTCATCCATGCAGGCCCGCTGACAACTCCGGTGCAAGCGGAAGAACGGGCGGCCCCTGCAATCCCGAACGTGCGCCTGCTCCAACTGCGGCAAGGTGCGCCGGCGGTCATGCTCGACAATGATCAGCAATTTGAACTCACCGAAGCAATGTTTCTGGAGCAGATGTTCGGTCGCAACGTCACGCTGGAAATGGAACGGGCACGGCTGGAGGACTTGCTCAAACGCGAGATCCAGGCGATTGACCGATCGTTCTCGCTCGCGGCCGAAGAGAAACGCAAATTGCTGTTGGCAGGACGGGGCGACATTCATGACGCCCTCGAACGCGTCGCCGAGCTTGAGCGATCCTGCACCGGTCGGCAGCTGACGTTGGGCGAGTATCAAACGTTTGTGCGCCGTCAGATGCAGGGATTGCACAACGAGATTCGGTCTTCCGATTTCTTTGCGACCGGTCTGTTCCCCAAAGTGCTCTGCCGCCTGCGGCAGTCCGAGTCGTCGGGAGAGGTGACTCCGGAGGAAGTGAACTACCGGGCGGAGCGAATTCAGCAGGTGCTCGCCATCTGGGAGCGCACTCTGCTGGTAAAACTGGATCCCCAACAGTCGGGGAAGTTCGCTGAGCTGATTGCCGCCTCGGTCGGTCGCGACATCCTGGCGGGTGCGTATCCCCACTATCGTTTGCTGCTGGAGGTCGGCCGGCGCGCGGACGACGTCCGCCCGTTCTTCACGGAAGGGGAGTGGGCCCGGTTGCAGCAGCACCTCGTCGTGGCCAAAGAGTTCGAAGTTCAATTCCTGCCGACTCCTCGCGCACGCATCGTCGCCAAGCCTGTCGGCTACTCGACCGGCCCCGACGGGCGAATTCCGGAGAAGCCCTAATGCGTCAGCCACGAATTGCTGGATTCCTCGTTGGCATTCTGTTCCTCAGCGGCGCGCTCCACAGCACGGCCGCCGAAGTGGTCGAAGTCGCCGTCGAGGCGGACGTCGAAGAGGCCGCGGTGGTGATGCAGCCGCAGTTTCAGTTGCAGGAGAACCAGTTCGACCTGTGGGTTTTCAACAACCAGCAGAACGTCGCCAACGCCCGAAAGCATCTGGAAACGACGCTGAAGATGTACACGGCCGACGTCGACCGCAGTTGCCAGTTGACGCCGCCGCAGCGGCAGAAACTGATGCTCGCCGGCCGCGGCGACATCTATTTGTTCTTTGAGCGCGTCGACGAGGCGCGGGCCCGGTTCAAGTCGTCCAATCGCAATCAGCAGAACATCAACGAACTGTGGCAGTTGGCGCAGCCGTTGCAGGCGGCCTACCGGGCGGGGCTCTTCACCAAAGACTCGCTGTTCATGAAGACCTTGAAGCGGACCCTCACCCCGGAGCAGGATGCGCGCCACGCGAAGGTCGCGCGGGAGCGGCGCCTGTTTCAGTATCGGGCTCGCATCGAATTGACGATCGCCTCCATGGAAGGGACGTTGCCGCTGCGCCAGGAACAGCGGCAGAAGTTCATCGAACTCCTGGCGGCCGAGACCAGGCCCCCGCTGTCCTTCGGTCAAAACGACACACTGTTCGTGATGTGGAGCGCCTCCCAGATCCCGGAAGAGAAGCTCAAGCCGCTCTTCAGCGATGAGGAGTGGAAGCGGATGTCGCAGATTCTGAACCAGTCCCGCGGCATGGGGGAGTGGATCAAGCAGAACGGCATGCTTGAGGACGCAGCGGGCGGTGCCGCGCCGCCTGAAGCCGGGGCGGCGCCGGCTGCCTTTTAGATCTGCAGCCGTCAAGGGCGAACAAGGTTCGACATTTTCAAGGTTCAGGGAGTTGGTCGTTGTCCATTCATCGCTGCCTCTTGCTCCTGGTCGGCCTGACGTTCTGGCCGCTGGATGCCGCCGCGCAACCGACCTCGGAGCGGCAGGGGGATGCCGTGCCGCGCGACGTGCGCGAATTGTACGAACGCGGACTCCAATTTCTGGCGACCACGCAGACCGAGAACGGCGACTGGGCCGGCGGCGGCTACGACAATGGTCCCGGCGTCACCGGATTAGGCCTGATGGCGTTTCTGGCCTCGGGAGAAGACCCGAACTACGGCATCTACAGCCTCAACATCAAGCGCTGCCTGCGGAACATCATTTCCAACCAGAACTCCTCGACGGGCTACCTCGGCAACAGCATGTACCACCACGGCTTCGGCATGCTGGGCCTGGCCGAGGCTTACGGCGCCGTCGACGACCGCCAGCTCTGGGCCGATCAGAAAGCCGGCCGGCAGCGCTCGATCGGCGTCGCGCTGGAATTGGCGGTCCGTGCCGCGGTGACCTCGCAGAAGAAGAATCCGACCGGCGCGTGGCGCTATTCACCCGATTCGTCCGATGCCGACACGTCGGTTAGCGGAGCCGTGCTGGTCGGCCTCCTCGCGGCTCGCAACGCGGGAATCGAAGTTCCCGATGAAGCCATCGACAAGGCGGTTTCGTACTTCAGCAAGATGACGGCCCCCTCCGGTCAGGTCGCGTATTCGGGAGGCCTGGGGGGGTTCGATGAATCAATGGCCCGCATCTCGATCGGCTCGCTCGTCTTCGCCATCGCCCGCCGCAAGGACCTGGCGCAGTACAAGGCGACGCTGGGCTACCTCGTCAAGAAGCTGGAAGACTCCGGGAATTCCGGTCACGGCGGGGTCGAGTATCAGCGCTACTATCAGGCCCAGGCCCTCTTCCAGGGGGATGTGTCCGCCTGGGAACGCTGGAATAAGTTGCTGGTGCGGCAACTGAAACTGACGCAGCAGACGAACGGCAGTTTCCAGGGCACGTACGGACCATCCTTATCCACGTCGATGGCGCTGCTGGCGCTGGCGCTCAATTACCGTTTCTTGCCCATCTACGAACGCTGACTCGCGACCGCCCCCGAGCCGGAAACGCCACACGTCATTGTTTGAGGGTTCCATGACCAATCCCGTGCCGTGTCTCTCTCAGATGGCGTTCACTCAGCATGCCGCCGAGGATCCTCCGCGACGGCGAGCTTCGCAGGAAGCCGACGCCTGGCCGGGAGGGCGAGGCTCCCGCCGAGCCGCCTTTCGAGTCAGGAACAACGTCCCGCGGAGCGCCTGTGGTTTGGCGGGAGCCTCACCCTCCCAGGGGGAAGCCGCTTCGCCGTCGCGTCTTCATTCTCGGCGCATCGCCGGAGGTCTGCTGCTGGTCGCCGTGCTGGCGGGGAGCCTTGGCCCGGCCGCGCCGGCGGCTTTTGCGGAACCGCTCTCGGCTCTCGAAGCGACTTCCCCGCCTCCGGACGCCGCGGCGCCGGTCGCCGGAGTGCTGCATCTGGCCAACAAGGGGTTTGCGCGGGGGCGCCTCCTGCCGACTGCGGAAGCGGGACGCCTGCGGTGGCAGTCTCCCGCCTTCACGCAGCCGTTCAATTTCGCGATCAGCAGCGTCGCCGACGTGCAGTTCCCGGTGCTTGCCGATCGGCCGCAGCCGCAGGGCCGCTACTGCCTGGAACTCGTGGGGGGGGATGTGCTGTTTGGCGATCTGGAATCCCTCGACCAAGAGCATCTGCGGGTGGCCGTCGCCCGTGTCGGAGTCGTCTCCGTACGGCGCGATCTCGTGCATCGCTGGTATCGCTGGAAGCAGGGTGGACAACTGGTCTACATGGGGCCCAACGGTCTGAACGGCTGGAAGCAGACTCCCGAAAACAGTTGGAGCGACGTCGGCGGTCACATCGGTTCGCTCGGAAAGCCGGGCTACGTGCAGGGCGATGTCCGCCTGCCGCCTCAGGCGGCGGTCGAATTCGAACTCACCTGGAAATCGACGCCGCAGTTCACGCTCGCGCTGGGAGTCAGCGACAACGATTCCGACCAGTCGTACAAGCATGCTCATCGGTTTGAAATCTGGGATTCGGAACTCGTCATCCGCTGTGAATCCCAGCGCGAGGCCGACGTCGATACGGTGACTGCGCTCTCCTCCGGCGCGGGACGCGCCAGCTACATCGCCTACCTCGATCAGATCCAGGGGCGAATGCTGGTGTATTCCGCCGACCGCGGGAAGTTGGCCGAGATTCAGGTCACGCCGACGAAGGCGGAAGCCAAGCCTGGAATTCGGCTGGCCGTCAAGAAAGGAGATTTGCGTCTGGAACGGCTGCGGATCACCGAATGGGACGGCCTGGACCCGCAGGGAACCGACGCCCAGGAAGCGCGGGTCATGTTGCTCAACGGCAACTCGATCCGGGGACCCGTCACCGCCTTTGACCGCGCTGCCGGGCAGTTCACGATTCAGGGAGCCGAGGGACCCGTCACGGTTGCCGTCGACGAGGTTTCCGGGGTCTCCAGTCAGCCGAAGCCGGACGATCACACGCGGTCGTTTCGCGTGGTCTACCAGGACGGCACGCGGCTCAGCGGGGAGTTGCGCAGCATCTCCGAGCGGCAGCTCGTGTTCGAGCATCCCGCCCTCGTCGAGCCTCTTTCGCTGCCGCAGAATCAGTTGCAGTCGCTCGTCGTCTTGAATCCTCGGGCGGGGGAACGACCCGCGGCCCCGGCAGGCCGCACGGGACGCCTGGAGCTGGAGGGGACGACGTTGTTCGGCGCGCTCATCCCCGGCGCCGAACAACCGGGCTCAAGCTGCCTGACATGGCTCCCCGACGACAGTTCCGAAGGAAGTTCGCTGCATCCCGATCAGCGCGGCCGCATCGTCTACCGCGAACCCCCGCCCCCCGCGAAATCGGTCACGTCGGCGGCTCCCCGCGCCAACGCCTTCGGGGGGATCTTCATCCGCCGCGCCGTGCCAGCCACTCCGTCGAAGAATCTGACCACCCCGACGACCTCCCGGGGACCGGGCCTCCATTTGTTCCTGCGGACCGGCGACGCGATCACTTACGAATCGGCCGCCATTCGCGAAGACGGAGTGATGATCAAGACCGCCTTCTCAGACGCCACGTTCGTGCCGCATGCCAAGATTAAAGCTTTGGAACTCGCTCCCGGCGCCCCGCCCAAGCTCTCCAAGATCAAACGCGAACGGCTGCTCATGCTTCCACGACTGCAGAAAGATTCCCCCCCCACGCAACTCATCTGTTCCAAAACGGGAGACATCCTCCGCGGCCGAGTGATCGACATGAATCAGGAACAGGTGCGCGTCGAGATCCGCCTCGATACGAAGGAACTGCCGCGGGAACGCATCTCGCAGATCATCTGGCTTCATCCGGACGAGGCACCGCCAGACAGCAAAACCACGTCCAGCACCACCGCGGCGGCGGCTCCGGCAGTCGCCGCGGACCCGGCGGTCGCCGCAGGCGCAGTGGCGGCCGAGGCCCCGGCTGTCGCGGAAACCCCCGCCGTGAGCTTCACGGGGACCCGGGTGCAGGCCCTGCACAGCGACGGCATTCGACTCACCTTCTGGGCCGAGGCCTTTGCCGACAACTCGCTGTCCGGCCGGAGCGAGGTGCTGGGCGCGTGCCGGGCCGATGTCGCGCTGCTCGACCAGCTGCTCTTCGGCGACGCGATTGAAAGCGCGGCCGCGGAACTCGCCTACCAGCAGTGGAAGCTGCATCCGGCGATCGAACCCAAGATCGCCCAGGATCTGGGAACCTCGGAAGATGGGGGTCTGTCGGGCCTGGAATCGGCCCTCGTCGGGAAGCCGGCCCCCGATTTCCAGTTGAATCTGCTCGACGGCGGCAAGTTCCAATTGTCCGAACAGCGCGGCCGCGTCGTCGTTCTCGACTTCTGGGCCACCTGGTGCGGCCCGTGCCTGCAGTCGCTGCCGATGGTCCACGGCGTCGCGGAAGAATTCTCGGACAAAGGGCTGCAGTTGATCGCAGTCAACCTGGAGGAACCGGTCAAGCAGATCAAAGCCACGCTGGAGCGCCACAAACTCCCCTTGACGGTCGCCCTCGATCGAGACGGCGTCGTGGCGACGAAGTACGAAGCGCAGGCCATTCCGCAAACCGTGGTGATCGACCAGGAAGGCAAGATCGTCCGCCTCTTCGTGGGCGGCGGCCCACAACTGGGCGACGAGCTGCGCAAGGTGCTGCAGGAACTGACGACGGCGAAGCCGTAGCGGATCCTGCCCGGTTGTAATCCACCGGCCCACCCACAACGGGACGGTCGCCGAAAGGGACACGATCAGGGCCCGCGCATCCGGACATCGTTCAGGGAAACTTCGTGTCCGTGCGGCGGTTGTGCGGCGGGCACCTTGACGGCGGTTTTCTCGCTGGGTTAGCGTACTTGGCAGCCTGTTCGCGGCACCTGCCGCGACGACAGGCTCCCGCGACGCGAACTCCCGTAGTGAGTCACGAACATGAGCGACCCCGTGCGGTCCTGGCGACAAGTTTCCTTGAGTCTGGCGCTTGTCTCTCTGCTGGCATCGGCGACGCACGCCGCCGATCCGACGCCGCTGCTGGTTCTCGATTCCCCGGCGGCGAAGGCGTCCATCGTCGACGCCAATGATCCCACGCGCGTCGCCGCCGCGCCGTTCGCCGGAGCGGCGGCGCTGCGCAAGGGGGCGGTGAAGCTGTTCTATCGGAAGCCGACCTCCCTCGTCTACCAGGTGATCGTCGCGGACGGGGCCGGCCATCTGCTGACGCAGCTGGTGGACTTCAATCTCACTGGTCCGACCGCGCCGCCGGCCGCCGTGGATGTGCTCACCCTGCCGGTGTCGAATTCGGCTGCCAGCCTGAGCCTCAGCTGCGATGGGAAGTTCGCCGTCGTCTGCGGCGACGGCGCGACGCCTGTCTCGGTCTTGGACCTGCAGACCGGCATGGAGCTGAGTCCCCTGACCCTCGCCAATAGCGTAACGAGCGTGGTCTGCCTGGACGACGGTGTGACCGTGCTCGCCGTTCAGAACGACGTGGACAACGGCGTCACCGGAATTCGCCGACTGAGCCTGACGCCGACCGGAGTGCTCAGCGATACGGGGGAATTCCTGAATCTCCCCGGCGCCTACGCCGTGGTGGGCGTCCCGGGAACGGGTTTTGGCATCGCCCTCAATCGCAGTCCCATGACGGACCAGGCCACCGCGTTCACGATCGCGGGCATGACTGCCAACAACGCCGTTCCGCTCGCGGGTGAGAACGCCGACAGTCTAGCCTTCGCCTGCGGCGGCACGGAGTTGATCGTCCGCAGCATCATCATGGGGGCGCCCATCGAGTCCCGCGACATCATTGAGATCTTTGGCTTTGATGCCAACACCGGCCTGTTCCCCACCGACATGGACATGCTGGTCGCGCCGGCCCGGCTGTCGTTCAACGTCGCCGCCGCCGGGGCGTCGTCGACGCCGGGGGGCAGCCTGGTCAACGTCACGCCCGACGGCGGGCTGATCGCCGCGGGCGAAGGGGAGGCCGTCAGGTTCTATTCGTCCGCGGACGGCGGGTTCGTCCGCGAATTCGCCCCCGGGAGCCTGAGCGCCGGCGATCTGACGTTCTTGCCCTGCTGCGCGCAGACTCTGCCCGACTCGACAATCGCGGAACAACGGATCGCTGGTCCGGACGTCGACAACAACATGACGATCGACACCACGATCCCCGTCAACGGCGCCGATCCCAGTTCCTACACGTTTACGATCGATCTGAGCGTCGCCAGCCCGATCCCTTCGTTCGTCGTCGAGCAGGTGGGCGGGGCGTGGGACGTCAGCAGCGTCACCCCCGATGTGCCCACCGACCGGGTGTTTGCACTGGGTGGGGCCCTGGCGTCGCTCCTCAGATTGCCGACGTACGTGATCTGGATCCCGTCCGACAACAGCGGCAGCCTGACGTTCGAGATCGTCACCCGTCGCAAACTCTTCCCACCGACCTATTTGCCGACCGCTCCCGGACCGGTGTCGCAGACCACCGGCGCGATCGTGGTGAATCTCCTTCTGCAGCCGGTCGTCAACGAGAACGGAATTCCGCTGCTGGGGACCGCGTTCGAGGTGACCGGCGTGGCCCCGGTCAGTCGCCAGGGGCGCTCGCGGTAGTCCGGTGTTTCCGGTGGCCGACTGCGCCCGCCCTGCGGCGCGTAAACGTGGCAGCCTCAGCGCCGCCAGCGCTTAGGTTGACCTGCAACAACAACCCTTAGGCCGATCCCAGATCGATCGCCGCCAGCAGGTCCCCAATGGATCGGTGGGCCTCGATGGGATGGCGTAAGGGAGCGTCCGTCCGAATTCGGTAATGGTTTCGGCGGCCGACCTTCTCTCGTTCGATAAACCGCTCGGCCTCAAGATCGGCGATGATGCGCTGGACGGCGCGCTCCGTGATGCCCACGTCGAGGGCGACTTCGCGGAGCA
>JANRLN010000593.1:0-30153 GCA_033762515.1 Planctomycetaceae bacterium
GGGTGCAGGGACGAATTGCCAGAGTGCTCGGTACGCCATGCATCGGTATCCTCACTCAACTTCAGTCTTCGATCCCGCGCTAATTCGGCCACGTCTCGAAAAACGTCCTCGAATTGGCGGGGACCTGCGCCGTACGCTCGCGGGATGACGATAGCTTTCATCACCAGCGACCGAAGCTGATCGTGAATCAGGGTCTCAGACATGGCGATTCTTCGTAAGTGTTGGGTGATGTTCACCGGAACGGATCGGGCGCGTGGTCCTTGTAGCTCAAGTAAGTCTCCACCTCCGCCAGCAACGCCGCAAGTCCCGCCTCAGCGATCGCAGCGTCTCTCAGCATGCGGTCCGACTCCGGGAACCGGCAAGCCACCATCCGGGCTTTCAGCTTGCGGACGTAACCGAGTTTCGGGCGCAGTGACGCACGAAGTTTTCGAAGCTGGTCGATACTGAGGTCTGCACCACGCATGATAGCGGGTGTACACTAGTCAAAGACTTTTGGCAATGGAGCTCAACTATTGATCCATGCGCCACTCAGGGTGCGATGCGCTCACGCCCTGTGACCATTCACGTAATCTAGACCGAAAATTCTCTCGCAAGAATGACACCAGCAAGTCCATCACAATCGGCTTGGTTTCGGCACGTCGCGCCGCACTTCGTACGGCGCGGTCCAGCGGGCTGGGAGACTCGTACCACCGATACCCTACGTACCTGGCTTGGGCTAACGGTTTCGAAATGAGCGCCATGGAAAATCCTTCTCAATGGGTGGGGTGGGTACATCCCCGCTAGCATAGCAAAGCGTTTTGGTGCTGAACCGTTAACCGTCCGAAAGCTCCATTTCTCTCTTGTTTCTTTCGGCGAATGCGACCGTTGCAACATTCGCAAAACAGCGTTATTCTCGTTGGGAATCTCGTGATTTTGTGCTGAAAACCTCGATTTGACTCGTCCTTGACATGGAAGAGGTCACAGGTTCGAATCCTGTATCGCCCATTCGACGCAAGTCGATATCCCGCTGTAGGTTGCGACGCCACCCTTGTGTTCGCAACCGGCACCGCCCGGGTCGCCCCCCCGGGAGATCGTCGTCCCTCGTCCTCGCGACTGACGGCATTGGTCCCCCTCGTTGACCGGCGTGAGCGGACGGGTCGCCGGAACGTGGTCCAGATTGGTGGACTTTCCCTGCGGATCTGGAATGGTCGGCGGCACCGGATCTCTCGGCGGCGAATCGGCCCGCAAACAGCGATGTTGCGGCGTGCGGTGCGTCTTTCAGCATCAATCCGCCGGGAACCCGTGGGGTGTCGGGGTGACCGTTGGCCCCGACGGCGCACCGGTGAGCGGCGTTTCGGGAAGTTCCGCCAAGGTTTCCTGGACGCTGTGACTGGTGCGACATTCCGGGCAGTACCAGCGGGAATGCGACGCTACAACATATCTGCTGGTCTGAAAATGAATAGGGCAAGAGACGCCGATCGCTTTCCGGGCGTTAGCGTCGCCGGCGCCAAACGATAGACCGATCAAACCCAGAGAAGCCAGCACCAATAACTGTCCGACGCGAAGCATGGGAGTCTCCGCCCGTAGACGTTGGGGTGTGTCGCGAAGTGGATGGACAGGGACGTCGGCCGGAGATCTGCCGAATGGTGCGAACGCACCGGAACTCTCCGGACGTCGACGTCGTGGATCCGGGTGTCATGGGCGGCGAACTGCGGGCGATCTCGAAACGCGTGCCCCAGCCCCCCGCTGGCAGACTCCAGCACGCTAACGGTGCTGCCGGTGGATCTCAAGAAAAATCTGATTTTTCCGGAGTCCCCCCTCAATCTCGACCGCTGCCGGATTTTTGAGATCGAGGGGCGGAACCATGCAGTGCCGTGTCATGTTCCGGCCGCGGCGTCAGGGCAGGGTTCACGTTCGGCTCCGGCCAATGGGACGGCGCCCGGCAGGTCCGATGGGGCGCAGTTCGGGCGCCGAGGGGCTTCCGCCCCCCAAAGCGATCGAACCGACCCTTGGAAAAACCGCCGTCAGGGCTTCACGGAGGCTTTCAGGTTGGCGATCAGATAGTCCTGCACGCGCGGATGTTTGATGTCGGGCGCCCCAGGGTAGACGAGTTCGCAGGGAACTCCGACGCTGGCCAGCTTCTCCTGCAGCTTGACGCCGAAATTGGACGTGTGCGTCGGGTCCTTCTGGTCCTGGCCGAGGGCTGGAGGCGCGCCGTAGAACAGGTGGATCGGCGGGTCGTCCGCAGTGACCAACGCATAGGGGGAGTACTCGGCGATCCACGGCAAGATCGCGTCGCGCTGCGCGAGGAACGTTTCGAAGTCGGCGGTTTCCTTGCCGTTGACGGTCTTGAAGATCCCGAAGGCATGGCTGCCGTAGCGGCTGTTGGGGGTCCAGTCCTTCATCTGTTGGGGATCGAGCGTCGTCTGCGCCCCGCTCACGGAAGCGCAGAGCAGACGCGTCGATTCGCGCGCCACGGGATCGGAGCTTTGGGGATCGGCGAGATCCTCATGAAACGCCAGCCACAAGCTGGAACAGGCCCCGGCGGATCCACCTGACGCCGCGACGCGGGTCTTGTCGATGTTCCACCTTTGCGCGCGACTGCGGACGAATTACAGAGCTCGAGCGGCGTCGTGCAGCGGAGCGTGCACCGGCGGTTTGACGCCGTCCTCGACGGCCTCGCGAATGAAGCGATATTCCACCGAAACCACGGAGATGCCGTTCTTCAGAAACTCGGGCAGCATGCCCGCCAGCCCGCTGGTGCGGTTCCCCCCCTGCCAGCCGCCGCCGTGGATGAAGAACAACAGGGGCGTCGGTTCCGCCGACTCCGCCTTCCAGAAGTGGAGCACCTGCTTGGGATGCTTGCCGTACGCCACGTCCGCCATCGTCGGCGGCAGGATTTCGGCCTCGGCTTTCGCCTTCGCTTTGGCCTTGGCGGCCGGGGCCGCCGGGGCGGCCTGCTCGGCTCCCCGACACGGACCCGCAGCGCACAGCACGCCGCAGCAGACGGCGACCAACCAACTTCGCAACCAGTGGATGCTCATGAGTGATTTCTCCGCGGTGGGGGGACTCAGCGCCCGGACTCGTGGCCCAATCCAGCAGACTCGTCGCCAAGGAATCGGGACGGGGTTGAAGCGAGCCACATCGTACCAGACGCCCGACGACGAACGCACGCCGTTGAGCCGCTGCGTGACTGCAGGTCTGCTCGGGAAGGTCTGCTCGGGATTCGCGCCCAGGATTTCTGGCGCCGCCCGAGAGCTCACTGCGAGGTTCCTCGCACGGTGAGCATGCGCCGGGTTGTTGATCTCCAGGGAAAACGGGCGCACATGCGGCGTTGGGATCGCGCGGTCGGGACGCTACGATCATGGTTTCTCGACGATCCAGCCGTCGCAGGCGACCGGCGTCCCAGCAGCCACCTTCCGTAAAGTCGACGCTCCATGACTGATCAAGAACTGCGTGCGATTCAGGCCCCGCTCAAGGACCGCTATCGGGCCGAGCCCGCGAGTGCGCTGGCGACGCTCCGCGTCTCAGGCACGCTCGACCTGCCGCAACTCGCCTGTCGGATCGAGACCGGCCGCGGTGCGCTCACGAATGCCGGCCTGCATCCCATGGCCGGCGGGGATGGTTCGTTCGCCTGTTCGGCGGACATGCTGCTGGAGGCGCTGGTGGGTTGCGCCGGCGTGACTCTTTGCGCCGTGGCGACCGCCATGAATCTGCCCATCACCGCCGGTGCGATGACGGCCGAAGGGGATCTCGACTTCCGCGGCACCCTCGGTGTGAGCCGCGACGCCCCTGTCGGTTTTACGGCGATCCGCCTGCTGGTCGATCTCGACACGACGGCTGACGACGCGGTTCTTGCCAAGTTGGGTCAGCTCACCGAACGATATTGCGTCGTCGCACAATCGCTGAACGAAGCGGCCCGACCGCAGGTCACATGTCGTCGACGCAATTCCGCGTAGCGCCGAACGATCACTCGGTGATCAACAACCATGAGATCAACTCGGGTTGACGACGACTTCCCCCGCTCCCGCGCTCCCCGACTCCCCCGCTCCTGCCGACGCTTCCTCATCGGGATACCGCCAGGCGATCACCGAGTATCCGACGGCGGCGGCGAAGGTGATCGCGCTGCACGCCAGAAACATCGTCTGGAAGCCAAAACCCACGATCAGACGGCCGAGAATCGGCGCAAACAGCACCGAGCCGAAGTCGACGAAGCCGAGTGTGATCGCAGTTCCCGATCCGCGGGCCTGCCGGGGGAACGCCCCCGCGCCGAGGGACACCACACCCGGAAACAAGAGCGCATGCCCGAAGCCGCAGACAATCGAGGGCAGGACCAACTGCCATCCCTGCGTGACGAACGCCAGCATCAGGTGCCCGACCGCATGACCAAGCAGACCGCGGACCAGCATCCAGTGCCGTCCGATGGTCCGCCCCCAATTCTGGGCGGAAATCCGAAAAACAAAGGCCGAAAGGGCGTATCCGGTGAAAAAAATTCCGATGCCTTCAATGTTCTGCCGGGTCGCGAAGCGGGTCAGAAAGACGGTGGTCACGGAGATGCCCAGGCCCATCAGCAGCGCAACGATCACCACTGCTCCGGGCCAGTGACGGATGAGCAGGCGATAGGCCGGGGGTGAAAGCTCGGGGACCTGATGTCGCTGCCCCTGGGTGATCAGAGTCACCACCCCCAGGTACAACACCCCCAGCGCGGCCGCCCCGCCGAACAGGGCCACGAACTGCATTCGTCCCTCGGGGACGACGCTGAGAATCCAGTCGCCGATGTTCGACCCCAGAATCATGCCGATGAAGCCGCTGCTTCCGAGGTTGCCGATGATTTCCGTTCGCCGATGAGGGGGGACGTGGTTCTGAATGTGCGTCATCGAACAGGCGAACATCCCCGTGAGGCCCACGACGAACGCCATGCGTGCGGCGTAGATCCACCAGGACAGATCGCGGGCCGTGATGAACATGCCGCAGCCGCCGACATAGAGGATCGAGCACAGGATCCACATCCGGCGTGTGCCGTAGTCATCGATGACATGCGACACGCTCAGCCGGGCCATCACCGACAGCGTGAGGGCCGCTGCCACGATGTCCCCCGCGGTCCGCTCGCTGCCGCCGAGGTAGTGGATCAGTTCTGCGAAGCGAAACGTCAGGGCATTGGCCAGCACCAGCAGCGTATTGGCCAGATAGGCGAGCCAAAACGTGCGGCCGTAAACCGCGGTGTCATCCGTCGTCGGGGAAGCACCAAGGGGTGCGGGGGTGGGCATGGTGCGGCGGGATTCGTGGGTCGGGCTTCACAGCGGGGTGAGGAGCGGGAGGGCAGGCTTGAAGCAAGGCCGTTGTTCCGACGCCTGACGCCTGACGAACTACCCCCCGTACGCACTATAGCGATGCAGTCCCCGGTTCAGTACCCAGCGATTGAGCCGCCACAGTGCGACGACCCAGAGAAACTCCCACAGGAGTTCGCGCCAGAGGGCGTCTGGAGAGTAGCGCCCCAGGACAATCGCGGCGGGGACGTAGGCCAGATATTTGAACGGCAGGTACAAGATCGCCTCGCTCAACGGCGCGGGAAGCCAGTCGAGGGGCAGCATGTGCCCGGAAAGAAAGTAATTGAGCAGCATGTACACGAAGACCAGCGAACTGACTTCCAGATACCAGAACGACGCCAGCCCCATCAGGCTCTCAATGTAGAAGCCCACCAGGAACGACAGCGCCAGCGAGGCGACGGCGGCGAACAGCGTTGGGGCATCGGGCCAGCCCGGGAAGAAATCGCGGCACATCCAGAAGACCAGCGCGAACGGGCCCGCGGCCATCAGGTAGTAAACCAGTTTGTGAGCCACCCGATGCCAGAGGAGATAATCGAGCAGGTCGATCGGTTGCGTCAGGAATTTCTTGATGGAGCCGTCGCGAACGTCGCGGGCGATGCCGTTGGTCAGTCCCGGCATGCTGGAAAAGGCCCGCCCGAGCATCACCAGCAGGTAATACGCCACCATGTCGCCGTAGCGATAGCCGTTGAGGCTCTTCTGGGACTGCCCGTCGAACGTGCCGTAGATTGCCCCCCAGAGAAACACCTGCGTGACGATCGGCAGAAACCGGACCAGCGTCGCAAAGACGAAGTCGGCCCGGTACGCCAGGCGTTCGGCGACGCTTGTCTTGAGGATGAACCAGTTGGTGCGCCAGGCGTGGGAGATCATCGGGCTTCGGGCTTCGGGGCTCGAGTGTCGGGAACAGCGCTCGTGCAGTCATCACTGGTGAAGAATTCGGCGATGACTTCTTCCAGCGGACGTTCCTGCACGCCGACGTCTTCAATCGCGTAGCGCGTCAGGAGTGCGGAAAGAACCTCGGGGATGCGGGTCCGCGGCACCTCGAGTTTCACCTTCGGAGGCTTGAGTTCCACGACCTTGCCGAACGCGGCGAGGTCTTCCGGGATCGTCCCGTTGGCGAATTGCAGCTGGATCAGTTTGTGGCTGCTGAAGCGGTCGAGGATTTCCCCGAGGGGACCGTCATGCCGGATCTGTCCGCGGCTGATAATGATGGCCCGTCGGCAGAGAGCCTCGACGTCCTTCATGTAGTGGCTGGTCAGCAGCACGGTGATCTTCCGCTCCGCCTGATAGTAGCGCAGGAATTCCTGAACCTTCCGCTGCGAAACGACGTCGAGGCCGATCGTCGGTTCGTCGAGGAACAGAACCTCGGGGTCGTGCAGCAGCGCGGCGATCAGTTCCATGCGCATGCGTTCGCCGAGTGAAAGTTCGCGAACGGGTTGGTTGATGAGCTGGCCGACCTCGAGCAACCGGGTCAATTCGTCGAGGCGACGCGTGAATTGAGCCGACTCGATGCGATAAATCTCGCGATGCAGCTCAAACGACTCCTGTGCGGGGAGATCCCACCAGAGCTGATTCTTCTGGCCCATCACCAGCGAGAACCGGCGGCGGTAGGCGTGCTCCCGCTTCCAGGGGACGTGGCCCAGAACGGTGGCCGTTCCCGCGGACGGATAGATCAAACCCGCCAGCAATTTCAGCGTCGTCGTTTTCCCGGCGCCATTGGGACCGAGAAACGCGACAATCTCGTCGGATTCGATCTGGAAGCCGACGTTCTGGACGGCATGAACCGTGGCGTATTCGCGGTGAAACAAATTCCGCAGCGCACCGCTCCAGCCCGATTGCTTGCGGAAGACACGGTACGCTTTCTCCAGTCCGGTGACGACGACGGCGCTCATGCCGCCATCATAGGGGTCTGTCTCCCGCCGGTCGAGACGTCGAACCGCGAACGACCACCCCCGGCGGCAATTCTTGCCGGATCGTCGCGGCCGACCGGCTTCCCCGGTCTCCGCCCAGCTTTCGCAATACGATTTGACTGCAGCGAAATCGTGATTTGGTCCGGCGTCACCGGCGTTCGTTCGAGACTCGTCCTCGCCGGTGCCGAATTCGAACGATGCCGCGGACCAATCGGGTGCTCATCCCCGCGGGAACAGGCTGTCGGATCGATTGTCAAAGGCTCCAGTCATGATGGAAATCCTGCGCTCGCTCGGTGATGACCAGCTCGCCCTCATGGGTTGCGTGGCGGCCCTGTTGACGGGCGGCATCGTGCTGCAACTGACGTACGCACTCGGTCCGGCGTCGCGGCTCGGATCAACGCCCCCCCAGATTCGGCGGCTGCCCCAGCCGCTCCGCCGCTCGGAAGATCGCGCCGCTTGAGCAAATTTCGTCCGACGCGATGGAAAATTGTCACAATCCGACGCTGATGTCGTGCGTGGCAGGTTTTCCAATGCTCCCGGCGAACCTGTTCCCCGGTCCCGGAAGGCCGAATTTTTTTCGTCGGAAGGGAAATCCCCCGACCTCTCACCCGCCCAAGTGGTAGATCTTCGGTGCAATGCCGAGATCTGCGAACTGCCGCCTCGTGTTTGGGGACAATCCGTTTGTCCCCGGCGCGGACAGTCTTGCCGGAGCGCTTCGGCTGGGGATCGGGATGTCGCCGATGAATGCCGAAACTGCGGAACCGATTTATTCGATTTATCAGGACGAAGACGACTTCCGGGAGTTGCTGGAAGAGTTCTACACCTCTGCCAATGAGCGTCGTACGACGCTGCAGCAATCGTTGGCGACCCGGCAACTGGGGACCATCCGCATCCACGCTCACCAGCTGAAGGGGGCCGGCGGAGGGTACGGGTTTGAGGGTCTGTCGCAAATTGCGTCGGAATTGGAAGTTGCCTGCCAGCAGCCGCAACCGGACTTCGACGAAATCTGTCGGCGACTCGACCAGGTGGTTGACTATCTCGGTCGCATTCGGATTTGACGTCCGATCCC
Source organism: Planctomycetaceae bacterium (assembly GCA_033762515.1). GTDB lineage: Bacteria > Planctomycetota > Planctomycetia > Planctomycetales > Planctomycetaceae > DSVQ01. Next base: position 8,283 of record JANRLN010000593.1, read on the forward strand.
GCAGGCTTCCGGGCGGCAACCCGGCTGATTCCCGCAACCCGACCTTGCAAACCGTGGCAGCCGACGAGACCATAAAGCCTTCAAGGTTTGTGATCGCCGGTTGACGGAGAAACTCCCGTGTCGCGTCGTCTGCTGCAACTCTGCGTTCTCGGTGTCGTGTTGACGGTTGGCTACGTGTGGGGCCGTTGGGACGGTTCCGCCGGTTCCAATTCGCTCGCCGCTCAAGATCCGGTCGCCGGTCCGTCGGAAGAGTCGCAGCGGAAGATTCAAGCAGCCAACGACGCCCTGAAGGTGGCGATGGAAGGGCTGAAGGCCGAATCGCTGTACAACCCGGCCACTCAAGGCATGAACGTTTACGGCGTCCTCAGCGGCGGCCTCGATGCCATTGATGACCTGGAATCTGGCCGCGGGGTCGATCCCGAGACGTTTGCCGCCCTGTATGCGGATCTGGCGCTGGATGACGTCCAGCAGCATCTCTCGAAGGATGCCGAGGGGCGGCTGACTTACAAGAACAAGCTGGTCCGGATCTACCCGGTCACGCGTCTCAAGCGCCAGCATGCCAAGCGGCTGGTCCTGACCGGGGAAGTGCAAAAGACGGCGCAGGACGCTAACGCAGAGTAGTCGCCGGCAATCGTAACGCCGTCACTTGCAGGCGATCTTCCGCACCTGCCTCGGCGATCAGCGTGTGCGTTTCCGCTGCATTGCGCTGCAGGTGGACATACGCCGTCGCCGTTCCCGTCAGGACGAGTGTGGCCGATTTTCCGGCCGTCAGATTCTCGCAGTGGATCGTGACCGCCCCGTCCCCGGAATTCATCGGCACACCGTCGGCCGCCAGGGAAATCGTCCAGTCGCGATAGGCTTCGGAGAACGCCGCCCCGGCGAGCACCCCCCACGGATCGTCCTGCTCGGCATAAGTCGTAATGACTTCCGGCCAGTTCCATTTCGGGCTTCGCCGCGTCCACCAGTCGCAGAAGGCGGCGGAAGCCCCGCGCTGTCCGGGATCGCGCCACAGTCCGCTGTGCCCCGCGTCGCTCACTAAGAGCGGGCAACTCGCCGGACGATTGGCAAAGGTCCGCAGTCGCGGCAGCGTGTTGTCCCATTTTCCGTCGGAACGCAGTTCAGCGGCGTGCGCCAGCCCCTCCGTCAGCCAGTCGGGAACTGGCCAGGGCTGCTCGGGAAGGAGTTGGCGGCACCACGAGAACTGGGCGACATGAGTCAATTCGTGGATCAGGATCGCCCGCAATTCATCGAGATTCGTGCCCGGCTGGACGTAGACGACGTCCCAGTTCTGCCCCCACGGCGCGGGCACATCCGCCTGGAAATCGACCTGCCGGACGAAGGCCTTCACGTCGGGCGACGTCTGCGCGACGCGGTTCGTGACCAGCAGATTCAAGGCGCTGTCGCCATCCACGTCCGGCCAGGGACCCTGATCCGCTTCGATCGCGGGCAAGCAGTGCTGTTCCAGCAATTCCCCCAAACGCTCAACCCAGTGACAGAGCCGCGCGTCCTGGGGCTCATCATCGGGGAGCCAGATCCGGGAACGCCGGCCCGACCATGCCACGCGGCAACGGGTGGTTGCGAAGTCTTCGTTGCGCAGGCCGCGCATCCCCGACTTCGGAAAGTCGACGATTCGATCGGAGAGATGATGACTGCGGCCGACCGCGCGGAACTCGTCGCGAGCCGGGGAGCGGTTTGCCGATACCGACCTTGAGAGCGTGCCACGAGAACTTCCGAGGAGTGCCTGTCGCCGCGGAACCGGCGGCGGGATCGGGCTCCATGTGACGGCGGTCTCGGGGTTGAGCGGCGCCGCCGCGCCGCTCTCCCAACGCAGTTCCACCGTCGTCCGCTCGTCCGGCCCGCCAAACGCCGTCACCAGCAGCAATTCGGTGAACTCTTCGGATTCCGGCGGAATTGCAGGGAGAAGGATGGAGGCCATCCCGTCGGCACAGCCGACATCGCGCCAACCAGGACCGTTCGACGGTGCAGAATACGAAAGTGCACCGGAGAGCGAAGTCCAGGGATCGGCCCCGAGGCTGCTCCACAGTCCGACGGCGATCAGCGTCAAACCGCCGAGCAGCGCCCTGGGTGACCAGGAACCGCGCGTCATGACCAGTAAATCCATCCTGATCCCCCCCGCCGGACGGAACGTCATCCTCCGCAAGCTCATCGGCGATCTGCCGCCTGCGAATCGAGCGAAGTTTCGCGACCGGCAAACATTGCCGCTGGCGGCGAGCGAGGAATCGGACCGCATGGATTGCCGCAACCAGATCACAGGTAATGGGTTGCTGCATCACCCCTCTGCGGGATGGGGTTGCGTCGACCCGCAGGCGCCGATCGAACGAAATGCGAAAAATCCGCGCGGTGTTGTCACGACGGCTGTGACGCCGAAATGTATTGCCCGCGTTGCGCCGTCCAATCGAGATGTCGTCACTCAGACGAAGTCGGCGATCCGACAACTAGCCGAGGAGAGGGGATCTCGCACGCCGGGATGGGCGTGCCGATCCGAAGTGAGCGGGTTCACCGTCAGTCTGAGGGTCCCGAGACCGGGCTGTGCGGTGAATTGGAGTTGCGCGCTGGGTGCACGACCGATACCAGCGTTTGAATCGGTAGGTTGTTCGGGGATCAAGACAACGCCCCTGCAGGACACGCGGGTGATCTGCGGGAATCCAAGGACGGGCGAAAGAATTTGCTTCAATTCGCCGCGAGGTTGCCGTTAGAATCGCGGAGAGATCGAGTGCCTGTCCTGCGCCGTGATGAAGTGCCCGACGGCACACTCATGCGTCGCTTGTCGAATTGACCGAGTGTGACTCGGGGAGTAGCCGATGTTGCAGCGCCTTGTCCGTTGTGTGGGCTTGGTAGCCTTGTTCGCCGCCTGCGGATCAGTTTCCGCATGGTCCGCCTCACCGACGGCTGCCAAGGCCCCGGTGTGGCAGCGGGTCGCCTCCGATGGCACGGCGTATCAGGCGATTATTCTGAAAGCGGCGACGCTCCCTGCAGCGGTCGCGCCGCAGAGCCATGCCATCCTGTTCGACACGTCGGCCAGTCAGGCGGGGGAACACCGTCGACATGCGCTGGCAGTCCTCGAAGGACTGCTGACCTCATTGCCGACCGACCACCAGGTGCGGCTGTACGCCGTGGACAATTCGCTGGTGGCCCTGTCCGCGAACTTCGCCGCTCCGAATGCGGAGCCAACCCGTCAGGCGGTGGCCCAGCTCAAGCAGCGGGCTCCCCTCGGGGCCACCAACCTCATGTCGGCCTTGGAAGCTGTCGCGGCGGACCTGCCGACCAGCGCTTCGGTGATTTACATCGGTGATGGCCAGAGCACGGCGGAGTCGCTGAGCACGACCGCCGTCGCCGCCCTGACGCAGACCCTGCGGGAACGTCACACCCCGCTGACAAGCTACGGCGTGGGCCCGCAGTTGAACCTGCAGTTGCTGGGGACGCTCGCGGTCCACACCGGCGGCTGCGTCTTCTACGACCACCATTCCGAGGCCGCGACGTTTGCGGCCGATCAGGCCCGCAAACTGGCGGCCGCCGCTGTGGGCGGCGTCTATTACCCGAGCGCTCTGACCGTGGAGCCGGCGACGGTGACGCTGCTGCCGAACTACGCATTGCCGATGCGCACCGACCGCGAGACGATTTACCTGTCGCAGGGGGGCCTCCCGGCCGATGTTTCTGTGCAGCTTGCCGGGGGCGGTGCGGATCCGCTCGCGTGGAATCTTGCCGACACGGTTGAAGCCGCCGGCACCGCCTTCCTGCCGGTTTACGCGCAACGAGCGGCGACCGATGGCGGTCTGAACAATGGACTGGCGGGTTTGAACTTCGTGGCCTGGGCCAATGACGACTTCCAGTTCGTGCTGAATCGGATGCTGGATGAAGGCCGGGTGGCGCTGTCCCAGCGTCAGCCTCAGCGGGCGGCTCAAATCGCGGAGCAGGTCCGGCAACTCGACGACGGGCTGATCGAAGCTCGACAGTTGTCGGCCGCGGCGGAGCAGATCCAGACCCGTCTGGCCAAACTGCAGGCGGATGCGCCGGCCGCCGATGCCCCGATGGAGACCGAGACCCCGGTCAATCCCGACGCGATCACGCGCTTTGAAGAAGAGTCCCGCGTCCGCACGCAGAAGATGCAGTTGCAGGTCAGCCGGACGATTGAACAGTCCCGCGCCTCTTCCGAACCCGACCTCGCGATTGATGAGCTGAAGCGCGTGGTCTCCAGCGTCCGTTCGGCCATCGACATCAACCCCGAAGATCGGGCGAAGATGCTCAAACAGCTCGAAGGGGAATTGCTGGCGACGTACACGCGACGCGAGAAACTCCAGCAGACTCAGGACCGTCTGCAGCAGAGCCTCGCTCAAGTGGAAGCGCAGGCTCGCTTGGCGGAGCAGATGGTTCTGGACGAAGAGCGACTCGACAACCTGATCGACCGGGTGCGGGCTTTGATGTCCGCTGGTCGCCATGGCGATGATGCGGCGTACGGCGAAGCCCAAGCCGTCGCAGATGTGGCGATCAACCTGCGACCGGGCGACGGCACCGCGTCGGCCGCTCGGTTCGATGCCGAGGCCGCTGAGCAGTTGGTCCGGGCCTTCCGCATGCGAGCCCGCCGCGCCAACGAGTTCCTGGAGACTCTGTATCAGGTCGAACTCTCGCACGTCCCCTTCCCCGACGAGCCGCCGATTCGGTTCCCGCCGGCGGCCGTATGGAACGCCCTGTCGCAACGCCGCAAGTCGCGGTACTCCTCCGTGGATTTGAAGAAGAACAGCCCGCAGGAGCAGCGGATTGTGTCTGCCCTGAGCGAACGGACCGATCTCGAATTCACCGACGTTCCTCTGTCGGACGTGATCGAATTCCTGCGTGACTATCACCAGATTCCGATTTGGATTGATCAGACCGCCCTGCAGGACGAAGGGATTGACACCTCGCTGCCCATCACGATTTCCCTTTCGGGCATCAGCCTTCGCAGCGGTCTGCGGTTGCTGCTCGAACCTCAAGGTTTGACCTACATCATCGAAGACGAAGTGATGAAGATCACGACGCAGGCATTGGCCGATGAGGCCTTGTCGACCCGCGTCTATCCCGTGGCCGACCTCGTCATTCCGATCCAGACCAACATCGGCGGCGGCGGAGCCGGGGGGGGCGCCGGAGTCTTCGGCAACCCGCTCGGCGGCGGGGGGGGCGGCCTGGGCGGGGGTGGCGGCGGATTCGGCGGCGGCGGTGGTCTGGGCGGCGGCGGCTTCGGCGGCGGCTTCCCCAGCATTGCTCCGGAAGCTGTGCCTGCTCTGAATCCCGTTCCCGCAAAAAAAAACTGAACTGACCGGCGCCGTCCCTCCGACGACGCCGGAATTGATGGCAAATTCACCGCGGGTGCGGACACAGTTCGATGTGGCCGCTCCCGCGGTTTCTCTTGCGCTGGCCGATCGTGTTGCGGACCCGACATCCAGGGCCTCCTCGGCGGAAGCTGCAGACCGTTGGCAGAAGTTCTTTGAGTCGGGAAAAGCGAAACCCGAAACGGTGCGCAATCTGGTCGCCGAACTCTCGGAAGCGAAGAAGTCGGACGAAGTGGTGGTGCTGCTGGAGCAGGCGCTCATCGCCGGCCAGTCTCAGCCCTGGATGTACGAAGTGCTGGCGCTCTCGATGGAGATCGCCGGGCGACCGCGCAGCGAAATCGAACGGGTGCTGCAGTCGACGCGCGACCTGGTTCCGGCCGATGCCGATTCCTTGCTGTTTCTCGCGGCGTACCTCGCCCGTTTCGAAAGGTTCGCGCAGGCCCTTCGCTGTTGTCGTCAGGCTGCCGAACTGGAGCCGAATCGCGCCGAACCCTATGCCGAGGCGCTGCGGTTCGCCCGCCGCGCCAAGGACCTCGAGGCGCAGGCGTGGGCGGCTGTCGGCATCCTGGCCTTTGCATGGGGACCGCGCCAGGGTCCGCTGCGCGACGACGCCGCAGGCACCGTCAGCGATGTGCGCCAGGCGTGGCGCGCGCAGGGCCGCTGGAAGGAGATCGCGGCGTTTGAGGCGGCGGTGGCGCAAGCCGAACGAGTCGATCTGCGGCTGCGCGTGGAATGGTCGGGCGCCGGGGACCTCGACCTCACGGTCATCGAACCGCAAGGAACGACCTGTTCGCGGCGGCAGCCCTATTCGCCGGGGGGCGGGATCTTCGCCCACGATGGAGCCGGGCCGGCCGCCGCCGACTGCTTCGACGAATACGTCTGTCCGATCGCCTGGTCCGGCGAGTATCGGGTGCGCGTGACCCGCAGTTGGGGGAACATCGTCGGCAAGCGCGCCACGCTCGTCGTGACGCGCAACGGACAGCGCGAGGTCTTTCCGATTCAGATCTCCTCCGACGAGTGCGAAACCCGCGTCCTGCTGAAGAACGGTCGCCGCCAGGAAGCGGCGAGTCCGCAACCGGTGAGCCGGCGCGATGCGTCCAAACGCCCGGTCCGTCAGACCGTTCTGCAGCAATTGGCGCCGTCGGGCCAGACTCAGCCGTTCAACACGGGGGCAGTCCCGGTGGGAGGGGGCGTCGGCTACCAACCCGTGGTGCAGTTCTTCAACGAGGGAATCTCCATGACGGCGCTGGCGACCGTCTCCGGCGACCGTCGTTACGTGCGGATCACCACGACGCCGATCTTCAGCGACATCACCGACGTGTTCACGTTCAGCTTTCAGCGTTGAATGCGGGGCCTGTCAACGCATCAGTCCCGGCGTGACGTCAACGTCGAGCGACGCCAGGATCCCCCGCTCGAAGAGTTCCCAGCCGAGGCCTCCCATGGCCGCGTTGTCTGTGCAGAGTTCGCGCGGGGCGATGATCAGCCGCGCGCCGCGCCGGCCTGCCATCTCGGCCAGAGCACTCCGAAAGACGCCGTTGGCGGCCACTCCGCCCCCCACGCAAAGGGTCCGACGGCCGGTTAGCATCAGGGCCTGTTCGCATTTCCCGACCAGGACATCGACCGCGGCCGCTTGAAAGCTCGCCGCCAAATCGGCCGCTCGCTGAGGAGACATTTCGATCGGGGCCTCGCGGGAGCCGGGAATGCCGCGGGCGGCGTACAGCACGGCCGTCTTCAGCCCACTGAAACTGAACTGCAAACGAGCATCGTTCAGGAAGGTGCGGGCGAAGGAAAAGGCCCGGGGGTTGCCGCTGCGGGCCAGACGTTCGATCTGCGGCCCCCCAGGATAGTCCAGACCAAGGATCTGCGCGACCTTGTCGAACGCTTCTCCCGCGGCGTCGTCGAGGGTGCACCCGAGGAGTTTCAGTTCGACGGCGGATTCGCAATCAAACAGGTGGGTGTGTCCGCCGCTCACGACGAAGCCGACCGCGGGGAAGACGTTGCTCCCCTCCGCCATCCGGCAGGCGTACAAATGAGCCGCGACGTGATTGACGGTGACCAGCGGCAGCTGGCACGCCAGCGCCAGCGACTTCGCCGCGGTGAGCCCCACCAGCAGCGAGCCCACCAGACCCGGATGCGTCGCCACCGCGACGACGCCGATGTCGGACAGCTGGACGCCGGCCGCCCGCAGTGCTTCCGCGATCACGGGGAGCATCCGCTCCAGATGAGCGCGCGACGCGATTTCGGGAACGACGCCTCCATAGCGCTCGTGCAACTCGTGCTGAGTGGCGACCACGTTTGAGAGGACGCGTCGATCGCGATGCACCACCGCGGCGGCGGTTTCATCGCAGGAGGTTTCGAGCGCCAGTAACAGGGAGGGCATGGCGGCAGTGGGGAGTCCAGGGGGTGAAACTCAAAGACCGGCAGCCCGGCTGTCGGGGGAACAACCGGGCTGCAGAAGTCGACTGCTGCGACGCCGAGGCATCCACCGCCGCACGTGTCGCGGAATTCCGACCGTCCACAGCGGCGTCGGAACACTGACGCAGTCCGCGACGGATTCTTGAACTCCTGCCGGCGCCCTAAGCCGCTGCGGCGCGCAGGAAGGTCAAGAGGGTGCGGATCGGCCAACGGATGGCCGCTTCCTTGCCGGCCGGCTTCTCCTCTTTCTTCTCGTCCTTCTTCTCTTCCTTCGGAGCGTCGGGTTTCGTTTCGGCGGCCGTCTTGGGTTTGGCGAGTTCGGCTTTCAGGTAATCCAGCCCCTTGGCCAACTGGGAATCGACATAGTCCGACTTGGGGATGTCTCCTGTGGGACGCAACACGTCGCGCTCGGCGCGATAGTCGCGATACTTGTCGGCGTCTTCAAAGTTCCATTTCACCTCAAAGCCGTCATCCGGAGAAACGCCCCAGGTATCCGACTCTTTGGCGTCCGGGAAGCGATGGATGTTCTTGCCGCTGGGGCGATGGTAGCTCGCGGTGGTCAACTTCAGGGCGCTGGCGCCCCCTTCAAGTTCAATGACGTTCTGCACGCTCCCCTTGCCCCAGGTTCGTTCTCCCACAACCACGGCCCGCTTGTGATCCTGCAGGCAGGCGCTCACGATCTCGCTGGCGGAAGCGCTGTAGCGATTGACCAGAATCACCATCGGAAAGCCCGAGAACGTTCCGGGTTTCTTGGCCTTGATGACCTGCTCTTCCGTATTGCGCCCCTTGGTGCTGACGATCACGCCCGATTCGATGAACATGTCGCAAATGGCGGTGGCCGCCTGCAGCAGGCCGCCGGGGTTGTAGCGCAAGTCGAGGACCAGCCCCTCCATTCCCTGTTTTTGCAGCTGAATGAGGGCCTGTTCCACTTCGTCGGCACTGTTGCGGCTGAAGTGGGTCAAGCGGATGTAGCCGATCTTCGGTTCCCCCTCGAACAGATATTCCCAGCTGCCGTCGGTGCGGTAGCGGTCGCCGAGCGCCGTGGGGGTCTTGATGACGGCCCGCACGATTTCCACGGTTTCCGGCTTCTCGGCTCCGGCGTGGAGAATTGAGAGGGTGACTTTCTCGCCGGGCTTGCCGCGCATCATCTTGATGGCGGTGTCCATCTCGTTTCCTTCACCGAACAACGCGGTCGGCTTTCCGTCGATCTCGATAATCCGGTCGCCGGGCCGCAGCCCCGCGGCATAAGCGGGCGTGCCCGGGAGCGGGGTCATGATCATCAGCTGGCGGGTCTTTTCGTCCACGCTCACCTGAATGCCGACCCCGCCGAATTCCTGCTCGACCACGGTATTGAACTGGGTCAGGTCTTCCTGACCGATGTACGAAGAATAGGGGTCGAGGCGGGCGATCATCCCCCGCATGGCGGCTTCCATCAATTCACGCCGCGGGACCTCTTTCACGTAGTTGCGATCAATCTGCTCAAAGGTGTCGACAAACAGCTTCATCAGCTCGTAGTAATCCTCTTCTTCCGCGGCCTCAACCGGCGCCGCAGCGCCGCACCAGGCGGCGCAGATCAACATGGCGCTCGCCAGACTCCAAATCCCTTGTCGCCAGTGCCCCATGACTCCCCCTCTTCGGTTCAGCGATCCCCGTGTCAACCGGCGAACCCGCGCTGGTTCCACCTGATGAAGATTTCCTGACATAGTGACTCTAGGAGTTTTACCAGTCGGCGGCAAGAGGTGAACCGGGAAGGGTTTCGGACGGGAGCGGCCGCCGATCCGAGGGGGCCCGTGAGTCGGTTTGCTCCGACGATTGTTCCCCAGATCCCAAAGGGACCCCGGCCGTTGGGCGCCGGTCGCCGTCTGAGGCGCACCACCGGACGCGGAATCAGCTTTCACATGGGGGTTCTTCCCGCGAGGGATGCCGGCAGCCTTCCGGGCCCCGACGGGAAGCGCACGGGGTAGACATCCGGTGGTGCGCCGCGGGCAACCACCACCGGCTCATGGCTGCCATCTTTCCGGGATCGTCGCGGCAACCGCCGTCAATCGCACTCGTTTTGCGGGCTTTCCAACCGCCAACGAACCAGGGAATCCGGTTTCGGACAATTTCTTGATCCTAGACGGAGCCCAGATCACCACCGAGCCGCTGCTCTCGATTCGAATCCCAACTGCTCTTGGACGATTCGACGGTCGGCGGGCATAATCCGGCCCGCGGGTGGGCTGGAAAGGTTTGCCCAGTTCGACTAACCGGTCCATCACGAATCAGACTCCCCGGAAGCACGGTTGATGCGACCGGACGTCTCCCGCCCGAGGGGGTCCGTGAACGATAAGACGACTTGCCCCGAAATCCCCGGCTCCGCAAACCGGACTCGTTTCCCGCCCCTTTCTGGTGCACATTGTTGATGTCGCTGCTCCGCACGGGTTCTGCAATCGCCGCCGCGGCTCCGAAGGTCGCTCCGTCGCCATCGGCGGGGGCGCACACCCACCTCATCGGATGTTGCGGCTCCGGCATGAAAGGGCTGGCGGATCTGTTGCACGGCTGGGGGCTGCCGCTCTCTGGGAGCGATTGTGCCGCGCCGCCTGAAAGTCTGCGGACGCTCATCCGACGCGGTTTCGACTTTCGCGAGGGGCATGCGGCGGAAAATCTGCCCCCCCAGGCTCAGCGTGTGATCCGCAGCCTGGCGATCGGGGCGGACAATCCTGAGATTCAGGCTGCGGTGTCACGGGGTCTGGAGCAATTGACGTACGGCCAGATGGTTGGACGGTTGATGTCCGAGCGGGTCGGAGTGTGCATCGCCGGGACGCACGGCAAGAGCACGACCACTGCGATGACCGCCTGCGTGTTGTCTGACTGCGGTTTCAACCCCTCGGCCATCTTCGGAGCCGACCTCTGCCGGACCGGAACCAGCAGCTGGGCCGGGGCTGGCGACTTGTTCGTCGTGGAAAGCTGTGAATTTCAGCGAAACTTTCTCGACTACCACCCGCGGTATGCGGCAATTCTCAGCGTGGAGCCGGATCATTTCGATTGCTATCGCAGCCGTGAAGAGCTGATCGCGGCCTTCGGGGCCTTTGCGGCGCAGGTCGACCCAAGCGGATTCATCCTGACCCGGATCGACGATCCCGCGGCGATGGAGGCGACCCAGGCTGCAACGGCGCCGGTGCTGACGTTCGGCTGGAATCCGGAGGCGGACTGGTGGGCCGGCGATGTTCGCAGAACCGCGAACGGCTCGCGCTTTCGCCTGTTCCGACGGGGACAGTTCGTTACTGAACTCCAAGTTCCCGTACCGGGCCGCCATAACATCCTCAATGCGCTGGCAGCGGCGGCGATCGCCCTCGAACTGGGAGCCGCTCCGCGCGATGTCCGCGCGAGTCTCCCCGAATTTCCAGGCATCCGTCGACGCTTTGAAAACCTGGGATCATGGCGCGGCGTGACGGTGATTGACGACTACGCCCATCATCCCACGGCGGTCGAAGCCACATTGCAGACGGCGCGGGAGTTATTCGGTCGGCGGACGTTGCGAGTGGCGTTTCAGCCGCATCAGGTGACGCGCACCGCGGCTTTGTTCGAGGACTTCCGCCGCGCTTTCCACCGCGCCGATGAGGTGATTGTGGCTCCGGTGTTCGCGGCACGGGAGTCGGTCGGCAATGAGCCGGTGGAGCTGGCGGCCGCACTGGCGACCGGCATCCGCGAACACGGGGTTTCTGCGCAAGCCTGCATGTCACTTGACCATGTGGTTCGCGTATTGGACGATGCGTTGCAGCCCGGTGACGTACTGATCACTATGGGCGCAGGCGATATCGACCGGATTCATCATGCACTCACTCGACGAATTTCCCGAGATTCTGCGGCGGGACGAACCGCTGGCTCCCTTCACATGGTTGAAGGTGGGTGGACCGGCCCAATACTTTCTTACTCCGCGTGACCCGGCGGAATTGGGGCAGATTCTGGCGATCTGTCATGAGCAGCACATCCCCGTGCACCTGCTGGGAAGCGGTTCGAATCTGCTGGTGCGCGACGAGGGAGTCGCGGGGGCTGTCATTCACCTGAGCGCGCCGGCCTTCGCGGAGGTCGCGATCAGCGGCGCGACGTGCACGGCGGGGGCCGGAGCCCTCCTCTCGCACGTGATTTCCGAGACGGTCCGTGCCGGACTTGCCGGATTCGAGACGCTCGCGGGAATCCCCGGGACGATTGGCGGCGCTCTGTGCGGGAACGCCGGAGGACGCCATGGCGATATCGGGAGCCTTGTCACGAGTGTTTCCGCTCTCGATCTGCAAGGTCGGGCGGTCGTGCGGACGGGCGACAGTCTCATGTTCGGGTACCGGACGAGCGGCCTGGAAGACCTCGTGTTGATCGGGGCCACGTTCTCGCTGCAACCGCAGAAGTCGGAAGAGATTACGGAGCGGCTGCGAAAGATCTGGATCACCAAGAAGGCGTCGCAGCCGCTGGCATCGCAGTCGGTCGGTTGCATCTTCAAGAACCCCCGAGGATCCTCGGCCGGAGAATTGATCGAAAAGGCCGGTTTGAAGGGGACGCGTGTGGGCGCGGCCGAGGTCAGCGACCGACACGCAAATTTCCTCGTAACTCACGCGGGCGCCACGTCTTCTGACGTGTTGCGGCTGATCGATCTGGTCAAGAGCAAGGTTGCCGGCCAGTTCGGAGTCCATCTGGAGCCGGAAGTTAAAATCTGGTAGCGTCTCGCGGTCCCGACGCGCCGCGTCTGGAGACCCGGTCGATCTCACTCAGGGAGGAGTTGAGGTGGTTGTCGAGACCACGTGGATTCTGTGGGCCAGCCTGATCTTCGCGGCTGACGCGCCGGGAACGGTGACGATCACCAAACCTGCGGCCCCGCCTGCGGTCGGAGCGCGGCACTACGTCGTTCAGGTGCGCATCATCGAGGTCGACGAGAAGGGGCGTGAAAAAGTCATCGCCCAACCCGTGCTTCAGACAGCCGGGGCCGCAGCAGGCGTCACCCTGGAAGGGGAAACCGGGCGCCGATTCGAGTTCAACTTTTCGGCGGCGGAGGCGGGCGCTCCGGCGCCTCTTCCAGTAACGGTGGCGGAAGAGACGGCCGCCCCGCGACCGATTTCCGCAATGACGGGAACTGCGGCGGCGCCTCAGGTGCTGCAGCAAAAAATCTCCATCAAGGCCGTGCAGCAACCCCGCCAGGACGTGCTCCGCAGCGTCGCGCGACAGGCGGGCCTCACCCTGGCGATGGAGCCCGAGATCGCCCAGGTGGCTGCCGCGAAGCTTGCGGTTCCCATCAATGTTGAGATCGACAATGTTCCGCTCGACGAGGCGTTGAAGCGCCTCGTCGAACCGCTGGCGTTGGATTATCGCGTGCGACACGACCTTGTGCTGATCGGTTTCCAGGCTCCAACGACGGTCCGCAGTGCGACAGCACTTGCCGCCCCGAAGCTGGCGGCGCCTCAACCGACCGAAGCCGCAACGATTCCCGTGGACGAATGGCGGATCCAGGTCTACGACGTCTCCGATCTGATCCCGAAATCCGCCGCAGGACAACCCGATTTCGCCCCCTTGCTGAAGCAGTTGCAGCAGCAAATTGCCCCCAAATCGTGGTCGCCGCAAGGGGGCCAGGGAACGATTCGCGGATTTGATTCCACGTCGTCCCTCGTTGTTCGTCAAACCAATGCCGGCCATGCCGCCATTGCCGAGTACCTGGACCAACTTCGCAAGACTGCGGCCGCGCAGCCGTAGTGCTGCGTCGACCCCACTGTCGGACGTGCTGCGGACACCGTCTCTTCGCAGCTTCGCACAAGGATGTGCCATGAATCCATCACACGATTCGTCTCTCTGGTGTATCGCGCTTCTCGCCGGCGGGGATTCCGACGAGGCGGTGATCAGTCGGCGCAGCGGCGCCGCCGTGCAGGCGGCCCTTTCCAGTCGCGGGCACATCGTGGTCCATCTCGACCCGGCCGTGGTGGATCTGGAGGGCGTCGACTGGCGTCAGTTTGACGTTGCCTTCCTCGCGCTTCATGGCCGCTTCGGTGAAGACGGGCAAGTCCAGGAAGTGCTGGAGAGAGCCGGCATCCCCTACACCGGTTCCGATGCCGCCACGTCGCGATTGGCGTTCAGCAAGTCGGCCGCGAAAGAGCGACTCGCGCTGTTCGGCGTGGCCACGCCCCCGTATGCGCTCGTGCACTACAGCGATCAATCCGACCGCCTGCAGCGGATGGTGGAACACATCGGCTATCCGCTGGTCGTGAAACCCGACACCCAGGGGAGCAGCCTCGGCATCACCATCGTTCGGCATCCCCGCCAGTTCGATGACGCCCTGCGACGCTGTTTCGAATTCGACAGTTTCGGCATCGTCGAAAGGTTCATTGAGGGGACCGAATGGACGGTCGGACTGCTGGATGATCTGATTCTCCCGCCGATCTGCATCGAGACGCCGCGCGCCTTCTTTGACTATCAGGCCAAGTACGAGGATGAGGCGACGCGGTATCTGTTCGACACCGATTGGTCGGCTTCGGATCTGGAGCAACTCCGTGATACAGCACTGGCGACCTGTCGGGCGCTCGGCGCCAGGGGTCTGGTGCGGGTCGATTTTCGGGCCGACCGCGAACGTACCCCGTGGGTCCTGGAAGTGAACACGATCCCCGGCCTGACCGACCACAGTCTCGTGCCCAAGGCGGCGGCGCGGATGGGTATCGACTTTGCCGAGTTGTGCGAACGCGCCATTCGTGCGTCGCTGCGGGGCGCCGCCCCGCGACCGCACCATCTGCAGAACAGGATCATCCGACGCGCTGCCGGTTGAGATGCGCGGCCGAAGGAAGAGTGGTGTGTACTCTGACGGCATAGCGATCCGATGGAGGCTATGTCGTTCGACCCCCGCTCTCGGTGCGCAGCAGCCATGCCCCAGCCCTCCGCGTCGGCTCCCCCCAAAACTTCCGCCGTTCCGCCCCCGCGAACCTGGCGTGAACGCCTCTTCCGACCGCGCATTCTCATCCTGCTCGCGGGTCTGTCGACGCTGCCGGTGCTGGGCCCGTGGCTGGTCAGGCAACTGCCGAACCTCGAAGAGCGACCGGAGTACCGGTTGCCGTTCGCCCATCTTCAATTGGAACCGCCCGCCCCGGGAGACCTGCCCGCCGATTTTCTCGAGCAGGTCCGCCAGCGTGGAAACCTCGACGTCGAACTGTCGGTCCTCAGTCCTGAACTCCCGCGGAAACTTGCGGAAGCCTTTTCCAAACATCCGTGGATCGAGCAGGTCGTCTCGGTGCGAAATGTGTTCCCCGCGTCAGTCACGGTGGAGCTGAAGTATCGACGCCCGGTGGCCCTGATTCAGGTCGCGGAGGGTTTCTATGCTGTGGACGCCCAGGGAGTGCTCCTCCCCCCGACCGACTTCCGCCACGACGCCGCGGATCGCTACATCCCTGTCACCGGCATTGCGACCAAGCCGCGCGGTTCCGCGGGACGCAGCTGGGGAGATCCGGCCGTCGCCGGGGCGGCACGATTGGCGGAGTTCTTGGGAGTTCGCTGGAAGACATTGGGACTCGCGGAAATCGTCGCGCCGGAAGCCGTCGACATCAAAGAAGGGAGCGCCGACCTCATCTACGAACTTCGCGCCGCCGGCGGGTCGAGGATTCTTTGGGGTCGAATTCCCGGCAGCACTCATCCTGGTGAGCTGTCCGCCAATCAGAAGCTGGGCCGCCTTGAAAAGTACCTCGCAGAGTTCGGCAGCTTCGACAAACCGCAGGGACCCTACGAGATCGACATCCGCCACTGGCAGGAAATCTCGCGTCGATCCCTCGTGGATCCTCATGCGAATACGGCGCGCGGCAATCATGCCGGCATGCAGCGCTGACGCGTCCCGACGCGATCACACGCGCGACTCCTGCCGCAAGAACGCTCCGAGTCTCAAGCATCAGGTCCCGCACGTAGCCCAGCGACCGCTGCTCAAGCGTGCCGCAACTCCGGTTGCGTTGGGAATCTTGAGTCGGGAAGCTGGTTGAGGTTGAGTGCGTCACGCATCCATCGCCGCACTGTGTGCGGAATCCAGAGATGCTGTGCACGCTCACAGGACCTCGAAACCGCACTGTCGCAGGGCCGTGATCAGCCCGATCATCGGCAGACCGACGATCGCGGTATGGTCCGGCGTCGCGATCTGCTCGAAGAGAGCGATTCCGCGCGACTCCCATTTGTACGAACCGGCGCAGTCCCACGGTTCATCCGCCGCGACATACCGAAAAATCTCGGCGTCAGTCAGCGAGCGCATGGTCATCTGCGAGCGGATTTCCTCGACGACGACCGTGTTCGGAGCCATGACGGCGAAGGCGGTGATCAGCTCGTGCGTTCGCCCTG
Organism: Planctomycetaceae bacterium; assembly: GCA_033762515.1. GTDB lineage: Bacteria > Planctomycetota > Planctomycetia > Planctomycetales > Planctomycetaceae > DSVQ01. The sequence continues at coordinate 24,341 of JANRLN010000593.1, forward strand.
AGAGACGACGCAATTGTGCCCGGGCTCCGTCGGGAGTGCCGGGCTTGCCGAGGATTTCGTCGTCGATCGACAGCAGTTGGTCGCAGCCCACGACTATGTCCGCGGGGTTGCATCCGGCGACCGCCTGCGCCTTGGCCGTCGCCAGAGCCCGGCAGACTTGCACATGAGTGCCGCCTTGAGCCGTCACAGCGTGCGCTATGGCTGCTTCGTCGACGTGCGGGGCCACCGCGCGGAACGGGATCTCCGCCTGTCGTAACAACGCCTGTCGATAGGGACTGGCGCTGGCGAGAATCAGTTCCACGGGACGCGTCTCCGCTGCCAGGCGGGGACGTGCCGAAACTCACGCTCCGGCTGCAGGCTCCCGGCTTGACAGAGGAGCCACGTCAGCACCAGTCCCGCCACAAAGCCCCCCACGTGCGCCCAGAAGGCGACCCCTTCCGCTTCCATGGCTCCCCCCGCAGCGGAGAAGAGCTGCATCAAGAACCAGATTCCCAACAGAAACGGCGCGGGAACGGCGACCAGTTGGGTAAAGACCCCCAAGGGGATCAACGTCATCACACGCGCATGGGGAAACATCAGCAGATAGGCTCCCATGACCCCCGCGATGGCGCCGCTGGCGCCCACTGTGGGAATTTCCGACCCCGGCCCGGTCACAATATGCAACACCCCCGCGGCCAGGCCGCTGACGAGGTACATGAGCAGGTAGCCGAAATGGCCGTAGCGGTCTTCGACGTTGTCGCCAAAGATGTAGAGGAACAGCATGTTCCCCGCCAGATGCATCAGCCCCCCGTGCAGAAACATGCACGTCAGCATCGTGGCCCACGGCGCAACGGCCGAAGGCGGTGCGTCGATCTCGCGAATGATTCCCCGCTCAGGGTCGGGAATTCGCAGGGTCGCGGCCGCCGACTGTCCGGTGACCCGACCGGGAATCATGCCGTATTCAAACACGATCCGTTCGCCGCCATCGGGGGATGTCGCCTCCAGCAGATAGACCAACACACAGGCGACGATCAGCCCGTAGTTGATAAAGGGTACGCAGCGAGTGGGAATGTCATCACGCAGGGGAATCATCGAGCGCGTCCGGAGTTGGGGGGCGGTTTCGTGCAGGATACCGCACTGCGCGCACAGAAGCCCAGGGTTCGCGAACCCTGGGCTTCTGTGTTTCGAACGCGCGTTACGGCATGCGGCACTGGTCGACGACAATCCAATCGACGTCGATTCCCAACCCCGGACCGGTGTGCAGCGTCGTCAGCGGTCCCGCGATTTCCAACGGGTTTTTCGCGATCGACAGTTCATGATAGAACGGACCCAGGCAGTCGCCGGGGTAGAGGTCGACCTGCATGTTGGGGGTCGACACGATGAAGTGCAGCATGGTCGCGGCCCCGACGTCCCATTCCAGGTTCGACCCGATGCTGCACGGCACGCCGTGCCTGCCCGCGAGATCGGCGATCCGGCGGGCCTTGGCGATCCCGCCTTGCTTGCCGGGGTAGAGGCTGATGACGTCGCAGCAGCCCAGTTCCAACAGTTCGCGGGCCTCGATCTCGTCGAAGCAGCTTTCATCGGCGAGGATCTTACAGCCGAGCCGTTCCCGCAACCGCCGCAGTCCGCTGTAGTCTCCGCGCGGCAGCGGCTGTTCCACCAGCGTCAACTGAAGCGGCAGCAACCGCTCCAGGCACCAGAAGGCTTGCTCCTCGGTCCAACCGCCGTTGGCGTCGACCATGAGGGCGATGTCGGGGCCGATGGCTTCTCTCACGGCGGTCACCCGCGCCACATCCACGTCCGGCGTCGTGCCGACTTTGACCTTGATCGTGTCGAAGCCCGACGCCACCCGTTCCGCGGCGCGCTGGGCGGAAACCTCCGGCGTGTACGCGCCGATCGAGAATCGATTGCGGATCGTCAACGACCGGCACGCCCCTCCGAGCAAATCGTAAACAGGCTTCCGGGCGGCTTTGCCCGCGATGTCCCAGCAGGCCATTTCGATCGCGGCTTTCGCAAACCAGTTGTACTGCGCCACGAAGTCCATCCGCCGATCGATCTCAGCGATGTCGGTGGGATCGCACCCCATCAGGACGGGCGCAAAGAAGCGTTCGATGATCGCGACCGCACTCCAGGGGGTCTCGCCGCTCCAGTTCTGCGTGACGGTGGCTTCCCCGATGCCGTCGATCCCCTCATCAGTGCGGATGCGAATCAACACAAAATCGGAAACTTCGTGCCGGCCCAGCGCGGAGATCATCCGCCGTTCCGGCTTGAGGGGAATCCGAACAGGAAAGGTTTCAATCGCGGTAATGCGCATGGACGCCTCGAAAAGCCGGGTGGGACGGGACTGGCGAGTGGGTGGCGGGAGCGCTGGCGGAATTCTACTCGGTCGAGGGGTCTCCCGGCACCGACCGGCAAAAGACGGCTCGATTTTTTCCTCTGGAAAGTCGATGGTTTTGCAGCAGGGCGAACCCGTTCGACTCCGCGGCTGTCCCTTGAACGAGTCGACGGCACGAGTTACACTTGCTGAACAAACACGGTGGCTATAGCTCAGCTGGTAGAGCGCCAGATTGTGGTTCTGGATGTCACGGGTTCGAGTCCCGTTAGTCACCCTAAATGGCGAGCCGCCAGAGATTTCTGGCGGCTCGTTTTGTTGATGGGGGAGACTTTGGGGCAAGGAACGGGCTGGTCGGGCATCCTCAATCTGGCAAAACCGGTGGGGATCACCTCTCGTGACGCCGTCGATGTTGTCCAGAAACTGGCCCGCCCCTCAAAGGTTGGTCACGCCGGGACGCTCGATCCCCTGGCGACGGGCGTGCTTGTTGTCTGCATCGGCGCCGGAACGCGGATGGTCCCCTTCATTCAGGACCAGCGCAAGGAGTACCGGGCGTCATTCCGCCTGGGCCAAACCAGCGACTCGGAAGATGTCACCGGGGTGATCACGTCGGTCTGCGACTGTGTGACCGTCACTGAAACCCAGTTGAGCGAAACCCTCGCCGGATTCGTCGGACGAATCGCGCAAGTGCCGCCCAGGGTCTCCGCAGTTCGTGTGGATGGCCGCCGCGCCTACGCCTTGGCCCGCAAGGGGGCCGAATTTGAACTGGCTGCGAAAACGGTCGAGGTCGATGCGATTCGACTGCTGGATTTCACGGGGGTCGAGTTCACCGTCGAGCTCGTCTGCAGCGGTGGAACCTATGTCCGCTCAATCGGTCGCGACGTCGGCGAGCGTCTCGGCTGCGGTGCGCTGATGACCGCTCTGGAACGGACCGCTGTGGGCCCCTATCGCGTGAACGCCGCTGTTCCACTGGACCGAGTCGCCCCGGACTCGCTGCGTGGACTGTGTCTGCCGCTGTCGACGGCGATTCCCGGACTCCGCCGCGTGGAAATCGCCGAAGTCGACGTCGCAGGCATTCGTTGCGGCCGCAGTGTGCAAGGGTGGGATCGCACCGAACTGACCGACGGCGAAGACGTCGCTCTCGTCGATCCCGCCGGGGCCTTCGTCGGCGTCGCGAAGTGGGTGGCGGCGGAACGACGGCTCCAACCGTGCATCGTCTTCCCAGACGCCCAGGGATAGCAAGCCCTGGGGAGTTCAGGGACTGCGGTGAGCCCACCGGAAGAGATCGGGCTGCCGCGTTTGACTTCCGGCTCTGGAATTCTCTATTGAGCAAAGCGCGGAGTCGCTTTCGGGTGGAACCCTTCGCTACCCTGCGTTCAACCTCCGCGGAGAACCTCACGTGGCAGTTTGGTTCGAACATCTCGCTGGTGCTTGGGGGCGGTGTTCCGCCTGGCTGGTTTCCCCGCGTGGCTCGGCGATCACGGTCGTCCTGTTATTGGCGACGCAGGCTGGACTATTGGCCTATTCCGCCACGAGACACAGTCCGACGTTTCTGGAACCGGCGTTTCTCGCGAGCGGCATCAGTCATTGGCAGTTCGGAAGGTTTGAACTTTATCGGGTGAACCGCAAGGTGTGCGGCGGCAACCGGACGTGGAAGGGCGCCCAAGCCCAGGCGATCCTTACGTCGGTGCTGGCGACCGCCGCTCAGCACGCCAGGGACTTGCTGCCGCTACTCAGCCGGGCGCGCACCGAGACCGAACCGGTCCTGGCGTTCGCCGCGGGGCGGTAATCAAGAACCTGCGTTCTTTCTGTGTTCCGTGATCGTTCTGTTGTGTGTTTATTTGAGATCGTTTTGTTGACATTTATGGTCTGATGGTTAGTATGTGTGTTTTTACTGTATTGGACGATTATCTTCAGGCGATATCAGCTGTTGGTATCGGTTCGTAAGGCAGTGTCATGTTGCAACTCACTTACAGGACGGCGAAGTGTTCTGCAGCCATCTGTTTGTGCGTTTCTGCATTATCTATCGGTCGTGCCACTCTGGTTTCGTCAAGTTGGGTTGAGCCTTCTTCCCGTCAATCGACGAGCGCAACTGGAGGGCAGACGTCTCGGGTGTACGAGCTTGCCCGATGCGTCCCAGCGAAGATTTCGATGGATCTTGGGACTGTTTGGCCGAATTCCGTGACTTCACGGGAAGTTTGGCTGCGGAATGGCTCCAGTGAAACGTGGCAACTGGCCCGGTTGAGTGGTGACTGCGGCTGTTTGGCGCAATCCCTCTCTCCGGAGCTTCTGCCACCGAACGAATCGGCAGTGCTGCGCTTTTCGTTCACAGCGCCGGGGAGTGTCGGGCGGGTGAGTCGCCGGTTGTATCTGGCATTCGTCGAGGCTTCAGCACCAGCCGTCACGATTCAGATTGAAGGGATGATTGAGCCGTGGTGCCATGCGATTCCCGCGGAGCTGGATTTGGGTGAATCGCCTGAAGGAACGGATCGGACGGCCTCGATCCGCGCCCTCGCGCTGCATCTGAGGGAGGGTGAGACGCTGGATCTGCAGACCGGAATCGCAGCTCCCCCGTGGCTGCAGGTGACGTTTCCGGATGCTTCTGCGCATCAAACGGTCGCGGGCGGCTCGGGGGGCGTGGTTGTGGCGCATGTCGTCCCCGTCATCAGCCCTGGGTTGGAAGGCGTCGTCGCGGGGTTGATCCGATTTCAGTCGGCCGATGGGTCCGCGAAGTCGTTGGAGGTGCCCGTTCGCATGACGCTGGGGATGCGGCTGTCCGTGAAGCCGGAACGACTGTTCCTGGGGGAGCGTCGATGCTCAGAGCAGTTCGCCGAAACCTTGTGGGTCTCAAGTTCGCGACTGCCGGGGGCCGAACTGCAGGATCGGTTGCGCATCACTCATGACCTGGGGCCGAGCGTGATGACGACCGCGGCAGCGTTGGACGATGCCGATGGTGTGAAAATCGAGTGTCAGTTCACGATGCCAGAGCAGCCGGGGTATTGGACCGGAGCATTGCAGCTGCGGTGTGGCGAACGCGACGTGGTAACCGTGCCTGTCGCCGCACGGGTGGAGTAGCGCATTTTGCAGAGAATTCCTGGTGGAGTCTTGATCGGGCTGGCGCTGGCGCCGACGTTGGCGCTGGCCGACGACTTGGACGCCGTTCGGCGGATGTCCATTTGCGGACCGCGCTGCGTTCAGCGTGTGTTGGAGTTCTATGGGCAGAAGGAGGATCTGGCGACGCTGGTGCGTGAAATGCAAGGCGGGGTCGTCAACGAGTTCAGCTCCTTCCACGGCATCGAAGAGGCGTTATCCAGGCGGGGCGTTCATGCCTTGCCGGTGCAGTATGGCGTCCTGGGTTTTCCGAACTGGCGAGAGCCGGTCATCTTGCATTACAGGGAAGGTCACTTTGTGGTCCTGAGTGAAACGAAAGGAGGATTCGTCAAGATTCACGATGGGATTCTGCACCCCCCGACCTGGGAGCCCTTACCCAGCGTCATGCTGC
>JANRLN010000594.1:0-41389 GCA_033762515.1 Planctomycetaceae bacterium
AGCGCAGACGCTGATCCAGGGCATCATACGCCGCGCGGATCTTCTGAAACTCCTGCGGGTATTTCTCCGGCTTAAACTGTTTGATGAGTCTGTTGTACTGCCGCTTCAGATCCTGGCGATCGAATGTTGCCGGAAGTCCGAAAAAACCTTGGGGATCATGCGGAAGACAATTCCACGCGGGTTCGCTCATTCGTGCGAACTCCAGAGAAGACCTTTCAGGATCAACCTCAACACAATGAGTACGAGCACCCCGCCGGCCCATCCCAGGCCGCCAAGGCTGAATCCGGAACCGTCTGAGTTTGCCGCCGCCGACACAGTCCCCGCCGAAGTCTGTCTGGCGGCCTCAAGTCGATTGAACCAGGCTTTCTCGAGCGCGAAAATTTCCGGAGCTTCGCGTTGAAGCAGCGCAATCATCCGTCGCGCCTTCTTGAGTTTGAGCCGGGAGTCCAGCGACTTCAGCGTCCTCTCTCGCACACCTTCCGCCTCGCGCGGCGGCAAGATGAGCACTCGCTTGAGGCTGGAGAACAGTTCCCCGTCAAAGTGCTTGTCTCGCGAAAGCTGCGCCAATAGAGGTCGGAACTCCGCGAGCGTCCGCAGCCGATCGACGGCGGAATTTAAGTCGGGAAACGGTTCCACCTGGATCTTGGCCAGCGCCTCCGCCAATTCCGTCGGCTTCATCGACCAGAAATTTTCGCGCAACTGATCGAGCAGCGTCGACGCCTCCTCGCGCTGAGCACGAATGTCCTGGGAATCGTCGTGGACGCGATCCTCGAGGATCCCGTGAAACTGACGTCGCAGCTTCAGCAGTCCGTTGGCGTTCTGCAGCGGATTGATCTGCAGCGCCCGAACGAGATACTGAGTGCATTCAGCGTCCGTGCGTGGTTTGGGGGTCATGACGCTTGGGAGACCATCGTTGACGAACCAGGATGAACGGCCGTTGGCAGGGAGGCGGCGGCCGCCGCGGACGCAGCAGTCCGTTGGAAGATCAGACCAAAGTTGTCGTCGAGTCGCAACGTTTGCCCCGCCGCTGCCGTCAACTTACACTGCGGTGGAACCGCGATGCACCGAAAAGTGACACCCCAGTCGAGTTGCCGATGACCAAGTCTTGTCCCTGGATCATTGATGTTACGACAGCTCGTTTTCAACAGGATGTGATCCAGAAGTCACTGGAAGTTCCGGTGGTGCTCGACTTCTGGGCGCCATGGTGCGGTCCCTGTCGCCAGTTGGGCCCGATCCTGGAAAAGCTCGCCGAAGAATACGGCGGCCGTTTCATCCTGGGGAAGATCAACACCGATGAGGAACAGCAACTTGCCGCCGCGTTCCGGATTCAGTCGATCCCGATGGTTGTCGGCTTTGCCGAAGGGCAGCCGGTCGATCAATTCACGGGACTGCTGTCCGAACCGCAAATTCGGGAATGGCTTGATCGCCTGATGCCCTCTCCTGCCCAGCAGTTGCTGCAGGCGGGGTTGGCCATCGAGGACACTGACCCGAAAGGAGCGGAATCCAAGTACCGCGAGGCCCTGGCGCTGATGCCGGACGAAGCGGTGATCCAGATCCGCATTGCTCGGGTGCTGCTGTTGCAGGGGCGCTTCGACGAATGTCGCGGCGTGATCGAGACGTTGGAAAAACGGGGGTTCCTGGAACCGGACGCCGAGCGGATCAAGTCCGAACTCGACGTTCGGCAAGCCGCACTGGAAACGGGCGGGGTCGATGAAGCCCGCAAAGCGGCGGAGGCCGATCCGGACAATCTCATGCTGCAGATCCAATACGCGGATGCGTTGGCGGCGGCACAGCAGCATCGCAAATCGCTGGAACTGCTGTTGTCGATCGTTCAACGCGACTACGGCGACGCGCGCACCGAGGCCAAGTCGACGATGGTGAAAATTTTCGACATGCTCGGGCCGGCTTCGGAATTGACCGGCGAGTACCGCAGGAAGTTGGCGACAGCGCTCTACTAGCGAGCGATGCCCACATCTCCCGAGTCATCCCCGTGGGAATTTTCCAGGACCGGTCGGTCGACCACCTGCCGGATCGGTTCGGCTTTACCGCAGAATCGCGGAAGGAGCCCGGAACTCGACGCCGCGAGGCGATCCTGAAACGGGCGGGCCGGAGTTCCCAGAGACGGATCAACGGTCGCATCGATCAGCACGACATTGCCGTTTGGGGCGATTCCGCGGGGCTGCCGGGGATGACATTCAGGCAGCCCGGGATGACGCGAGGAGAGATTCCGGCGACCGTTCTTGAACGGTGCGGTTGATTTCCAGCTTGACGCCAGCCGCGGTGAGCCGAGAATAAGGAGAGTTCCAACTTCCGTCCAGGCAATGGATTTCTCCATGCGCGCCCGACTGGTGCCGCTGAAAGGCGGACGTCCGATTTCGATCACTCGCGATGTGACGCTGGTCGGTCGCCAGAAAGAACTCTGCGACGTGGTCATCGACCGCAGCAGCATTTCCAAACTGCATTGCCTGCTCGTGCGAACCGATGGACTCCTGTTCCTCCGCGATCTGGGGAGCACCAATGGAACCAAGGTCAACGGCCAGCGAGTGATTCGGGGCGCCCTGTTGCCTGGTGACGAGCTGGCTTTCGCCAGTGAAAAATTCCGCGTCGAAATGGGAGCCTCAGTGCCAGATCCGGAAGAGGACGTTCACGAAGCCCGCACGGAAGAGATCCGTATTCCCCCCAACGGCGGCGGCATCCTGGGCGGGTTGGCCAACGGTCTGGATTCCCGCGCATCCGACAGCGACGTACGCGCGCTGAAAGACTCGGTGGACGATTGACTTCGGCGAGTTGACGCGGGCGAAATGGCAGATCCGATCAGGCTGGTCGTCGCTGGCTCGCGGAGCCGGGCTCCGGCGCGGGATCCATAGTTTCCGTCATCGGAATGCGTCTGCGTCTCGGTAGTTTTCCCAGTGTCAACGGATGCCGTTCAGGCATGATCGGCACAGGCGACGTGACTGTTGCTGTTCGCGTGACATGCGGGAACTCACTCTCCCTGGATCTTTTCAGGTTTCGCGACGTCGGAGCCGAACGCTATGCTACTGCCGTGTGTTCAGGGATCATGAGGGAAGGGGCTTCGAATCCTCCTTTCGCGCCGCCTCAAACACAGACGGTTGATGCGACGCCGTCTGTTCCCGAATCGTTAAGACCACAAGGGATCTCCGATGAATGCCGGTGCGACGAATGATCTGTTGAATCATTTGGCGGAGTGTCTGATCGTCGACCGTAAACGGCTGTCGGCGGAGACGGCGGCCGGTGATATCGAGGCCTGGGACTCCATGGGGCTCGTTGAGATCGTCTTCATGCTGCAGCGCGAGTACGGAGTGTCGGTCCCGCCGGAGAACGCCGGAAAATTGAACTCGGTGCCTGCGATCATTGAAGTGCTGACTGCCGCCGGAAAGCTCGCATGACTGCGTACATTCATGCGGTCGCCATGGCGCTTCCGGAACGGGTGCAGAGCAATTCGGAGTTGTGCGCCGGAGTTCCCGGCTGGTCAGACGAAAAGATCGTCGCCAAGACCGGCATCATCAGTCGCCGGATCAGCGCTCCCGACGAGACCGCGAGTGACTTGGCGGTCCAGGCCGCGGAAAAGCTCTTTGCCGCGACGGGGATGGATCGCAATTCGATCGATGCGCTGATGTATTGCTCGCAGTCCCCCGATTACTTCCTGCCGGCAACGTCGTGCCTGATTCAGGATCGGCTGCAACTCCCGACGTTGTGTGCCGCCTTTGATATCAATCAGGGTTGTTCGGGGTTCCCCTACAGCTTGTGGCTGGCGCGCGCGCTGCTCCATTCCGGGAGCGCGCGCAAGATCCTGCTGCTGACCAGCGAAACCTATTCGAAATACTGCGACAACGCCGACTTGGGAACCGCCAGCCTCTTCGGAGACGGCGGCGCAGCGACGCTCCTCTCCAGCGACCCGGAAGGCGCCCTGGCTGAGGTCGGCCTGTCTTTCTGCGGTACCGACGGCAGCGGCGGCAAGCATTTGCTGATTCCCGGCGGCTGCAGCCGCCAGGCGGTCCCCTCGGAGACGGCCCCCCGCCGCTTGATCATGAACGGCGCCGCGGTGGCCAGTTTCGCTGCGGGAACGGTCAAGAACGGCATCGATCGGCTTTTGACGGCTGCCGGAAAGGACTGGTCCGAGATTGATCGCTTTCTCTTCCACCAAGCCAATCCCGGTTTCGTCCGCCGTTTGACGGCAGCCCTCCATTTGCCTCCGGAAAAAGTCCCCGTGGATCTGGCCGACGTTGGCAACACCGGCAGCGCGACGATCCCCATGATGCTCCGTCGCCAACTTGACCGCGGCGAACTCACTCCAGGTTTGAAGTGCGTGATGGCCGGTTTCGGCACCGGATTCTCCTGGGGAATGACCTACGCGGAATGGCTCCGCGGGGAGTAGGCCGCAGCCCCCGAAGTCTGGAAGACCATGCGGAGCGCAAGGGCGATTCGCCTGCAGTCCTTCTGTGTTGTGAAATCTCGCGGTTAGCGGACTCGCGCGGTTAGCGAAGGCACTGCGTGCTTTTCCCTGAAGCAAGACCACTGACGGATCATGGCTCAGGGGATTGGTTTCCAATCAGCATCTATATGTCAGCATCTATTGAAACGGCCCGGCGAACTTCCCCCAGCGACCCGTGAATACCTGGTCGGTCAACGGTTTGCGAGTCCGGGGGGCCAGGTCGCGCTGCTGGTGTTCCGGGGCGACTTGTGCGAGGTCATCTGCCGGGTAACCGATCGCGATAGCAGCGATCGGCTCGTGTGTGTCCGGGATTCCCAGGGTCGTTCGGGCCAAGGCCGGATCGAATCCTCCCATCATGTGACAGTACAGCCCCTGAGACTGTCCTTGAAGGATCAGGTTGGCGGTCGCCAGGCCGACGTCATGATACGCATGCCGGTTGGGTTTCTGGTTGCGGGCAAACTGCAGCTGCGCGCACGAGATTGCCAAGGCGTAAGCGTGTTTGGCCCAGGCCTGATTGACATCGACGAGGCAACTCAGGAGGGCCGCGAACTCGGTCGGTTGGTCTTGGGTGGCGACGCAAAAGCACCAGGGCTGCTCGCCGTAAGATGAAGCCGCCCAGCGGGCGGCTTCGAAGAGACTGCCGAGGATTTCCGGAGGAATCGGCCGCGAAGAGAACGCGACCGGACTCCAGCGTTGACGGATCAGGTCGTGCAGGGGAAACGAGGTTTCAGCGGGCTTATGCATCGCTTGCTTTCGGGAGGGACTAAAGGCCGACGTCGCTGAGGGCCATCGACGCCTGAGGGAAAATCATGGTCACAAGCTCTGGAATTGACCAGTCACGATTTGGTCGTGCGAGGAAATCTTCCCCGAATCCCGTTTCACATATGCAGTCCGGCTGATATGATTGCCGATGGGAAATTCACACGCGAGGTGTTCTCAAACTTCGGCCGTGTGCAAGCCCATCCACTCCGAACCGCTGGGGAGCGCTCCCCGACCAAGAACCTGCAGCGACAGGCCGCGAGGGCCTACGCATCCCTGTGGAGCGACGGTCATGACTGCCATCTCCCCGAAGTCTCGGCATGAACGCCATGCCTTTTCCTGGCTGCAACCGGTCCAGCGCGACGTGCTGACGGTCAAATCACGTCGCTGGTTCCTGCAGACAGGGCTGGCCGGGGTCGGCGGACTGACGCTGCCGCGACTGCTGCGTGCGCGCGAGGCCGCAGGCACGTCGTCGTCGGCACGCAAATCGGTGATCCTGTTTTGGCTTTCCGGCGGCCCCAGCCACATCGACATGTGGGACCCCAAGCCCGATGCCCCGGCCGAAATTCGCGGTCCCTACAGCACGATCGACACCAAAATCCCCGGCGTGCGGCTCTGCGAGCATCTGCCGCTGCAGGCGTCCATCATGAACAAGATGTCGATCCTGCGTGCGGTCGACTGCAAAGCGAGCAATCACACGCCCATTACGCTACAAGCGGGCAATCCCCTCGCGCAACGGACCGACAACGGCCGCGACGGGAGCGGCTATCCGTCGATGGGCTCGGTGGTCGCCAAGTTCCGCGGGCCCAATCATCCGGACATGCCCGCATTTGTCGGTCTGGCGCCGTCCTGGGTGGCCGACGTCTACGAAGCGGGGGACATGGGTTCGCAGTACGCTCCCGTGAAGGGGTTGGAAGTCGTCGGCAAGTTCGGACTGCCGGAGGGAATTCAGGCGGATCGATTGCAGAACCGAAATTACCTGCGGGAGTCGTTTGATCGCCTGCGGCGGGATCTGGATCAGCAGACGACGCTGGAAAAGTTCGACCGTTACAACCGTCAGGCGTATGACATGGTCCTGGGGGGGCACGTGCAGCAGGCGTTCGATCTCTCGAAGGAAACGGACGCCACGCGCGACACGTACGGTCGCAACGAAATCGGCGACAAAGCCATCCTTGCGCGGCGGCTCGTGGAAGCCGGGGTTTCCTTTACCGTGGTCAGCGGCGCGTGGGGCTACTTCGATCACCACGGGGACCACGTCCAGTGGGGCGGGATCGAAAAGGGACTCACTCCTTTGTTGCCCAAGGTCGACCGGGCCATGTTCGCCCTCGTCAACGACCTGGAACAACGGGGACTTTTGGACGACACACTGGTGCTGATGCTGGGCGAGTTCGGTCGGTCGCCGGTCATCAACAAGGAGGCGGGCCGCGAGCACTGGACTAATGTGATGAGCATGCTGGTCGCCGGGGGCGGGTATCGCCACGGTCAGGCGGTCGGCAGCACCGACCATAAAGGCTACGAGGTGAAAGACGGCGTTGTCCGTCCGCAAGACCTGGCCGCGACCGTCTTCCGTCATATGGGGATCGATCTGAGCACCCACTGGACCAGCCCGCAGGGGCGGCCCACTCCAATCGTCGTCGAAGGGGGGCGGCCGATTCCCGAGCTCGGTTGAGGATCGGATCGATTCCGCGAACTTCCCGAACCGCCGGTGACTTCGCTCCTCCCGGCTGCGCGAGCCTAACCGGGGGGACCGAGTTCTTCCAGAACGACGTCACCGAACCATGCGGCGGCGGCGTCATCGCCTGTCGGGACTTCGGCAGCCAGGCGAAACTCAAGTGGCTCGGGACCATCGGCCCGGTGAGATCCAAACAATTCACCGTCGAAATAGGCCAGCCATTCGCCCCCTTGATATTCAATCCGCAATTCGTGGCGAGACTCTGGAGCGACGGTGATCGTGTGGTCTCCAAAGACCTGATCGAGGGGGCCGGTTTGACGTTGTCGGCTGCCCCAGCGCACCGCATCGGCCGTCACTTGATACACCAGTTGACGAAGATCGCCCGGATGTCCAGGGAAATCGTCGGTGAAGTGGATCTCGAGGGCTTGCGCTGAGTGCAAATGCCCCACGGCGGCCAGACGGAAGCCCTTCAACGGCTGCAGTTGTCCATTGACCGGTTTCGCGAGGGGGTGCCCGATCGCGCCGCGCCCCGCCAGGATGAGTGCTCCCTCGGCATCGCGTTGACCCGGCGTCCATGCACCGCGGACCGTGCGCCACCCGGCGAGCGATTGGCCGTCGAAACACTCTTGCGCCCAGCCGGTCAAAATCCAATTGCGCGGTCCAGACAAGGGAACAACAAACTGTTTCAGGATCGACGGAGAGGCCGCGAGCACGCCCAGCACCACCAGCCCGGCGACCGCCCACAACCAGTTCCGGCGGTGCGATGCTCGTGCGGGACGCGCGGCGGCAGTCGGCGACTCCAGGACCGTCGTCGATCCGCCGGGCCGAATATCGATTGCCGTCGGCGCTCCCGAACGCTGAATCGCATCGATCTGCCGCAGGAGTTCCACATAGTCGGCGGGTCGCTTCTCCGGCTCGCGCTGCATCATCGTGTTGACGAGGGCGATGGTTTCTGCGGAAAGGCCCGGCCGCAGCAACGCCAAAGGCGGCGGGTCGCCATTCAATTTGCGCGAATACAACTGCGCGAGCGTGAGACCGCTGAAAGGGGGCTTCCCGCAGAGCAGGTGATACGCCGTGGCCCCCAAGGCGTAGATGTCGGCGCGAAAACCAACATTCGACCCGGTGAGTTGTTCGGGAGCCATGTAATGCGGGCTGCCGACAGTGGAATTCTCCTGAGTCAGCCGGGTTTGCTGGTCAACCTCCTCCTGAAGCAACGCCAGGCCAAAGTCGGCGATCTTGACGAACGGAATGCCCTCCCCGAGAGGGAATCCGCTCGGGGGTTTCACCAGCAGCAGGTTCGCCGGTTTGATGTCGCGATGAGTGACGCCTCGCTCAGCGGCGTACATCAACCCTGTGGCGGCCTGCCGAATCAGTCCCCAGACGACCCTCTCCGGAAGGAGTTCGCTGGTCGAGGCGTACATCTCGGCATCCTGGCCGTCGAGGAACTCCATCGCCAGATAGAGTCGGCCTTCGTGCTTGCCGAAGTCAAAAGCGGTCACAATGTGCGGATGAGAGAAGCGGCCGATCGTCTTGGCTTCCTGCTCGAAACGGGCGAGGGAACCGGTCGTCGCCGGCCCTGTGCGGACCATCTTGAGGGCGACCACGCGGTCGAACGCGAGTTGACGGGCCCGGAAGACGACGCCCATTCCCCCCTGCCCCAGGAGCGACAGGAGTTCGAAGCCGGGAACGTGATCGAGCGGTCGGCGCAACGCCTCGATCACGTCCACCTGGTCGTGGTTCAACTTGCCGGCGTCAAGCGCGGCGCGTGCCGTGGGAACGCCTCGATGATCGGCGAGCGTATGCAATTCGTCAGCGACGACCTGATCGAGCAGTCCGCTGTGGACGGCAACCTTGAGAAATTCGTCGTCCGCCCGCATCTGGGTTTAACCCTTGTCCGCAGCAGCGGGGTCGGCCACCGGCGGGTCTGTCACCGCGGGATTTGGTCCCTTCGGAGTTTCCGAACCGGCTGCCGCAGGCGGCGGCCCGAGAGCATCCAGTTGCTGCAGGATCGCCTTGATGGACGGCCGGTCCGCCAACGTTTCACCCACATACGCAAATCGAATGGCGCCTGTTTGATCAAGAATGTAGGTGGCGGGCTTGGACAAATCTTTGCGAATGCCCAGCAAATCGACCGCCTTCAGACCGACGTCGATCAGCAGCGGAAACGGCGGCTGGTCGGTAGCCGCTTTGGAGATCTGTCCGTTCACGACGGCCAGAAACTCGTCGGTCCGCGGACGGTCCTTCTCCGCTTCGAGCGGGTAAATGACGACGACTTCGGCTCCGCGCGATTTGATGTCGTTATAGTTGGCGATCAGCCGCGAGGTCTGCGACGAGCAATAGGGGCAGATCGCACCTGCGTACCCGCGTGTGATGACCACCACGAGGTTGCGGGACTTGAGGTAGTCCGACAAGACCACGGATTCTCCCTTCGGAGTCGCCAATTCGAGACTGGACAATGCGATCGCCGGAGCCGCCTGAGGGGTGACCGTATCGAGGAAGTTGATCTTTGAAGGATCCGCCGGACCGTAGATGTCATACATCGATCCCGCCGCAGCGGGCGCGCCGGCCGACTCGTAGGCCGGTCGCGTCAAGTCGCAGGCGCACAACGAGATCGAGGCAAGCGACAGGACCACGATGACAGGGGCACGCATGGGAGATCCTTCCAGGGATTCGACGATCATCATCGCGCCGTCGGGGACGCGGACCGACCGTATTACGGTGTCGGCTTTCTTCAACCTCGAAACCTTGGCCCGCCGCCCATGAGATTAACGCCGTCAGTCGGCCGACGCCAACCGGACTTACGCGATTATGGATGCTGCTCGCGTCGGAAATGTTGCCGAATTTCAAAAAATGGGGTGAATCCACGCGCGTTCAGTACGTTCCCGCAGTTTCGTGGTACGCAGTGGGGCGGACGCAGTTCAGGAAAACAAGGCAGGGGCCGGTTGGGTGAAGTCGTGTCGACTCCACCCAACCGGCCCCTGGATTGGTGTCCGCGTTTCCCGTCTGGCTGGATCTCCGAGGACGTCACCGCATCGACACCCGTTGCAGCGTGCCTGCCTTGCGGATCAGTTCCAGGAATTCCTGCCGGTAGCCGTGGGGGTCGTCGCCGAGGGCCGTGGCAGCCCACTCGGCGACAGCCGGAAGCGTTGCTTCGCCTTTGTGCTGCGAGCTTCGGAGCAGCATTCCGAAGGCAGCCACGGAAGCGGCGAAACGCAGGTTGGCTGAAGCCTGGCTGAACTCCAACCCGGTGTCTTTGAGGGTAAAGCGAATCTCATCACTGGTCTGCCCATCCGGCTGTTTGTAACGCAGCTTCAAGGTCAGCATTTCGTTGGAAGATGCCGCATCGGTCAGTGCCGCGGCCTGCTGGTAGCGCAGCGGGTCGACTGCGACCACCCCTCCCGCGTCGCTGCCCGTGGGAATGAGCTCATAGAGCGCCGTCACTGAATGCCCGGCCCCGATTTCTCCGGCGTCCTTGGCGTCGTCCTTGAAGTCCTGGGCAGCCAGCATCCGGTTCTCATATCCCAGCAAACGATAGCCGGCGACCATGCGGGGGTTGAACTCGATCTGGATCTTCACGTCTTTGGCGATGGTGACCAGCGTGCCGCTCATCTGTTCGACGAGCACCTTCCTCGCCTCATTAATGGTGTCGATGTAGGCGTAGTTGCCGTTTCCTTTGTCGGCGAGCTGTTCCATCGTACTGTCTTTGAGGTTCCCCATGCCGTAGCCAAGGACGCTCAAGAACACTCCTGCCTTGGCGTGCTGCTCGACCAACTGCACAAGGTCGCTGCGATTGGTCACTCCAACGTTGAAATCGCCGTCGGTGCAGAGAATCACCCGGTTCACGCCGCCGGGAATCTTGTGCTCTTCGGCGACGCGATAGGCCAGAGCGATCCCTTCACCTCCATTGGTCGAGCCGCCGGCGGCCAGACGATCCAGCGCTTCGCCGATTGCCGATTGTTCGTTGCCGGAAATCGACGGGAGCGCCAGTCCGCTCGCGCCGGCATAAACGACGATGGCCACGCGATCGTTCTCTCCGAGTTGCTGCGTCAGCAGCCGCAGCGATTCCTTCACCAGCGGCAGCTTGTTCGGTTCATTCATCGAACCGGAAACGTCGAGCAGGAAGACGAGGTTGCTCAGCGGACGTTTCTGGTTCTCGATCACCTTTCCCTTGAGACCAAAGCGGACCAGGCGATGGGCCGGGTTCCAGGGACACCCGGCAGTTTCGGCATGGACCGCAAACGGTTCGGCATTCGTGGGCGGGGCGTCGTCGTAGGTGAAGTAGTTGACCAATTCTTCGATCCGGACGGCGCCGGCGGGCGGCAATTGTCCCATGTTCAGGAACCGTCGGACGTTGGCGTAAGACGCCGTATCGACATCGACCGAAAAGGTCGACAGAGGCTGGTCAATCGTTCGCTGAAACGCATTTTCGGTAATCGCGTCGTAGGCCTCAGTATTGAGGTCTGTCGTCGAGTCCACGGAGTCGTAGAAACGACTCTCGAACTCGCCGTCGGAGTCCAACATCCTGCGACCGAGTACGATGCCACCGCGAGGCGACTTGGCTCCTTCCTCGGCGCGAGGATGCGGCGCGCCCGGTTTCGTCGCATCGAATCGATCCGGGCTGTCGGGAGCGGGCATCGGGTGGTCCGCGCCCCGGAAGCGGTGGTCTACCGGAACCGGCTGGCTACTCGCGGCGGTGAATTGAGCAGGCTCCGCTGTCGGAACGGGCGAGGACGCCGCCTCCGGCGCCGATACCGGCATTCGAATGGTTTGCGCGCCTTCCTGGGGTGGTCCATCCCCTCCGCAGCCGGAGATTCCCGCCAGACCCAACGCGCAGGCCGCCGCCAACCGCCATGAATGCCGAGAGAAGCGCATACGATACTCCTGGGGGAAGTGGCGCACGTCGAGCGGCCGGACTCTCCGTCCCTCCGAGACATCCGCGCGAAATGAGTGGGGAATGGGCGCACGACGAACATGTTCCCAGATTGGGAAGGCCATTCTCAGACTGGCTCGCCGCCGCACGTTCCCCTTGAGACGCACGTCCCCGGAAAAAATTCCCGAAAAATCGCCAGCGGCGAGATCGGTCGTCCCCGGCACCCATCAGAGGTATCGAGTCGCGCGGGAACCTAGCAGCCGAAGTCGATGTCAGAGAGTCTCTTGCGAAAATTCGCAGGCCCTGAGCCGAGGTGATCTGCACCTCGCACCGACGGGGATGATTGACGACCTCAGACCGCGGCCGGGGTCTTTGGGCGTCGGGATTTTGAGATCGCCGAGGATCGATGAGTTGCTTCCCTGTGCGGCAGATTGCCGGAGTCGCGGGGTTGCCCAAGGGCGTTCGAGATTTGGTCACAGGCACATCGAATGCGTGAGGACCGTAAGGCACACCCAACTTTGATTCTCTCTCAAATTCTCGGTCGTTCGCCGGAGCATCAATTCGTGAAGACCTCTCCAGGCGAACGAAGCAGCTGTCGTCAGTGTGTCTTGCACGCCTCGCCATTCCTCTACCGCCAATGGGCTGCGACCGCGGCGCCGCAAGTCAGTCAGACACCGATCCATTCCGCTCCTTTCGGGAACCGTTGCTCCCGGTGAAACCACCGATGACGGGAGCGCTTCTGCGCGCGACGACACCCGCGCCGCCCATCGGAGCCAGCAACGCAGGTGCGTCGATCAGCGAAATCGTGAGTTTGAGGTTTTTTTTGCAGCTCGAATTCAGTTTCGGTGCTAAATATCGACATCGGGTGCTCGTTTGTGAGTCAACTCTGCTGGGAATGTACTGCCGTGGCCACGATTCTGATCGTCGATGATTGTCCCGACCAACTCCGTTTGATCGCTCAAGTCATTCAATCCCGCACCAACCATACGTGCGTGTTCGCAGCATCCGCAGCCGCCGCCCTTGAGCGGTTGGAGACCCTGCCCCTGGACTTGCTGCTGACTGATCTGATGCTGCCCGACGGCAACGGCCTGCAACTGATCGAAGATGTGCGCAGCACGTACCCGTCGATTCCGGTCATGTTGATGACCTCCGAAGGGAGCGAAGAGGCCGCCATCAGTGCAGTCAAGGCGGGCGCCGCCAGCTACATTCCGAAACGGCAACTGACCAAGTGGCTCATCGACGAGATCGAAGCCGTGCTCGGGCGGGCCCGCGTGGCCACCTGTCGCACGAAGCTTTCCCGCATGCGGTCCGCGATCACCGAACAATACTCGCTGACGAATGACCGAACCCTCATTGCGCCGCTCATCAATTCTCTCCAGCAGCAGTTCGCCGATTTCGCCCTGTGTAATGAAGATCGTCAACTTCGGGTCGGCATCGCTCTGGAAGAGGCGCTCGCCAATGCCATCATTCACGGCAACTTGGAAGTGACATCAGAGCTGCGCGGCGTGGACGACGAGGCTTACGCACAGCTCATCGCTGAACGTGAGTCGCAGGCTCCTTACAATCAACGCCGGGTGAAAGTGACGGCGTCATTCGACCGCAGCCGGGCGCTGATCATCATTCGCGACCAGGGTCGCGGCTTCAATGTTCAGGCGGTACCCGACCCGCAACTTCCGGAGAACATGTCGCGGGCTCACGGGCGAGGTTTGCTGCTGATTCGGACGTTCTTCGATGAGGTGACCCACAACAGCCTGGGGAATGAGATTCGGCTGGTGCTGCGCGGGGCGCCGATCACGGTGCCGCACCAGAGGTCCCCGTTCACCGTCGAAAGTCATGCTTCGTCGGACTTGACGATGACAGCAGGGCGATAAAGCTGCTTCCGGCTCGGCGTCGAAAGTCCATTGACGACTTGACCCCGCGCGCATCCGCTGGGAATCTCGAGTGGGATCCTCCACTGGAATCGCGGGCAGGACCTTGACTGGTAAAGTCGGACAAGACCGATCTGCGGGGAACGCTGGACTCTGATCGATTCCGCGGAATCTCAATCCCCCTCGGCTTCCAATTCGGCACGCGCCGCGGCCAGCGCCGCCCGCTGGTCGTCATCGAGCTGCGGATACTGCAGATCGAGCGACGTGATCTCCCGCGCCAGAAGCTTGGCGACGACCGCCCTGCTGACCCACTTGCTGTCAGCCGGCACGACGTACCAGGGAGCCCACTTGGTGCTGGTTTCGGTCAGCATCTCGCCAAAGGCCTTCTGGTAGTCGTCCCAATAGGCGCGTTCGTGCAGGTCGCTGCTGGAAAACTTCCAGTGCTTGGCGGGGTCGTTCAGGCGTGCCAGGAAGCGTTCGCGTTGTTCCTGCTTCGAGACGTTGAGAAAAATCTTGAGGATGCGCGTGCCGTTGCGGACGAGGTGCCGCTCAAAGGCGTTGATGTCGTCGTAACGTCCCTTCCAGAATTTTTTCCGATCTGGATCCGCTGCGGGAATCCGCTGAGCCTTCACAAATTCCGGGTGCACTTTCACGATCAGGACTTCTTCGTAGTACGAGCGATTGAAAATGCCGATATGCCCGCGTTCGGGCAGGGCCGCAGTGCAGCGCCACAGGAAGTTGTGGTCGAGCTCGATCGCGGAGGGATGCTTGAAACTCGTCACCGTGACTCCTTGCGGATTCACGCCCGACATGACGTGCTTGATCGTTCCGTCCTTCCCCGCGGCATCCATCGCCTGGAGAATGACGAGTATCGACCAGGAGTCGGCTGCGTAGAGGAGTTGCTGGGCCTCAGCAACCTGCGCGACGCTCTCCTCGAGGATCTTCCCGGCCGTGATTCGGCGGTCAGCTTCGGGAATGTCCTCATTCCCTTCCCATCCGGGGTCGTGATCTTTGAGTTTGCACTTCCGACCGGGTTCGACGCGGAATCGGTTCAGGATCTCATCGAGCGGGGCCATGGCGGAGCTGCCTCCAGCGGAATCAGAATTGGAACCATCCGTGTCACCGCCGTGGTCGGCGTTGCTCGACTGCTGGAGAGCGCAATACAAGAAGCCCGCAACCTCGAATGAGGCCGGGCTTCAGCAGCAAACGTCTACGCGGTGCTCGCGTCGAGCCTCGCAATGTCGCCGACTATTATTTCTTCTTGGCAGGCATCGCCGGTTTTGCGGCAACCGGCGTGCGGCCCATTTCCGCCAGCTGAGCCAGCCGGGCGTTGATGTCGTAAAACGGGCTGATGCGGCGCACCTTCGCCGCAAGAACCTCCTTGTCGGCGGAAGAGGTCGCCAGCGAGAAGCGTGCGACCAGCTTCTCCAGTTTCACTTTACGTTGCCGCCGCTTGGCCAGTTCGCGATCGCGTTCAATCCGAGGCATGCGCTCACTCTCTCTCCGGCACGGCCGGCGCTATCTGAAGCCTACCTGCCGACGACTTGCAGCTTCTTGTGGCAGGTCTTGCAACGAACACGCATCCCCACGAGGACGCCGCACTTGGGACAGCGGGCCGCCTTCCGGGCAAGCTTCAATTTCGTACGCGGACGATGAACCATGATATCCATTGCCTTTCGATGCCCCCGCGCAGTCCGCAGCGGGAACGGAAAAGTGTAGCGACCCGCTTTTCCGGCTGCAAGGACATGACCCACGATTTGCGGTCGGCGCGGGGCGGTGGGACGACATCGTTCGAGACCGACGTCCGTCTCGGCATACGATCCGCGGTCGCAACTGGTTTTCTGGATGAAAGTTCCGCTCGTGGCCGACGGTCGGGCCGCAGATTTTCGCGCTGGAGCAATTGGCGTCTGGCGGTTTGCGGCGTTTCCCAATTGCCTGATGCCCTGCGGCGACTGCGATTGACATACACGTCGGGTTGGGTTACTTTGTGGTGCAGAGCTTGAGGTCTTTTGGAGCGTTGCCTGATGTCTCCCATTTCCCAGAGCGAGTTGCGTTCGGCGGTTTGCCAGCTGGCCGAGATTCAGCAGCGTTTGTCCTCCGCCGAAACGTTTCGGGGATTTCGAGCGGCCACGGTTGCGGCGACCGCGGTGTTTGGGCTTCTGGCGGCCATCGTACAAGGGCTGTGGATTCCAGTCCCGATGGCTGACCCGGTGGGGTACATCACGCTCTGGGTCTCGGTCGCGCTCGCGGGGTCTGTGGCGTCATTTGCCGAGGTTGCCTACCGCGGTTGGTGCTCGGAGTCTCCCCGCGAGTTTGCGCGCACTCGAGTCGTGATCGAACAACTGCTCCCCAGTCTGTTGTTGGGCGCGGCGGTCACGTGGGCGATCTGTGATTGGCAACCTTCAGCGACATGGCTGCTGCCGTCCCTTTGGAGCGGCCTGTTTGGTTTGGGGATACTGGCCGCGAGCCGATGGCTGCCGCGGCCGGTCGCCTGGGTTGGGGCGTATTATCTTGTTTCCGCAACGTTGCCCTTGCTGGCCGGGCCGGGCGAACTCAGTTGTTCACCATGGTGGATGGCGCAATCCTTCGGCGTCGGTCAGACTGCGCTGGCGGTCGTGCTCTACATTTGCCTGGAACGTCGGGGAACTTCGTCGGCCGGGATTCGCGATTCTTTCCACGGAGGGTTGTCGTGACTGCTGACTCACCCCCTGATCCCGCCGATTCGGCGGCCGGTCGCTATGCATTTCCCGGCTTGGAACGGACGATGCATGAGAAGGCCCGGTTGGGCATTCTGGCGTCTTTAATCGCGCGCCCGGAAGGTCTGTTGTTTGCGGAGTTGCGGGACCTCTGCACTCTCACGGACGGGAACTTGAATCGTCACCTGAAAGTCTTGGAAGAGGCGGAACTCGTCGAGATCTGGAAGGGATTTCGCCTGAACCGTCCACAGACTCTGATCCGCATGACGGGGATCGGCCGCCAGCGCTTCACGGAATATCTCGCGGAGTTGGAACGGGTGGTGACCGACGCCATGCGTCGTGCCCGGGAAGTCCCGACACCCTCTTCCGTGGACATTTCCGGGTTGTCTCTCTCGACCAGCCTCGGTCTGACCCCCGGTTAACCCGCCGCCGATCTGTTCATTCTGACTCCCCCCGCGCAACCGTATCCTCGGAAACTCTGTGATAAAGAGTTCTCTCTATTGCAAATTGTTGGCCCGAACAAGAGGTCTGTTGATGCAAATTCTTTCGGCGACCGCAATGGGATGGTGCTTTGGGGTGCGTGATGCTGTCGCTGCGGCAGCAGCGGTCGCCGATCCCCGGCAGGCAACAGTTTATGGAGAGTTGGTCCACAACGAACAGGTGCTGCATCAACTCCACGGCCTGGGTCTGCAGCAGATTGCAGAGACGGACCGCGCTCGGCTGCCGACAACTCCCACAGTCTTGATCACAGCACATGGCATCAGCGAGCTGACCCGACAGCGATTCCGCGCGGCGGGATTAGCAGTCATCGACACCACATGCCCGCTGGTGCGGAGGGTGCATGCCGCGGCTCGACAGCTGGTCAGCGAGGATCGGCATCTCGTGATCATCGGACAACCGGGGCATGTGGAAGTCCTGGGCATCGTCGAGGACTTTCCCCAGGCTGATGTCTGGAACGACGCCGCCGCGGTGACCGTCACGGCACAGCGACGACTGGGTGTGATTTCTCAATCCACGACCCGGCCCGACGCGGCGGAACGGGTTCTCCAGCGAATTCGCGAACTCCATCCGCGATCCGACATCCGCTGGGTCGACACGATCTGTCAGCCGACGCGCGACCGGCAACGGGCGATCGAAGAATTGCTGGATCGCATCAGTCTCCTCGTCGTGGTTGGCGGTCCGCGTTCGAACAACAGCCGGGCGCTGGCAGAGCGCGCAGCGGCGCGTGGGATTCCCGCGCACCTGGTGTCCAGCGCGGATCACCTGCGCGACGAATGGTTCCACGCGGACGACGTTGTCGGTCTCACCGCAGGAACTTCAACTCCTGACGACGCGATTGCCGCCGTCAGACAGCGGCTCGAAGCGATCCGAGATCACTGGAATTGTTCGCCTTGAATCTGTGTCCGGCGATGGAGACGCCTGATGAAAGTCACGACAAATCCGGTTCACAATCCCCATGCGGACTGGTCGGCTCACGACTGGGCCGGTTACTTCCGGAAGAGGCGCGCCACACGACCGCCGCTCCCGTGGGACGATGGTCCGCAGCTGACTCCCGAGGAGCAGCGATCGGTTCTGGGCTCGATGGCGATCTTTCAGCGGGGGGAGACGGGCGAGGGCCGACATTTTCTGCGCGTCGGACGTCAGCACGCTGCGAGCGTGGGCGATTCAGGATACGTCGACGCCCTCACATTGTTCATTGCGGAAGAGGGAGACCACGCGAGTCTGCTGAAACGCTTCCTGGAGGGTCTCGACTACGCATGTTTGACCCGGAATTGGACCGACTTCTGCTTCCGCTGGTTGCGACATCAGGCGGGATTGGAACTTACCATTTCCGTCCTATTGACCGCCGAAGTCATTGCGATGGTCTACTATGCAGCCCTCCGCCGCGCGACGTACTGTCCGCTGCTTCGAGGCATCTGCAGCCAGATCCTGGAGGACGAAGTCTTTCACCTTCAGTTTCAGGGGGACCGCCTCGGACGCCTCTATGCACTGCACCCTCCGGCAGTCGCGGCAATCCATCGGGCGCTGCATCGGGGGGGCTTGGAGTGCGTCTGGAGGGTCGTCTGGTGGACCCACCGCCCCGTTTTTCAGCGAGCGGACTTGCGCTTTCGTGAGGGGCGCCGCCGGCTACTGGGCCAGTTTCGCATCGTCATGGGGATCGCCGCGCAAGCCGAGGGTCGTTTTCGGGCGCACGCAGTCGATGGGGTCGCGGAATGCGCCGGGGGAAGTAGCTGAATCTCGCCCGCTGCACGCCCGTGTTGATTCCCCAGCCGCGGGTGCATCGACAGCGTAAAGTTACTTCTTGGCCTGAGTCGTTCGTGCGGCGCGCAGTTCCTGTTTCTGGCCCCACCAGTAGAAGATGACTCCCAGGACGACCCCAACTCCGGTCGCAGACAAGACCGACGCCGGACTCTGTGTGAACGAAGAGTTTTCGGCGGCAGCTTGAGTGGTCAGCACCAGTCCGATGAGGCTGATGACGAGTCCGAGTGCGTCGCCAAGGACTTCCGTCATGCTGAAGTGCATGCGGGTCAGCACCACCAACTTGCCGATGACGAGCTGCAGCGCGAAACTCACCACGCCGGTCGCCATCAGTGCAAACGCGAACCAATGAATCGCCGGATGGGCCAGAAGTTCGGCGAACTTGTAGATCGGATCAAGAATTCCAGCGGTGATTTCCTGGGCTTGCGGACTGGCATCGACCGTTTGCTTCAGTTCGTCGGCCGTTTGTTCTGCAGTATCGACCGCGGTTTCCACCACGGCCTGAACTTTGCCGCCGAGACCCTTGTCCGCTGCGGCCGCCGCATCATTCGCGGCTGGTTCGGCAGCCGCAGGGGCGGCAGCGTCCTGGGCGAAGGATGAGTTTGAGCAGACCACGAGGCCAAGCAGGAGGGCAAGCGTCGAGAAGCGCATCGATCGATCCTCAGCAGGTACTTCCGAGTGTGCGAGTATCAACGCACAGGCTAATGCTGCAGCCTTGACCCCGCCATTCGATCTCATCCGGGCTCGCGACTTCTTCACGAAAAAAAGCCGACGGCCCCTTGTTGTGAACCAACGAGGGGCCGTCGATGTCGGATCACGAATTCGCGTCTGGAGTTATGAAAAAAGCCGGCGGAACCCTTCGGCTGCGTTACCGGCGACGGTCGCCTTCAGCCCACCGCTACGACAGCTTCCGCAGACCGATCCAGTCGGTGTGATGCTTGTTCGCTTCGCCGCGAGGCTGGTCGATGCGCTCGTAGGTGTGTGAACCGAAGTAGTCGCGCTGGGCCTGCAGCAGATTGGCGGGAAGACGTCCGTTGCGATAGCCGTCGTAGTAGCTGAGCGCCGAACTGAAGACCGGCACCGGCAGACCAAACTCGACGGCGGCGGCGACGACGCGACGCCAACTGGGTTGAGCTTTGGCGATCGCATTCTTGAAGAAGTCGTCGAGGAGCAGGTTCTCCAGGGAAGGATTCTTGTCGAATGCGGCCTTGATGTCCCCCAGGAATCGGCTGCGGATGATGCAGCCGCCGCGCCACAGCAAAGCGATGTTCCCGTTGTTCAACTTCCAGCCGAATTCGCGAGCCGCAGCGTCGAGCTGCACGTAGCCTTGGGCGTAGCTGCACAACTTGGACGCATACAGGGCCTGGCGCACGTCTTCGATGAACTGCTTCTTGTCTCCGGTGAACTTCACGTTCCCGGGTCCCGGGAGAATTTCCGCGGCCCGCACGCGGGCGTCTTTCTGGGCCGACAGACAGCGGGCGTACACGGCTTCGGTGATCAGGGTCGTCGGCACGCCCAGGTCGAGCGCATGCTGGCTCATCCACTTGCCCGTCCCCTTCTGGGCGGCGGTGTCGAGGATCATGTCGACCAGATCGTTGCCGGTGACTTCGTCCTTCACGGTGAAGATGTCGCGGGTGATTTCGATCAGGTAACTTTCCAGCTCCCCCTGATTCCACTCGTCGAAGACCTGGTACATCTCCTGGTTGGTCAACCCAATGACATGCTTGAGCATGAAGTAGGCTTCGCAGATGAGCTGCATGTCGCCGTATTCGATGCCGTTGTGCACCATTTTGACGTAGTGCCCTGCGCCGGCGTCCCCCACCCATTCACAGCAGGGAATGTCGTTGTTCGGGCCGACCTTGGCGCAAATCGCCTGATACACGTCCTTGACGAACGGCCAGGCTTCGGGATCACCGCCGGGCATGATGCTGGGACCCTTGAGGGCCCCTTCCTCGCCGCCGGAAACTCCGGCGCCGATGAAGCGCAGACCGGCTGCCTTGAGGTCCACGGTGCGGCGATTGGTGTCGGCGAACTCCGAATTTCCCCCGTCAATGATGATATCGCCCGGCGACAACAGCGGCTTGAGTTGATCGATAACGGCGTCGACCGGCTTGCCGGCCTTCACCATGATCATCATTCGACGCGGAGCCTTCAGGCTGCCGACGAAATCAGCGAGGGAATGGTAACCCTTGATCCGATCGGGAGTCCCCGCATGCACCTTGTCGGCCGGTTCCGATTTCAGGCTGCTGACGAATTCGTCGGTGGTGTCGGTCGTGCGGTTGTACACGGCCACGGAGAAACCGTGGTTAGCCATGTTCAGGACCAGATTCTGACCCATCACGGCGAGACCAATCAGACCAATATCGTGCTGAGACATGGGGAGTCTGCTTCCAACTAACAAAGGTTGAGGGATCCGTCCCGACGGCGCCCCACTGCAGGGCACACCGTCGCCGCGACGCATTAGATCGTTTCGAAGACGCGAGCAACAGGGATACGGAACCCCGGCAGCACAGGTTCGGCGATCAAATCGGCGTTTCCCGAGAACATCTGCGGGTCTTTCCCGGGGGCATGGGCGGTAATCGTGCGAAAATGGGGGCTGACAATCCAGACCAACGGAACCCCGGTTGCGAGATATTCGTCAACACGGGCTTCCACCTCGCGTTGACGATCCGACGGGGACAAGATCTCGGCCGCGAGAAGCGGCGGCTCGTCGAGAATAGTGCGATTGCCGACAGTCAACAGCGTCGCCTGACGACGGACGACCGCCACATCAATTCCCACGATGGTCGCCGGGTCCGTTCGCAATCGGACACCCGCTTCGCCGCTAACCACATTGAGCCCCCGGTCAGGATTGGACACTGCCCAATGCGTCAATTGATACACCAGATACGCCATCACGCTGCTATGGAAAAAATTGCGGTACGTCATCCGCTTCTCCCAAACTGTGCCGCGGATCAGAATGCGGTCGCGTTTGTCGTCGGGGAGAGACAAGAACTCTTCCGACGTCATCAACGAAGGGGCAACGTTAGTTGGGGGGGCAATGGTCGCAGACATGGGCAGACACCTCGACGTGTGCACTTCTCGGTTCGAATTTTACCCGGTCGATGTGCGGATGTTCAAACAGAAACATGAGAAGCCCAGGGATCGCCATCCCTGGGCTTCCGACCGCTCGCTCACTCGTGGCGGCACTCCGAAATCATTCCCCGCAACACGGGCAGACATCGGGTACGAATACCGTCATCGTCGCCGTGTACTTCGTGCTGTCGTAGCCGGTCCCCTTTTCGTCGGTCAGATGGTGGGCGACGACCAGGTAGTAGTTGCCCTCTTTCGGGATGAACATCGCCCGTCCATTCTCGTTCGTCGTGCGCTCGTACTCGGCATCGAACCCCTCTGCCAGCGTGACGCCTCGGGGAATGAATGACACCCGGGCCCCGGACAAAGGTTTGCCGTTCAGCAGCAGACGGACCCGGATGGGCACATCCGGTCCCATGGGAGTGACCGTATTGGCCTCAGGGACGAGTTCCAGTGGATGCCCCAACACCTTGTCGAAGCCGGGGTGCTCGTGCGGAATGTTGTCGAGCGACTGGCTGACCACAAAGTACGTCTTCGCTGACTTCAGGGATCGCGTCGGCGTGCCGTGGTTGACGACCTTGTCCACCGTGTGCTCAACGACGTACAGCCCGGCGTCAACCGCCGCGAACTTCGTCGACCAGAATCCCTCTTTCGGCGTGTATCCCAGGTCGACCAGCTGTGATTTGACGTCGTAGACGCGGTCTCCCGGACCGCGGACCTTTAACGTCACGCCGTCCAGACTGATCTTGCTCGCCAGTTTGAAGTCGCGGTGCTCATTTCCGTGGTTGCCGAGCATCAAATCGATATGCAGGGCGTCGCCCGTGCGGATCAGATTCGTGTTGGTCTGCACCCAGGTGTCGTGAGCGAATGCCCCAGGGGTTGCAACTCCCATGAGCACCGCCAGTGTGATGGTTTTTAGCATCGCGATTCCTCGGTTTTCTGAATTGAGTGGCTCGATCTGTCGCATTGTCGGTTGCCTGAATGGCAGTATCCACTTCGGACCGGGGCTCATTTCCGCTTAACTTCCACGGCAGGCAACTCCAGGTTCAGGGTCGGCTCAGTGCCGGTCCATTGAACCTTCCAGGGGGTTGTTGCGGCGCTGGTGAATTCCTTGGGGATCACCGTCGGCGCTCCGAGAGATTCCAACGTAAAGCGATATTCTCCGGGCGTCAGCCAGAGGCCGGAACTGGCTCCCGTCTGGTAAAGCAGGAACGATCCATCTGCCGCAGTCACGCCGAAACCGATGGTTTGGGGCGTGCCATCCTTCGTGGCATGGACATTAATTTGCAGCTCGCTCATGGGGGCCCCACCGACGAGCAAGATTCCCTTGGTTCCGCCAGGGACCGATTTGGCGCCGCAGCCGCAGATCGTCGGCAACGTCAACAGGAGCACGATCAAAGTATGTCGGTACAGCATCGTAAGCTCTCCAGGAGCAGTTCCGTGTTTGCAAAGCGACGTCGGGATCCACAAAACGATTGTCGACTGCGACAAGGCTCCTGCCGGGCTGTCGGTGGACAGGTTGCGCTCATGTTGTGGCACGTGGGCACCCCGGCAGGAGCTGTGTCGCCGAATTACGCGGTTCCAGCGGTGGGAACGGCGACTCGGAGTCCCAGCCAGCGACTTACAGGGGGAATGCGGCTGAGGATCAGCCTCTCGATCGCCAGCACGACCAGCAACGAGGCGCCGAACAGCGGCAGACAAACTCCAAAGAACACAATCGCCAGCACGAGACTCCAAGACCAGCGCGGATCGAGCGCGACTTTTGGTGCACCGAGGACTCCCTGGTCGCGTCGCCGCCACCACAGGATCAGTCCGCTGACGCTCAACAGGATGAGTCCGGCGGTGGTGATCAATCCGAGGAGTTGATTCGGCCAACCGAACAGACGCCCTTCGTGAGCGGCAATCCCCACGCTGACGGCCTGATCGATGATGTGTCGATCACGGAAATCTTCCCGGCTGACGACCTCTCCGGTCCGGCCATCAACTTCCAGGTTGACGCGCCAGGGGCGATTGGGAGTCATGGACTTCGCGGTCCAGTGTTTCGACCCGCGGCTCGGCGGCGCGATCACCACGGGATGCTCCAGTTTCAGCGGCTCCACCGCCGCGACAACGCGGTCGACGGCAGCGTAGTCCGGCGGCGGAATTTCCTCTGACGCGCTGCGGCCGCTGCCTCGCGAACCGCCGTGATCGGAGTGTTCCCCCGATCCGCTTGTTGTTCGGCGGCGCTCTGAACTGGACGTGTTGGACCAATCCTGCCTGGCTACGGCGGTGCCTGTCACGCGGCGGACTGACTTAAAGTTGTCTCCCCAAAACTTCGCCCAGGGAAGGCCGCTCACCAGCAAGAAAATCGCCAGAGTCGAGATCCATACTCCGGTCACACTGTGCAAATCGCGCCAGAACATGCGTGTGCCGCCGCGGAGCCGTGGATAGAGCACGCCCGCCAGGCCTCGGGCGTTCCGCGGCCACCACAGGTACAGCCCCGTGGCGATCATGATGATTGTCCACGACGCCGCCAGTTCGACGAGATTGGAACCCCGATTTCCGAGCATCAGTTCCCCATGCAACCGAAACATCTGCCGCATGAATCGATCACGATCAACGACGCTGTGCAGGACTTCCAGGGTATGCGGATGAATGTAGACCCGCTGCGTTTCCCCGTCATGCCGCACGGTGACGCGCACGGCATCATCGGATTCCCTAGGCACTTCAAACGCATGTAAGGCCGAGCCCGGAAACGCTGCCAGTGCAGCGCTGATCTGGGCGGCGGCGGACTGTCGGGCGCCTTGCAGGACGAGCTGATCGAAGGGGCGGTCCTGCCAGGCTTCGATTTCCCCCTTGAAGAGATAGATCGCGCCGGTGATCGACAGCAGAATGACGAACGGAATGCAGAACAGACTGGCATAAAAATGCCAACGCCAGACGGCGCGATAATCGGGCCATGACTTGCGCGCAGGCGGGTTTGAGTCAGACATCGAGAGTCATCCTGTGTGGATGTAGAAATCAGGCAGTGAGCGCGGCCGCGTCTGCGCCTGGCTGCCGCCAACGGAGGCGTACGAAACGCATCCGTTGGCAGTCCAGGAAACGGCCCACCAACAACGCAAAGCAGCGCCGCAAACCGTCGAGAAGTTAGAACTCGCCCAGCACTTCCCCGCCGTCGCGACTGTGCAGATTGCGATGGAGCGTGGCATCGATGCTGTCACTAAGGAAGCGGACGGTGCCGTCTCCCATCAGCACATGTGCGCCGCCGGTGTGCCAACTTCGGGGACCGAAGTAGCCTGTGAAGTGGGTGACAAGATCCGGGATCTTGCTGTTGGGCGTACTGTAGCCGTTCGTCATCGTGCTGATGGCTCCCGAGTGGGCCCAGGAAGTCCCGCGACCCCGCAGGGCGAGACTCGCGGCTCCTCGCCAACTCGTCATCGTCGGCCAGACCGTGTTGAGATCGGGGTTGTTGATCACTCCGGCGGCGTTGTTGAAGGCCGTCCACGGACCGCCGGTGCCGGGCATCCCTTGCACCGCCTGCAGCGTGGCGCTGACCCCAGAGGATCCATTCAGCGTCGCCTGGTAGGGAAATTTCGGCAACGTTCCGGCCGGCAACGTGAAATCGGCGCCGGTGCTGCGGACCGATTCGCTCATGAACACCGTGTTGGAAGTGCCGTCGGTGACGTCGCGCATCTTCGCCCGGGAGTTTTCGTAGCAGATGCCGTCCGTCGGCCAGCGGAGATCATAGTTGGCCTTGGTGCCGCTGCCGTAGCTCATCATGTAGTTGATCCCGGCATAGATCGCACCACCGGCGCCGGCATTCTGGGTGGGGGCCGGATCACTGGGACACAGCATCACCGGCAACGGTGTGGCGAAGGCAGTGGCGAACAGCGGATTGGGAACCAGGTTGTTGAACGGTCCGGTGAACGCCGGCTGCGTGAAATCCAACAGGTTCTGCAGATTCGCCTGGTCCAGGTAAGGCAGCAGGCGGGCCTGGGCTGAAAACCCCTGCGTATTCGGCAGGTAGTTCTGGGCATTGGTCATCGGGAAGATGGTGAATGTGCTCTCATAGTTATGGAGTCCCAACCCCAATTGCTTGAGGTTGTTCTTGCACTGCGTCCGCCGGGCCGCTTCGCGGGCCTGTTGAACCGCGGGGAGCAGGAGCGCGATCAGGATGGCGATGATCGCGATCACCACCAGCAATTCAATGAGCGTGAAGCCCCGCGCACGGCGGTGGGCTCTGGAAGTTGAGGTCATGTCAG
The DNA here is from genome assembly GCA_033762515.1 of Planctomycetaceae bacterium. Classification (GTDB taxonomy): domain Bacteria; phylum Planctomycetota; class Planctomycetia; order Planctomycetales; family Planctomycetaceae; genus DSVQ01. Next base: position 25,891 of record JANRLN010000594.1, read on the forward strand.
GTCTCTCTCTCGGAAGAAGAAAAGTCTCTGCTCCGGATGATCCCTCAGCGGGATCGAACCGGAACACGGCTGGAAGATCGCTGCGCAGCCCGAAGGGCGCAACGAGACCGCAACAGCGAGCGCGCTACCGCGCTCAAACGGAGAGAGAGACCAACTTCGGTGGGGGCACGTCCGGCTGCGGACGTTCGCCGCCTGTCCGCGCGTCGAACAGCAGCCAAGGCTCAGTCATCGTGACGGCTCGCGGCACTCCCACCTGGGCCGGTAGTACCCGAGGCTCACCGCAAATCAGCAGCCAATCGGATTGCCCGGGGCTGCAAGGGCAGTCCGTGATCTCGATCCCGCGCGAAGCGGGAAGGGAAGTCGCTTTCGGCGCTGGTAAGGCCGACTTCTTCGCCGCACAGCAGGATTTTGGTGCGGCTGGCTGGTTCAACGACACTGCGCAACCGGCTGTTTTCCGACGCAACCCTTTGGCACAGCAGCAGGTACCGAGTTTGCGGCTGGCTTCCGAGCACTGGCAGGCCTGACCCGGACGCGCCCGGCACGATGTGCCCGATGCTCCCAAGAGAACGTCAGGATCAAGAGGAATCCCAACGGCCCCCGCCGTGAACGTCAATAGCGTCACCCACCGGACGGCCGTCTCACAGCGAGACCGCCGCCGCCGATCGGGCAGACGAAGAATGACGGGTTCCGACACGAACGAGGGCCTCGGAAACAAGAATCAGTCGCTACAGCCATCATTAGCGTAACAGTGCGACTGGGCCACGCAAGCATGATCATCGCACGAATGTGGAATTCTCAGTCTTGGCCAGAAGAATTCTCACGCGTGTGGTTATCCCATCTCATCAACGGCGCTGAGCGCATCAGACAGACGCCACGAAAACCCCGGCAGGACTTGACCACCGTCGACGACCGCCTGATCGCCGAAGATGCGGACATCGGTGGGGGAATCGTAGATGTAAATCCGGCGGGTTTCGGGATACAGCACCCACACGAGCTGAACGCCGGCTTGAAAATACTCCAGCACCTTGGCGTCGATGTCGACGCCGGTGTTCGTGGGGCTGCTGACTTCGACTGCCAAATTCGGGACCAATTCATAGGCCCCGCGATAAGGCGGCCGCTTTCCGTGCAGACGTTCTCGCGAGGCAAACGAGACGTCCGGCCGACGTTCCAACCGCGGATCGCGATTCAACAAAAAGAGCGTCTCCAGGAATGCTCTTCCCAATCCCATTTGCCCGACGAACGGCTGAAGTGAATCATAAAGATGCAGCGCCGCGAGTTGCGCATACGCTCCCATCGGCGGTTGCTCCACGACTTCGCCGTTGACGACTTCGTACAACTTGTCGAGCGCCTGACTTTCGTAGTCCACGCTCTCGGCGATGGCTTCAGCAGTGCTCAATCTCTGTTCCTCTAGAGCAGTTCGAGATATCACCCCAGTATAAGAGCCTACTCGGGTGTGGAACAGATCGCTTTCGTCAGTGCGAACTCCGGGAGATGCGTCACCTCCCCTTGCCCGACGTCACGAATTCTACTTCGCTCAGCACGCCGTCGCCGTTGGCGTCGAACGTCGGGAAGCGCTTCGGGGCCTCGTCGGGATCCGGCTGGCCGAGGAGAAATTCTTCCAGCGTCAGTTTGCCGTCGCCGTCTTTGTCGCGCCGGGCGAACATCGCCGCACGGTCCTGCCCGGAAGACTTCGCCTTGGAAGAGGTCTTCTGCTGTTCCGAGGATGCGATCGACGGCTTTGCTTCTGGTTGTTGCGACAGAATCCTGCGCAGTTGGGCCACGATGTCGGGCTGCGATGCGGCGAGATTCTTCGTCTCGGACGGATCGGCGACATAGTCGTACAACTCCAGTTCTGCGGAGTCCGACGGCGCGCCAATTTGCTTCCATTCTACAAGCCGATAGCGGGCGGTCCGCACGGCTCGGCCCATCCGCTGGGCGCGGGGATAAACATGGAAGATGGCTTCTTTCGTCGTCGCCGTCGGATCCTGCAACACGGGCTTGACGCTCTTGCCGTCGAGTCCCTGCGGGACAGGCAATCCCGCCAGTTCGCACAGAGTCGGATAGATGTCGACCGTCTCGACCAGCGCCGCTGACCGAGCCCCCGCCTGGGCGACACCCGGCATCACGAAGAGCATCGGGATCCGCGCGGCCTGTTCGTAATTGGTGTGTTTGCACCACATGCCGTGGTCGCCGAGATGCCAGCCGTGGTCCCCCCACAGGACGATGATGGTATTGTCGGCGAAGCCGTTGGCTTCGAGTGCATCAAGCACGCGGCCCAGTTGCGCATCCATGTAACTGACGCAGGCGTGGTAGCCGTGAATCAAGGTCCGCTGCAGGTCGTCCGGGAGCGCCCCTTGCGTGGGGATATCTTTGTAGTTCCGCAGTTCGCCGCCGAACTGCGGCGCGTAGCTCGGGGCATCGACGGGGGGCTGCCGAACCTCGGGGAGAGACAAACTCGACGGGTCGTACAGGTCCCAATACTTCCGCGGTGCGCAGAACGGCAGATGGGGCTTGACGAACCCGACCGCCAGGAAGAAGGGTTCCTCGGGCCTCTCTTTCGCAGCCATCAATCGCTGCACCGCCTCGTCCGCGATCTTGCCGTCGCCGTACTCATTGTCGGGGACGTCGGCGAATTCGTACGCGGCGCCCTTCGGGAGATTCGCCGGGTTCTGATTGCTGAACAACGCCCCTTCGCGCGTCAGTTCGGCCCGGTTTTCGGGGAGTGCATAGCCGATGCTCTTTGCGGAGAAGTGGGGCACACTCCACGAGCGCGGGTCTTCGGAGTTGCCGTGCCCCACGTGATAGATCTTCCCCAGTCCCTCAGTGCGATAACCGTGCTGCTTGAAATACTGCGGCAGCGTCACCGCATCGGGGACCGACCTGCGAAAATTGGTCCCCAGGTCGTAGATCCCCAGCGTCTGCGGCCGCAGCCCGGTCAGCAGTGAATTCCGCGACGGAGCACAGACCGCCTGATTGCAGTACGCCCGCTCGAACAGCACCCCGCGCGCCGCCAGTCGATCGATATTGGGCGACTTCACCGTCGTGTCGCCATAGCACTCCAGCAGCGGCTTGAGGTCGTCGACGCAGATGAGGAGGACGTTGGGTTTCTGGAGTTTTGCCGACTCCGCTGCCGTAATTCCACAACTCGCGTTCAGCAGCAGTCCCACACAGACACAAACATTCTTGATCGTGATCACGTAGAGATCCTCGCGGCCTGAAGGTCGGGTGAATCAGCAGGGTTTTGAATGGTCACACCAGGACGGGAATATTGAAGGGCTTCCACTGCTTCAACTTGCCTGTAAGGGACTCTCGAATGCCACTGAACAGCCCTCCAAACCAGCCAACGATCAACACCGATAGGCACGTGGTCATCGCTGCCGGGAAACGAAAGACCAGAATCATGATCGACGCGATCAACTGACCGAGCACAGTTCCCCAGAATCACTGACGCAGCATGATTTACGTGACCCGGGCCACGGCGCTAACTCCATAGATGCGTTGAGATGATGACGAGCAAATGCGCCGAGGGGGCGCGGCCCCTCGGCGCATACTTGCTCTCGAGTTATTCGAGATTCAGCGTCACCGTCTTCAACTCGGTGTAGTTCGCCAGCGCGATCTCGCCCAGTTCGCGGCCGATGCCGCTCTGCTTGAAGCCGCCGAATGGGGCCGCGGCGTCGAAGACGTCGTAGCAGTTGACCCAAACGGTTCCCGCCCGCACGCTGTGAGCGATCTTGTGGGCCTTGGCGACGTCGCGCGTCCATACCGCGGCGGCAAGGCCATAATGCGTATTGTTCGCCCGCTCGATCACTTCATCGACCGTCTTGAACGGCAGGATGCTCAACACCGGGCCAAAGATTTCGTCGCGGGCGATGGACATCTCGTCGGTCACTTCGGCGAAAACGGTTGGCTCAACGTAGAACCCTTGTTGCCCGCGACGCTTGCCGCCGGTGAGGCACTTGGCCCCCTCCTTCCGACCGGCGTCGATGTAGCCCAGAATCTTATCAAATTGGTCGCGGTCGACCTGCGGCCCCTGCGTCGTCGCCGGATCGAACGGATTGCCGAGCTTGCGGCCTTTGGCCCGCTTGACGACGCGCTCAACAAAGTCGTCGTGAATCGACTGCTCAACGAACAGCCGGCTGCCGGCGCAGCAGCATTGCCCCTGATTGAAGAACAGCCCGAACTCGGCCCCGCTGATCGCCGCGTCGAGATTCGCATCGCTGAAGACCACGTTGGGGCTCTTGCCCCCCAGTTCGAACGTCGTCCGCTTCAGGGTCTGGGCAGCGTCGCGCATGATGAGCTGGGCGGTCTCCGTCGAACCGGTGAAGGCGATCTTGTCGACGCCGGGATGTTTTACCAGCGCGGCCCCGGCGGTTGGACCATAGCCTGGGACGACGTTGATCACTCCCTTGGGGAACCCGGCCTCCATCGCCAGTTCCGCAATCCGCAGGCACGACAGCGGCGTCTGCTCGGCGGGCTTCATCACGATGGTGCAACCGGCGGCGAGTGCCGGTCCCCACTTCCAGGCGACCATCAACAGCGGAAAATTCCAGGGAATGATCTGCCCCGCGACGCCGAGTGGTTCGCGGCGGGTGTAGCAGAAGTAGTTGCCGCGGACGGGGATGGTGTCGCCATGAATCTTGTCGGCCCAGCCGGCATAGTAGCGGAGGCAGTCAACGGCGAGGGGCAAATCGGCGGCCCGGCTGTCGCGGATCGGCTTGCCGTTGTCGAGCGTCTCGAGCGCCGCGAGTTCTTCCAGGTTCTGTTCGACGAGATCGGCCAGCTTGTGAATGAGTCGGCCGCGGTCGCGGGCATCCATCTTCGACCACGGACCAGAATCAAACGCCTTGCGGGCCGCTTTAACGGCGAGGTCAACGTCGGCCGCATCGGCTTCAGCAACATCGGCGATCTTCTCTTCGGTCGCCGGGTTGTAGGTCGGAAAGGTTTTGCCGCTGCGGGCGTTGACCCATTTGCCGTCGATGAGGAGTTGTGTCTGCCGCACGCTTGGCGCGGCGACGGTGGCGGAAGCGGCATTGGCGGACGGTTTCTTCGCGGTGGCGGCGGCCATCAGGCAATCTCCCAGAGGCGCGTGGGAAGGGACCCGAATCGGGAATGGCGATATCAGTCCAGCATAACGCGCAAAGGGGAAGCAACCCATGCTCCGGGAAGCTGGGCGTCCAGCCGCGGCTTCAGTCAAATGCAGGCGGGTTTTCCCGCGTCCCCCGTTGCTTATTGCCGAAAGCGACAATTGTTCGGGAGATGGCCGCACTGTTGCCGATGTTGAATCTGGTGGGGTGCGAATCAGGATCGAATCTGGGGCCCACCGCGAATTCTGTTGCCCGGGATCAAGGAGGATCCGTCATGCCCATCTCTCGACGCACCTTCGTGGCGGTATGCGGAACCCTTCTGGCGGCAGGTGTGTTGTTCGCATCCGGTGAACCGGGAACACCATCGCCGCCACGCGGTGAACAACTCTCTGGATTGATGCTGGCGAAACTGGCGAGTTCGCAGAAGATCGTCTCCGGGTTGGTTTCGGAAGATTTCGCCGAAATTCGGCGGGGCGCCGAGGAACTGAACCGGATCTGCGAAGCGACCGAGTGGGCGGCGCATGGCGATCAGATCTACGCCCATCACCGGACGGAGTTGCGGCGACAATCGCTGAAGCTGGTGACCATGGCGGACGAGCGCAATCTCGATGGGGCGGCGTTCACTTACATGCACTCTCTGACGACCTGCATCAGTTGCCATCAATACTGCCGGGAAGTGTTGAAGATCGCCGACGACGTGGCGCCTCTGGAAAAGGTCGTCCCCATTCCGGTCACCGAAGACGAACCGCAACGCCTCGGTGATCGCCCGATCCGGCGGTGAAAGGGGAAACTCCCAAGCACGAAATTCGAAGGAATCTCAGGCACGAAATCTCAAACCATTCTACGGGGCCTCTGGTTTGAGATTTCGTGCTTCCTGCTGCCTTGAGATTTCGAATTTGTGATTTGGGACGTCTCCGCCCCAGTCTAGGTTGGCTCCGTCCCCTGCACCGCCGGCATCCCCACCACCGGATAGGGTTCGTGGAACCGCGTGTCGTCTTCGTATCCCGCCAGCGTATCGAGCGGTGTGCCGTCGACCGACTCCCGGAGGAACAGGTAGACGATGGTGACGTGCGTCCAGAAGAGACTCGCGGCAAAACCGTGACGGAACTGCGCCAGCCACCAGGCTGCCGACCGCATAAGAAGATCGCGATCCTCAGCCCCCAGCGTGTGGGAGATGATCCACCGCAAGCTGAGTTCGCAGCCGAGACTGAGCCCTTCTGCCGCCGCTGCCGCCAGCGCCGCGGCGACGAGATTGCAGAGGATCAGCGCGGCCGTCGTCCACAGATGGGTCGTCACATAGCTGAAGGAGCGACTGAACGCCGAAAAAGAGTCGGCGTCATCAACCGCGACAGCGGCGACCATCAGCGGCCACAGGACGGGCAACAGCAACAGGATGGACGCGACCACCAGTCCGGAGAGGGCTTCCACCGGGGCGACGGCGAACAGCCATAGTTGACCCAGTCCGGGAACGCAACCCGGCAGCGCGAGTACGGCCATGCCAAGTGCGATCATCAAAACACCCCCTAATGGGGTCAGAATGCTTGTCAGACTGGTGACGCAGCGCTGCAGGGACCACTGGGACGCGCGTCGAAAGGACGGCCCTTGGTCGCGACAGAACTGCACCGCGGCACAGCGCGCGATCGCCACCCCGAGCACTGTCCACAGGACGAAGGCCGCTGCGGATTCGAGCAGCGGCCGGAAACTCCAGACGTCGGGTGTCGCCAAGATCCTCTGCCAGGGGGATATCACCGCTGAAAGAGGACTCGCTGTGAACTTTAGTTGAGACAGGAGCGGCGCCCAGAGGATGGAAACGTGGCTGTCGACGAGGCTGACTTCCCCAGACGGTGAGACAAAGACGAAGGACCTGAGAACGGTCCACCACAGCAAGGCCGCCAGCAGCCCCAGAACCATCTGTGATGGCGCCAGCGCACACCCGATCGCCCTGCCGATCCGCAACCAGGGGAATACACGGACAAACTGCAGCGAACGGACGTTGACGTCGGGAGTCACGGCGTGGCCCTTGGGAGCGATTGAGAACCGGCGTGAGTTTCGCGAGAGCACGGGAGTCAGGGAGTGAGGGAGTACGGAAAAGTCAGCATCCCCATGCCGCTTCTCCCCCTGCTCCCGCACTCCCTGAGACCCGCACTGTCCGCTGAATTCTCTCGTCCGCCCCAATATGGTAAGAAGCACACGCCTCGCGACCAACCTCACGTGGAATCTGGGAGAGCTTGTCGATGGATTTGCTGACGACGCTGGGCGGTTCGCTGATGGAAGGTTTCTTCCCCGCCGGCTGGGACCTCAAGAAGATCGATGCCTGCGTCGACAACGACCCGGCGACGATCACCAATCGCCAGAAGTGGTGGCACAAGCACTTCGAACCGATCATCTGCCAGAGCCAAGCCGACTTCGACACGTACATGGGGCACGAGATCGCCCTGACGATCAAGCAGGCCCGCGACGCCGGTCAGCAGCTCACCATGATCCTCCCTGTCGGCCCGATGGGGATGTACCGCTGGGCGGTCTATTTCCTCACGGAATGGGGCGTATCGTGCGACCACGTCCACGGCTTTAACATGGATGAATGGAGCGACGCTCAGGGGAACACGCTCCCCTCCACGAATCCCGGCGCCTTCCAGTACGCCATGGAACACGCCTTCTATGGCCCCCTCGGCAAGCTCACTGTGCCCAAGAAGCAGCGCAACTTCGCGACGAAAAAGCTGCTGCCGACTTATGCCGAAAAGATCGGGGAATTGCGCGCCAAAGGGGCGAAACACGTGGTGATCTTCGGCGTCGGCCGGGTCTGCCACATCGCCTTCTGGGAACCGCACTTCGCCGCCGAGTTCTCTTCCGAAAAAGACTGGAAGGCGCAAACCCACCGCCTGGGAGCGAAACTCCATCCGCTCACGATTGAGCAGAACGCCCTCACCAGCTTCAAGAGCCGGACGACGCTGGTCCCTGCTTTCGCCAACACCATCGGCCCGGCGCTGTTCCTGAACGCCGACAAGATCATCGGCGGCGCCGACGGCACGTTTGCCCGCGGCATGCAATGGCAGGGCCTGTCGCTGTGGATGACCTTCCGCCACGACCCGACGCCGTGGATTCCGTCGACCTACATGCCCACGCAACCGGGGCGGCTGTTCTTCGTGGAAGAACTCGCCGGGCCGCTGGTGGCGGAGTGCAATTGAGGTCGGCGCGTGACGACGCAGCCCGGGGATCGCGGTCCCCGGGCTGTTGATGCTATCGCAGCGCCGCCTTCTGATCTTCCCACTCTTCCAGCGTCATCACCACCTCCCGCGCCTGGCTGCCGTTGTAGGTGCCGACGATGCCGTCTTCGGCCATCCAGTCGATCATGCGGGCGCCGCGGCCGTAGCCCACGCCCAGGGCGCGCTGCAGCAGTGACACGCTGCCGCGCCCTTCGCGGATCACCACTTCCACCGCCTGATCGTAGAGGTCGTCGCGGTCGCGGGCTTCGCCGCCGCTGGCTTTCCCCGCGGCGGCTTTCGCCGCGGCGGTCGTGACCTGCACGATCTCCTGGCTGTACTCCGGCGGTTGATCGGCAAAGGCTTCAATCACGCGACAGACTTCGTCGTCGCTGACGAACGCCCCTTGGGCACGCGTCAGGTTGCTGGTCCCCGGAGCGAGGTACAACAGGTCCCCATTGCCGAGCAGTTTTTCAGCCCCTTGTTCGTCCAGAACGACGCGGCTGTCCATGCGGCTCGACACCTGGAAGGCGATGCGCGCGGGCAGGTTGGATTTGATCAGCCCGGTGATCACATCGACCGTCGGTTTTTGCGTGGCCAGCACCAGATGAATGCCCACCGCGCGCGACTTTTGCGCCAAGCGAATGATGTAGCCTTCGACGTCCTTGCCCGACGTCATGATCATGTCGGCCATTTCGTCGGCGATGATCACGATGTAGGGCATCTGATCGGGAATCGCCTCCGCCTCTTCCGAATCGGGATCGATGTCGAGCCGTTCCAGGACCTTGTCTTTGCCGAGCTTGTTGTACGAATCAAGATGGCGCACCCCGACTCTCGCGAGCAGGTCATAACGCTCTTCCATCTTGTCGACCGCCCACCCGAGGACCGCCTCGGCCTTCTTCATGTCGGTGATGACGGGGTGCATCAGGTGCGGAATGCGCATATAGGGGCTGAGCTCGACCATCTTGGGGTCGATCATCAGCATCTTCACCTGCTCGGGGGTGCGGGTCATCAGCATCGACAGGATCAACGTGTTCAAACACACGCTCTTCCCAGTCCCTGTACGGCCCGCAATCAAGAGGTGCGGCATCTTGCTGAGATCGACGACCATCGGTTGGCCGCGAACGTCTTTCCCCAGGAAAATCGGGATCCGCTTGTCGTCGATATCCTTCCGACAGCTTTCGATGATCTCGCGCAGGCGGACCATCACCCGCACGTCGTTGGGAACTTCCACGCCGACGGTGTTCTTGCCGGGGATCGGCGCGACCACCCGCACCGACGGCACGCGGAGCGCAATCGCCAGATCTTCGGAGAGGCTGGTCACTTTGGACAGCCGCAACCCCGGTTCCAGTTCCAGTTCGTACTGGGTGACGACCGGGCCGGTGTCGATTTCCGAAACTCGAATGTTCAGATTGAACTGCTTGAAGGTGCGCTCCAGGGTCTCTGCCGCGATCTGGGCCTTCTTCGCGAGGACTTCGTAGGGAAACTCTTCGGCTCCATCGAGCAGCGACAGCGAGGGGAGTTCGTACGGGGTGCTTTCCTCCTCAGCGCGGACGATCGCCAGGTGCGGCGTCCCGGTCATCGGGGGATTGATTTTCACCGGGTCTTTGGGAGTCGTCGGGAGTGGGTCCGGGTGACGGATCGGAATGGCGCTCAGGATGGGTTCGTCGGTCTCGGGGTCAATTCGCGAAACCGCGAGCGTGGTTTCGGGCAACGCGCTCGACGTCTCCATCGTTCCATGAACGGGTTCGTTGACCCCTTGCGGCTTCGCGATCCCGGATCCGACGACAGGCGCATTCAGCGCCGCCACTTCGCTCACGCTGCGTCGAAACGCCAGTCGATCCCACATGGTGAAGGGCAAGACGCACACAGTCGCCGCAGTTTGGAACAGCCGCAGCTCATTCGTCAGGACGACGCCCGCCAGGCCGACTGTGACCACGATGATGGCCATTCCCAGCGGCTGAAAATGGCGATGCAGCAGAATTGTTCCCCAGGCGCCGAGATACCCGCCGTTGCCGACCGGCGGCGCGGTGGGGAACAGCGGCGGAGCCACCTGCACGGCGACCACGATCGACAGCAGCACCATGGCCGCTCCCACGCCGCGGAGCAGTCCGTCTTCAGTCCCCTCCTGTGAGAACAGGCGAATGTCCCAAATGGCCAGCAGCACCGGCAGGCAGTACGCGCCAATGCCCAGCGACTGCAGCAAATGGTGTGTGAGCCAGGCGCCGTTGACGCCCCCGATGTTGTGGACTTCAGCGCGGGCCGGATAGACGGTGGCGGCCGGAGGATCGGCGGGGTCGTAACTCAGCAGGCACAGTCCGAGATAGACTGTGCTTGCCAGCACGGCCAAAGCCAGCACGTCGGTTCGCAGCCGCTTGTAGTCGACCATTCCCGCCACGGATCCGCGTTTCGAGCGCGCACCGCGATCGCGGACGCCGTGCGCGATCGATTTACGATCCACACGCGCCCCGACTTTTCCGGCGACTCGATCGTCACGTTCACGAGGACGGTGCGCTCCCTGGCACCGAGACCCGGACGCTCCACGGACCGTCCGGGGAAACCGGGTCTATCAGAACCTACCACCTGCCCGCGGCGCTGCTGCCAAAACGCCTCACGACATGATGACTTTTGGCAACCCGCAGTCTCAATCGCGCGCTTGATGCCGAATGTAACAATCGCGCGGACATTGTCAGTGACGTGCGGACGGATTCAAGCCGGACCGGGGGGGCCGCAAGACGGGGCACAGGAACGCCGGGAATCGTCTTTGAACGACGAGGTCGTCCGTCGAGCCTTGGCATAGAACTGGGTTGCGGGGGGCGAGGAGGCGCCGGGGGGCCGACGGGAAATTCCACCAGCTGCAACCCTGCCGGGGTTCCATTGCGGCAGAAGCTTCTGCGGTCTCAACGGACAAGCGCGACGCCAATCCACGCGATCAATTCGCCCGCGATGGCCGTCTTGCGGCCGGCGAAGCGGGCGACAGTCTGGCCGGCCCCATTGATCACCTCAACCGAATTGTCCTCGGAGCCGATGGCTGTGGGGCGATTGAGGACGATGGCGTCGCAGTTCTTCTCCTTAAGCTTGCGCAGCGCATTGACGTGGGCGAATTCCTCGGATTCCAGCGCGAATCCCACAATCCAGCGGTCACCCTTTTTTCGACCCAGTTCCGCCAGCACGTCCGCAGTTTCGACGAGCTCCAATTCCAGCGAGACTCCAGTCTTGGCAAGCTTGCCGGGAAAACGAGAAGCCGGCCGATAATCGCACACCGCCGCCGTCGCGATCACGCCGTCACAATCGTTCCAGACGGCATCGCAGGCCGCGAGGAGTTGATCGGTTGTTTCCACAGCGACAACCTCCGCTCCCGGGGGAGGCGGGAGAGCGACCGGGCCGCTGATCAGGTGGACTTCGTGGCCGGCAGCCAGCGCCGCTTCCGCCAGCGCGTACCCCATCCTTCCACTGCTCGCGTTGGAGAGATACCGGACGTCATCAAGGTACTCGCGGGTCGGGCCGGCGGTGATGAGGATGCGCATGAAGAGTCGTCAGAGGGGTTTTTCAGGCGTCAGAGTCGTCGGCGCTGTGCGAGCGATTGAACGAATTGCTGATGTTCGGCCGTCGCCAGTCCCTGGTGGAGGACATCGAGTGCCAGTTGGTGGTTCTCATCGAGAATCGCATCGACGGAAAGCCACAATCCGGGAAACTGAACTGGTCGAACAATTCGATCCGTCGGTGAGGGAAACTGGCGGTCGCTCGCAAGATCGAACCAGACCAACACTTTTGGGCGGGGAACCAGTACGAGATACTCGCACACGCCATACCGCTGGGAGTCGGTCCGCTTTGCATGCAAATCGGGGCTGCGGGATGACAGAGCGATCTCGACCAATAGCTCAGGAGCTCCCTCGACATAGTCATCCGGGGAGGTCGAAGACTGACCGCCAAATTCCGGACGGATACGAAGATAGAGATCGGGTTGAGGTTCGCTTTCGGCTCCAAGCAGGAGGCTGGCGTTGTCACCCGCCTCAGTTCCAGGGGTCTGGGCGACGTAGACACCAAACAGGGTTGTCATCAGGACGTGATAGACGCCATGAGATCGCCGCAGAGGTGAAGGAGTGTAGACGACTCCTCCGATCAACTCCGCTCGAAAGTCATCCGCGGTCTGTTCGTAGAGACGGTGGAACTCGATGCGCGACATGCGTGCGCCGTTTTCCAGCATAGGCGCATCGGAGACGACCGGCGCGGCAGCTGCAGTCACGGTCGACATACACAACTCCCTGTTGACGCGGTGGGGGAAGGTTACCGGCAGTTTAACACGCCGAGGCCGTTGATCGCAGAGGGAATTTCGCGTCCCATGTGTCTACTTGGGAGTCGCCAGCAACCGTTGCATCACTTCCACGATGACTGCCGGTTCCGCCATCCGACCGGGGCCGACTTGCCCGCAACTGAGCCAGCCGTCGGCGGGATCAATGATGTGAACGCCGTCGCTCCGCAGTTGAGCGATGTTTCGCTGCACTGCCGGTTTGGACCACATGTCGGCATTCATTGCGGGGGCCATCAACACCGGGCAAGTGGCAACCAGCAATGCCGTCGAGAGCAGTTCGCCGGCGAAACCATGCGCGGCCTGTGCCAGAAAATCGGCGGTGGCGGGAGCCACAATGATCAGCTCGGCTCGCTGTGCCAGGCCGATGTGCTCACCGCGAAAATGCTCGACCGGATGAAAGGCGTCGCGATGGACCGGCCGATTGGTCAACGCCTCGAAGGTCGTGGCTCCGATGAATTTCTCAGCCGCGGCGGTCATCACGACGGTGACCGACGCTCCCTGCTGGACGAGCTTGCTGCACAGGTCTGCGGCCTTATAGGCCGCGACCCCGCCAGTGACGCCAAGTAGAATCTCACGCCCGCGCATCGGGACACCGTCACTCTGAGAACTGATTGCACAACGGAAGAAGCCCAGGGATGGCGATCCCTGGGCTTCCTTGCGTCATACCGGATCGCATTGGCGGTCTACAGGTCGTCGAGCGACGGGCCGGCGTCACGATCACTGGCTTCGCGTGTCGACACGTTGCCAGTGGCGTCGAGATAGATCTTGTTCTGCAGAATCTCTTGCACCACGATTTCCATATGGTTCTTGGTTTGCATCTCCACGAGGGCGCGAGCACCCCGGTTGAGCGCGACCATGCGCTTCTGGATCAACGTGGACAGCTTAAACCGTCCGCCGACCTTGTTAACGATGCTCTCTTCTTTCAACTCTTCCAGCATGCCCAATCTTCCTTCAAGAGGCCGTGAAGGCTCCAGCGGCCGAACCTGCATTATGGCAGGAAGTTCGGTGCGAGTCCAGAATCTTCCGGATTTCTTCAATGGCGGGCTCGAGTTCGGCGTTCACCACCTGATAGCGGTAACGCGGCGCAAACGAAAGTTCCGACGCCACTTTCGCCAGCCGACGCTGCAGCACCTCCTCGGTTTCCGTGCCCCGCGCCCGCAATCGTTGTTCGCAAACGGCCATCGAAGGCGGCCTGAGAAAAATCGTGATGGCGTTCGGGTAGAGTTCCATCACGTTTAAGGCCCCCTGAACGTCAATTTCCAGAAAGGCCCAGCCTCCCTGGCTGCGCGCCCGGTCGATCTCCGATTTCAAGGTCCCGTACCAGAGTCCAGCATAGACTTCCGCGGTTTCAATGAACTCCTGCCGTTCGCGTCGGCTGGCAAATTCCTCGGGGCTGAGAAAATAGTAACTGTCGCCGTCGCGCTCCCCCGCGCGGGGCGCCCGAGTGGTGGCCGAAACCGATTTGATCAGGCGTACGGGCGCCGATTGCAGCAGGCGTTCGACGACGGTGGTCTTGCCGCTGCCGCTGGGGCCGGAAAGCACGACAACCTGAAAATCAGAACCAGCACCGGAGCCTGTGAGCATGGTCTACTCCACGTTCTGCACGACTTCTCGCATCCGTTCGATAGCGGTCTTGATCTCGACCGCCGCGTGCGAAACCCCAATGTGATTGGCCTTCGAACCGATCGTGTTGGCCTCGCGAAACAGCTCCTGGCACAGGAAATCGAGCTTGCGTCCCTGTGATGTTTCCGCCGCCATCAATTGAGTGAACTGCTCCAGATGGCTGCGCAAGCGAACAAGCTCTTCGCTGATGTCGGCCCGATCCGTGAACAACGCCACCTCCCGCAAGAGATCGGAGGTTTCGAATTTCACCCCGGTTCCTGAAAGCGCGTCCTGAATGCGCTGCTGCAATTTCACGCGGTATTCCGCAGAAACTTGGGGAGCCGCCTCGGCGATGCGATCGACCTCGCGGGTGATGAGAGCAGCCTGCAAGTTCAGGTCCGCCGCCATCGCAGCTCCTTCCTGAACTCGAAACTCCTGAAAATGGACTGCGGCCGCACGTACCAGCTTTTGCAGGTCCGGCAGCGCGGCTTCCGCATCGGCGCTGGCCCAGTCCCCGGAATCGATCACTCCCGGCAACTGGGCCACCGCCGCCAGGTCTTGAGGCAGGGGCGCTCCCAATTGCTGGGCAGTCGCTTTCAACTGTTCCCAGTAGCCCGCCAGCACTTCGGGATTGATCCGCTGACGGGAAACGTCGGCCTCGCGGTCCTGACGGAGAAACAGAGTCACTGTTCCCCGGCTGACCTGCTCGCGGAGCACGCGTTCGATTTCTGGCTCGAATTTCGCCCACGTATCCGGGCAGCGGAGCGAGAGTTTGAAGTGTCGATTATTGACGCTGCGCAATTCCGCAGTCACGCGCGTTCCTGCAACCACGCCGCGAGCTTCACCAAATCCCGTCATGCTGAGCAGCACGCCGCATCCTTTGTCGAGCAGTCACGCAGTCTTGAGATTCAGAGTTCGATTCGCGGCGTGGTGGATCGTACGGGAAAGACAAACCCGCAGCGTCAAGACGCCGCGGGAGAATCCAACGATCGCTGCTGACTTGGTCAGCCCTTATTCCTGCGGTTTCTCGGCGGGCTTTTCAGCCGGATTTTCCGGGGCGGATTTCTCCTCGGCTGCGGGCTTGGATTCCGCCGGGGCGGCAGGGGTCGCTGCGGCCGCAGGAGCGGCATCTTCCTTCGCTTCCGGTTCGGGCTTGGCAGGGGCTGTGGGATCGTCCGTGGCAGGATCCGCGGGCGAAGGGGTCGTTGCCTCCAATTTTGGAACGTCGTTCTTCGCCGGAAGACTGTCGCCTGCGGGGCCGGAAGCTCCATCGTCTGCAGGAGTCATATCCCCTGCACCGG
>JANRLN010000595.1:0-2977 GCA_033762515.1 Planctomycetaceae bacterium
CCCCCTTCCCGACAGCGCCGACCCGGCCCGACCCGGAAAACGAACGCATCCTCGCGCTCGTCCGCCGCCTCGGCAACGGCCGCGGCGGCGTCCTCACCCTCGCCGATTTCTGCCGCGAAACCGGCGTCTCTCCCTCGTCCATCCATCTCCGCTTCGGCGGCTGGATTCCCCTGCGGAAAGCGGCCGGGCTCCCCGCCTCCCGTTCGTACTCCGGCCGCGGCCGCGTCTATACGCCCCAGCTCCTGGTCGACTGGCTGCAGCACGCCCGCAAGACCCACGGGCCGTACATCACCCGCGTGCAGTTCTGCCAGTTCGCCGGAATCTCGCAGACGGCGATCAACAACCACTGGGGAAGCTGGCGCAAGCTCCGCGCCGCCGCCGGTCTCCCCGAACGTCCCCAGGTCATGAAGCAGTATCGCGACATCGACCTCTACGCGGCGCTGTCGCGGCACGTCCACCGTCTGGGCCGGTTCCCCTCGGCGGAAGAGATCAACCGCGACGGCGAATTCTCGTTCGCGACCTACGCCCACCGCTTCGGCAGCCACAGCGACCTCAAGCAGCGCTACAACCGCTTCATGGACCGCGTGTGCCAGGCGTATCTCAACGAACAGAAGCGCGCAGCGGAAGCCAGCCAGGCACCCCGCGAGCCAGGAACGCGCGAGCCGGAAGCGTGCGAGCCGGAAGCGTGAGCGCCCGGAGTCTGCGCATTTCGGATTCCGCATTCCACACGTCTTGCCGCGACGTCAGACTCCAGGCGCTGACGCTTCTGGCTCGCGGGAAGACTCCGGTCGCGGACGCTCGCGGCTCGCGGAGCCTCCAACAGTCGCAAGGTACTTCATGGAAACAGTTTCCATCGACACACACGAAGCAGATTCCGGTGGTCGAGGTGCCAGGGACCGTCTGGAGGATGCCGGAACTAATCGAAGAAGGCTTGACGAACATGAAACGAAATCTACAATGTCGTATAACTTCGCTTCTGGAGATATCGAATGAAGAATATCACCGGCACCGCCGCTGAAGGGGACGACTTCTTCGACCGCGAAGAGGATTTGGAACGCTTCTTCCATGAATTCGACAACCTCGCGAACCTGTTGCTCATCGCACCCCGTCGTGTCGGCAAAACGTCGTTCGTCATCGAATTGGCCAGGCGACTCCGGGCGCAGGGAACCCACGCCGCGTTCTTCAACGCCGAAGCCTGCCAACACGAAGTCGATTTCGCAGAGAGGCTCATCGCCGCACTCAGGCAGGAGGGGCTGCGGGCCGAGTTCCCCGCGCAGATCGAGAGTTTTTTCCACAAAGCTCGACAATTACTTGCCGGCCTGAAAGCCGGCGCCGGCGGAATCGATGTCGAGGTCTCCGATGCCGCAGACGGCTCTGGCACGCTCGGCCGCATCATCTCCAGCATTCTTCGTCAGATCGATTCCCCCGACCAGTCGCTGGTGATCATCATCGACGAACTCCCGGAGATGCTGCTGACCCTCGTTCGCGGAGAGGGAGGCGCCGCCCGCGTCACCCATTTCCTCCACTGGCTGCGCGACATGCGGCAGACCTACCGCCAGCGCATTCGCTGGGTCTTCCTCGGTTCGATCGGCCTCGACTCCTTTGTCGACAACCGCAGTCTCCGCAAGACGATCAACGATCTCACGACCATCTCCCTCGGCGCCTACGAACCCGCGGTCGCCCACGCCTTCCTGCAGAAGCTGGGGGACGACAACGGCCTGCCGCTCGATCTCGACGTCCGACGCGCAATCATCGACCAGCTCGGCTGGCCCCTCCCCTACTATCTGCAGTTGGTGTTTCACGAACTGGTCCAACTCGGAACCAAACCGGTCACCCCCCCCGACGTTGACCGCGCGATCGAGCACCTCCTGTCGCCCGCCGGCTATGGCTACTTCGACACTTGGCGACAGCGACTGAAGGAGCAATTCGATCCCCCCGACGCCGCCGCGGCGCGGACCGTGCTGAAACTCCTCTGTCAACATCCCGCAGGGGCGGCGCGCAGCCGCCTGCTGGATGAATTGATGAACCATCCGCAGCCACCCGACGTTGTGGAAACCGAAGACCGTCTCGCGCGAGTTTTGGAAACGCTGCAGCGCGACGGTTATCTCCTCACCGCCGACGGCCGCTATGCCTTCCGTTCGTTCCTGCTTCGCGAGTATTGGCATCGACGGGAGGTCCGCTGATGCCGGCTGATCCGACCCCTCCGGCGATTGCCGTCCACCGTCTGCGGAAGTACAACCCCGCGCGGATGACCGATGCCGAAATTGAGCTGACGTTCGTCGCCCGGAAAGATGTGCTGGAGCGGATCTTGCAGGATCTCGCCGGCGAGCGGGCCGACAGCCGGCCGCAGCATCATCTCATCATCGGCCAGCGCGGGATGGGCAAGACCACCCTCCTCCTGCGGTTGGCGGCGGCGCTGCGGTCCGCCGCATACCGAGAGCGCTTCGTTCCGTTGGTCTTTGCGGAAGAACAGTACTCGGTCGATCGCCTGTCGAAGTTCTGGCTGAACTGCCTCGACTCCCTTGCCGACTGCTGCGAACTGGAAGGGGACGCCGCGGCGGCCGACCGCATCGACGGAGTCGTCCAGCGGCTCGACCGCTCCACCTCGACCACCGCCGCCGGCGATGCCGACGCTGCGCGGGCCACGCTCCGCGCGCTCCTCGATCAGGCGGCGCAACTGCAGCGCCGGCCGGTGTTGCTGGTCGACAACCTGCAGATCGTCTTTGAACGGACGTCCGATCAGCAGCACGAATTGCGCGACGCCCTCACCCAGCCGGGGGCGCCGATCATCGTCGCCGCTTCGCCGCAGTTGCCGAGCGATCTGCAAGACTACGGGGCCGCCTTCTACGATCAGTTCAAGACCCACTATCTGCGGGCGCTCACCGTCGACGATATGCGGCACATCCTCGTCTCGCTGGCGGAAATGACGCACCGGGACGACGTTTCCCGGCACGTCCTCGGCCATCCCGGTCGCCTG
>JANRLN010000596.1:0-21657 GCA_033762515.1 Planctomycetaceae bacterium
CGGCTGCTCCCGAGCTCCAGCAGCGACTTCTCGGTAAAGCCCGCCGCAGTGATGCCGTGCTGCTCCAGCCGGTTCCGATCGGCGAGACCGCCGATACCGAAGTCGGAGAGGACCACCCGCGCCCCCTCGTCGGGGGTGGACATGAGGACGTTGGTCGGCTTCAGATCGCGATGGACGATGCCCGCCGAGTGCGCGGCCGCGGTCGCCGTCGCCACCGCGGCCACGATGCACACGCGCTCGGCGAGCGACACCCGCTCAAATCCGCCGCGGCGCTCGATCCAGGTCTGCAGATTGCCGCCGGGAACGAATTCGCTCTCCAGGAAATAGGGGGGCGCATCGAGCCGCAGGTCGTGCAACCGGGTGATGTCGTCGCGGGTCCCGAGCTCTTCCCGCATCAGTCGGGCCAGGGTGAGTTCGCGCTTGAACGACTGCAGACGTGCGGCGTCGTGACAGAACTTGAAAACGCGTCGTTCCTGCAACTTCGTCTGACGGGCCATCCAGACGGTCCCGAAGCCCCCTTCCCCGAGTTTCTCTTCAATCACCCAGCCCGGACGGACGGGGATCTCCTGCCCCGTGGCGGGGCGCCAGCCGCGCATCTGTTCTTCTTCTGCGGAGTCGGCCCGTCGGGCCTTGTCGGAATCTCCGGGCGCCGCCAGCGGGGCGCGGCCGACGACGCCGACTTCATAGACTTCAGGCGCCTCGGCGCGCCCCCGAAAACGATAGCGGCCGTGCGACAACCAACTGAGCTGCGGCGGCGGTGCTTCCGCCTCCATCGGCGCCAGGGGGAGATTCGCCGATCCGCTCGGCGACCACGCCGGCAGCACACGGACGTACTGCGACGCGTTCTCATACGCCGGTCGCGTGAGGAGCGTCTGTCCTCCCGCCGCCAGCGTCATCAGTCGCCGGCAGAGATCGACTGCCTGCCCCACCACATGCGCCGGCGCCCCGTCCGCGCCCGGCAGCCGCATCGTCTGTCCCAGATGGAGCGCCGCCCCTGCCTGCGGCGGACCATGGGTCCACGTGCAGCGGCCCAACGCCTCGTGAAACATCAGCGCCCCCTGTACGGCGTCCTGCACGCGCTCAAACGTCGCCAGGAACCCGTGCCCCGTTGACTGCTCTTCGCGGGCATCGGCGAAACGCCTGAGGATGTCGCGAAAGAGTTGATTGAACGGGACCGCCACCTCTCGAACGTATTCGTCGTCCCCCAGTCGCCCTTTCCACTCGTCCGCCGCGTACAGATCGAGGCACAACAGAACCGACAGCCGGCTGTTGAGGCTCGCCGCAATCGATTCGGGATCGAACCGCAACTGGGCGACCTTGCCGCTCAACTCGCGTCCGTTCGCAAATTCCGTCCAGACCTTGTCTCCGCTGCAGAGCCGCGCGCGGAACTCGCTTTGCAGCGCCTGCAATTCCAGCGGCTCCTCGGGCGCGGCGTCGACCTCCGCATGCGGAGTCGTCAGGAACAGGAAGACCGGCTTCCCGAGTTCCACGGCCATGTCGTATTCGCGCTGCGTGTACGACCGTCGCGCCTCTCCCGCGGTCCGCTCCTTCGGCTCGGCTCCGAAACGCGTGCCGACCAGGCAAATGACCGCGTCGCAACCGCCGATCTTGTCCCGCAGCATCTCCGCGACGGTGCGGGAGTCGGGCGGGAAGTGGTCTTGGACGATCGGCAACACTTCCTTGCCGATGAGGATGTCGGTGACCATCTTCCGGCAACTACCGAGGTCCCCGGTCGTGCCGCTGATAAAAACCTTGGGCGACGCTGGCATGATCGGCGTAGCTCCCGCAAACAAAACTCGTCCCGGCGCGCGACAACGTCCCTCGAACTGCGCACCGCCAGTCGAAGCCCCATAGTCTGCCGGGAGGAACCTCGACAAGACAAGGAGCTGACGATGAAGACTGTGTGAAGAGGGCCCCCGCGATGCTGGGGCCGGTCGTCGCCAGGGTTCCCGATGTGAGAAGTCTCGGGCGACCAGGCTCCGAGAACGCGACGCAGCCGGGGCGGGTGGCGATTGTCCGACAGGTCGATGCCCAAACCAGATCATGCCCTTCGCATGGCCGCTTCGTCCAGCGTGCCATGTTCCGGCGACAACACTGTACACGGACTCGTCGCACCGAACACCGATCGCCTCAACTCACTGTGCGTCCTGATGCGGATTCCACTGCGATTTCCGCGTTCGGGATTGAGTCGACATGGAGCCGCAGCTAAGCTACCCATCAATCGGCGTCGATGTGTTGGGTGCTGGTGGTGAGGCGGAAATGCCGAATTGTCTGAGCGCATGCGTGCTGTTGGTCGTGGGCCTCGGCGTCGAGGTTCCTGCCCCGGTGAGCTTGCGCCCTGTTCCCGCGGCCATCGAGATCGATCTCCCGGAATCGACCGAACAGGTGCTGGTATTCGGCAAAGCGGCTGATGGACGCGAGGTCGATCTCACGCGGCAGGCAAGCTATGCGACGACCGTCCCGGGAATCATCAGCACGACACCCACCGGCCGTATCACTCCGTTGCGGGATGGCGCCACGGAGTTGATCGTGATGGTGGGAATGCAGACCGCGCGGATACCGGTTCAGGTCCGCGGCGTCGCCGCACCTCCGCCGATTGCTTTTCAGCGCGACATTATTCCCATCTTGACCAAAGCCGGCTGCAATTCCGGAGGCTGTCACGGAAAGGCGGAAGGTCAGAATGGGTTCAAACTGAGCGTCTTCGGCTACGACGCCGCCGCCGATCGACAGGCGATTGCGTTCGAAGGGGGCGGGCGACGGGTCTTCCCTCCAGTCCCTGATCAAAGCCTGTTCCTGCGGAAAGCGCTCGCCGTCGTTCCGCATGGCGGCGGCAAGAAATTCGACGCAGAGTCCCGCTGGCATCGGCGCGTCCGGCGGTGGATCAGCGAAGGAATGACCCTGGACGACGCCGCTCAGGTCTCGATGGCGAGCATCGCCGTGGAACCGGCCCACGTGACGCTGACGGCGTTCGGTTCGCAGCAGTTGCGGGTCACCGCGGTCGATTCGCAAGGTCGCTTCCGCTGCGTCACAGCGGAAGCGGAGTATCAGTCGAACAACGACGGCATTGCAGGGGTCGATCGCGATGGCCTGGTCGCCGCCACCGACGTCCCCGGAGAAGCGGCGATTCTGGTGCGCTACCTCGGGCAGGTGGCGGTCTGCCGGGTCACGCGGCCGCGCGCGGCAGGCGAGTTCGTGCGACCGCCCGAACACAACTTCATTGACCGGTTGGTTTGGGACAAGCTGCAGCAATTGCGGGTCCCGCCGAGCCCGCCGGCGGATGATGCGACATTCCTGCGCCGCGTTTATATTGACGCGATTGGCACGCTGCCCACAGTCGATGAGGTGCGGCGATTCCTCGCCGATGGCACGCCGGACAAACGGCAAACGTTGATCGCCGCGCTGCTGAACCGGCCGGAGTACGTCGACTACTGGACGCAGCGCTGGTGCGACCTGCTGCAGGTCGACAAGGACATCATTACGCCCCAGGGCGCCGTGGCGATGTCGCGCTGGGTCCGGCGGCAATTGGAGCAGAACGTCCCCTACAACGAGTTCACGCGGGCCGTGTTGACGGCGAAGGGATCAACGCTCAGTGAGTCGCCCGCGGCCTTCTTCCAGGTGCAGCGGGACGCAGAAACCTCCGCCCGCGCCGTCAGCCAGCTCTTTTTGGGAGTGCGGATCGAATGTGCCCAGTGCCATCACCACCCCTTTGAGCGCTGGGACCAGAAGGACTATTTCGCTCTGGCGGGGTTTTTCACGGGAGTGGAGCGCAAGCCGGGTCCGCAAGGGGGGATCAAAATCGTCGCCAAAGCGGGGGCCGATCTGAAACATCCGCGCACAGGAGAGGTGGTCCCCACCGCCGGCCTCGGAGCGGCGCCCGCGGAGTTCGCAGGTCCGGGAGACCGACGTCAATCCCTCGCCGACTGGGTCACGAATCCGGGGAATCCTCTCTTCTCGAAGACGATCGCCAATCGTCTCGCGGCCCATTATCTCGGTCGCGGGCTGGTGGAGCCGATCGACGATCTTCGGGCGACCAATCCGGCGTCAAACGAGCCGCTTCTCGACGCCCTCGCCGCACATGTCGTGGCGTCCAAATTCGACCTGAAGGCGGTGACGCAGACGCTCCTGGAATCTCGCGTTTACCAGTTGAGTTCGGTCGTTGACGAGGGGAATGCGCTCGACGAACAGAACTACTCGCACGCCCTGTGGAAACCGATCGCCGCGGAAGTGCTGCTGGACGCCATGTCGCAGGCCACGCTGGCGCCGGAAGAGTTCAACGGCTGGCCCGCGGGCTATCGGGCGATTCAGGTCTGGGACAACAAGCTGCCCTCCGACTTCCTGCAGATTTTCGGTCGCCCCACCCGACAGACGGTCTGCGCTTGTGAACGCGGCGTTGAGCCTAGCATCGCCCAGGCGCTGCATCTGATGAATTCGACCACCACGCTGCGCAAGATTCAGGAACGGACCGGCCGCGCACGGCGGCTGGCGGAGTCGACCCTGGCGCCGGCGGAGATCGTGACCGAACTGTATCTGGTGACTTTATCGCGGCCGCCGACAGCCGACGAACAGAAACTGATGGAGCAGGCCTTCACGGCATCCAGCGATCGCCGGGCGGCGACCGAAGACGTGTTATGGACGTTGCTGAATACGAAAGAGTTTGTGTTTAACCATTGAGCGCATGCCGACAACGAGTGCACCACGGCTCTGTGAGCCGTAGTACATGGCACCGTCGGGATCGAGATTCTGGAGACTCGGGATGCTGAGCTTGGACTTCGGACCGCATCGCCTTTGCGACCAGATCACCCGGCGGCGGATGTTGCGCGTGGGGAGCACTGGGCTGCTTGGGGGATTGACGCTGCCGTCATTGCTGCAACTGCAGGCGGCCGCAGCAACCGCGCGCCCGGCACAGGCGAAAGCCTGCATCTTCATTCAACTCGAAGGGGGGCCGAGCCACATCGACATGTGGGACCTCAAGCCCGATGCTCCGGCGGAGATTCGCGGACCGTTTCACCCGATCTCGACGGTGGTTCCCGGAACGCAAATCAGCAATCTTCTGCCGCTGTGCGCGCAAGTCGCCGACAAATTCACGATCCTGCGATCGCATAGCCACAACGACAATGCCCATCAGACCGGACGACATTGGGTGCTGACGGGTTATCCTCCCAACTTCCCCGACGGTCAGGCCCGCTGAGAACCCTTCAACGAGTTGTATCCGTCGATCGGCTCGATCGTCTCCCGCGAACTGGGACCGGGCGGCGCGGTTCCGCCCTACATCGAGATTCCCAACGCCCTCGGACCCGGCGGACCGGGATTCTATGGGGCCAAGTATGCACCGTTCACGATCAAGAACGATCCCGTCCAGGCCGACTTCAAGGTGCAGGATCTGGATGTTCCGGATTCGGTGTCGTCCGATCGCTTCGCGCGGCGTCAACGTCTGCTGACGGGAGCAGAGGGTTTGGGAGCCAGTCAGCGGGCCACCGGACGCGCCAAAACTCTGGCGTCGTACTACGAGCAGGCGGCCGATCTGGTCACGTCGCCGCAAGCTCGGCAGGCGTTCGCGATCCAGTCGGAGGCGCCGGCGCTTCGCGAGAAGTATGGATACACCTCAATCGGTCAATGCGCGCTGTTGTCGCGACGACTCGTCGAGGCGGGCTGCCGGTTCATCGGCATCGACCACGGCAGCTGGGACACCCACTCCGACAACTTCGGCAGTCACGAAAAGGCGCTCGTGCCGCCGACCGATCGGGCACTCAGCGCCCTCTTAACGGACCTGGATGAACGAGGACTGCTCGACACGACGCTGGTGATCATGATGGGGGAGATGGGCCGGACGCCGCGGATCAACAAAGACGCCGGTCGCGATCACTGGTCGAATTGTCAAACGGTGATTCTCGCTGGCGGCGGGATCAAACGGGGGACCGTCGTGGGAGCCAGTGACAAGACCGCCAGTTATCCGATCACGCAGCCATATGGGATTCAGGACCTGCTCCGCACCGTCTTCCACCTGATGGGGGTCGACGCCGACAAAGTGCACCACACGCCCCTTGGTCGCCCGGTGCCGATTGTCAACGGCGGCAGGCGAATCGACGAGGTCCTGGCATGATGCGGCGTCGCCTGGGTTGGTTGCGGGTTGCGAGTGTGTGCTGGGTCTGTCTGAACGTGGATGTCGCGCTGGCCCAGAAGGCCCCGCAACTCGGCTATGTTTATCCCCCTGCCGTACGCGCCGGCGCGACGACCGACGTGCAGTTGGGGGGCTTCGATTTCACGACCGATCTCCAATGGTTCGTGCATGACCCGCAAGTGACGCTGCAAACGCTGGGGCCGCCCGGAGAATATCACCTGCAGCCGCCGCCGTTTTGGTCCGGTCCCCGCGCCAGCATTGCCGCGCTGCCGATCCCGCGCGAAGTCCCCGGTCGCATCACAGTTGATCCCGCACGGCCGGCCGGGCTGGTGCGCTGGCAGGTCGCAAATGCCAACGGCGCATCAGCGACGTCCGTGTTGTACGTCAGTCACGGCGTCGAAGTGCTGGAGTCGCGGTTTCGCGATCAGCCACAACGCTTGCCATCTCTGCCGGTCGCCGTCTCCGGGCGTTTGAGCCGTCTGACCGAAGTGGATCGCTATGAAGTGGTCGCCGATCGCGACGGGCCGATTTCTGTGGAACTGATGTCGCGGCGGCTCAACGCCAACTTTCAGGGGGTTTTGCAGGTACGCAATTCCGCGGGAACGCTGCTGGCGGATTTCGCTGACACGCTGGGCCGTGACGGGGGAGTGACATTCCAGGCCCGATCCGGTCAGACCTATCTCGTCAGTCTGCACGATGCCGATTTCCGTGGTGATCGCACATACGTCTACCGCCTGGAAGTGACAGCCGGCCCGCGCGTCGTGGCGACGCTGCCGGCTTTCGGACAACGCGGCGCTGCGGCCGAGGTCGAATTTGTCGGCTGGGGCGTGGTCACTGGCGCTGCGACGCTGGAGACGGTGCGGCAATCGGTGACATTCCCCGCCGATCCTGACCTCGTGGCGTTCACTCACGTCTTGGAAACACCGTGCGGTAAGGCCGCGGTGACGATTCCCCTGAGCAATCTCGTCGAATCTGCGGACGTTGCAGGACGCGCCGATGAGCCGTTGACCGCCCCCCTGGGAGTCACCGGTCGCTTCTCAACCGGCGGCGACGAGCGACGTTTCACCTGGAACTGCGAGAAGGGCGAGTTCTGGTCGATCGACCTGCAATCGCGGGGCATCGGTAGCTCCCTTGATGTCGCCTGCGAGATCTTGAACGCAGACGGAAAGACGGTCGCGGAGAACGACGATCTGACGGGACTCACCGATGCGGGGCTGGTATTCATGGTCCCCGCCGCGGGCACCTACACGTGCGTCGCACGTTGTATGTCGGTACAGGAAAAGGCGCTCGACGAGGTCTTCCGCCTGCAACTGGAACGTCGTCCGCCTGGGTTCACGCTGACGGCGCCGCAGGTGGTCCATCTGCCCCTTGGGGGCAGATTTGATGTGCCGGTTCAAGCCGTTCGCCATGCCGGGTTCGACGGAGAGATCGCACTTGCGGTCGAGGGCTTGCCCGACGGCGTCACGTTGGACGGGCTGGGCGTCATCCCTGCCGGGAAGAACGACGCCAAGATCACATTGCTCGCAGCGGCTGACGCCGCAGTCGTGGCCGCACCGCTCCGATTCCGCGGGAGCGCACAGATCGGTGGTTCGACGGTCTCTGTTGTGGCCTCTGGCATGGCCGCGGGAAATCTATGCTCAACGCTCCCCTCGGAACAGCGAATCGAGACATCTCTGCTGGCCATAACGATGGTCCCTCCGTTCGAATTGGAACTCATCGACCGCACCCGTCAACGCGACGTCCATCGCGGAACGACGTGTCTGGCCGAGTTCGACATCGTGCGACAGCCGGGGTTTTCCGGTGCGATTGAGTTGCAGATGGCGGCCCAACAGGCGCGGTATCGCCGCGGCATCATCGGCCCCAGCATCATGGTCGCTCCCGAGACCACGCGGGCGACCTATCCCAGCTTCATGCCCGAATGGCTGGCCACCGATCTGACGGAACGCATGCTGGTCCAGGGCGTCGCGGGGGTCGCCGATCCCAAAGGAAACGTCCGCTATCTGGTAAAGCCCTCGTCGGCGGCGATCACCATGATCCTGGAAGGGGCGCTCCTGAAGATCTCGTCGCCTCTGGAAGAACCGGTGCTCCGGCGGGGAGGCGCGCTCGATGTCCCGATTGTTCTGGCACGTTCCGCCAAACTCCCGCTGGCGACGACAGTCGAACTCGTCGTCCCGGAAGAATTGCGTGGGGCGCTGCAGGCGGAGCCTCTGGTCGTGCCGGCGGATCAGCTTCAAGGTACGCTACGTATCACGGCTTCCACGGATGGCCGCCTCGCCGGCGATTGGCCGCTGAAGCTGAAGGCGACCGCCTGGCAGGAGGGGAAGTGGCGCGTCGCCTCAGAGACCGAACTGCTGGTCCGCTTCACGGAGTGAACGGCCTTTGCAGGGTGAAACCGAGTCCGCGCGGCTCACGGCTGCTGCGACAGGTCAGGGAACACACGAACGACAACGAATCGTGAGCCGCGCGGACACGGCGTCACGTCGTCGTGGGTTGTCTTTGACTGCGACGTGCCGTCCGGCAGTCGCTATATTGATGCCGCAGATCTCGATCCACTCCCTTCCCTCGGCAGGTGCTGCATGTCCATCGATTCGGCGCCGCTCCCGTCGTCTGTGCCCGTAAAACCCTTGGTGGGCGTTGTCGGGTTGGGCCTGATGGGGACCGCCATGACCGAGCGACTGCTCGCCCATGGTTATCGCGTGGTCGTCTGGAATCGTTCCCGCGACAAGGCCGAGCCGCTGATCGCCTTGGGCGCGGAGTGGTGCGACAATCCCCTGAAAATCTGCCATCGGGTGATCATCAGCCTCTATTCCAGCGACGTTGTGGCGGAGGTCGTGGAGCAACTGCAGGGGGGACTGCACTCGGGGCAGATTCTGATCGACACCACGACGGGGGAACCGGAACACAGCCGGACCATGTCGCAACGGCTCGCTGCACGGGGCGTCAGTTATCTTGACGCCCCCATCTCCGGCTCGAGCGAACAGACCCGTCGCGGCGAAGCGACCGTCATGGTCGGCGGCGTACGCGACGACTTCGACGCCTGTGCCGATTTGTGGGCGATCCTGGGCGGCAGGGTCTTTTATGTCGGCGAGAGCGGGAGCGCCGCCAGGATGAAACTGGTGACGAATCTGGTGCTGGGGCTGAATCGCGCCGTTCTTGCGGAGGGACTTGCCTTTGCCGAGGCCATTGGAGTCAGTCCCGCTTCGGCGCTGGAAGTGTTGAAGGAGAGTCCGGCCTATTCTCGAGCGATGGATGTCAAAGGCCGCAAGATGCTGGACGGGGATTTCCACGTGCAGGCACGCCTCTCACAGCACCTCAAGGATGTCCGCATCATGCTTGCCGCAGCGGCGGAGAGCGATCTGGCGTTGCCATTGTCGGAAGTACATTGCCGCCTCCTGGAACAAGCCGAGGCCGCCGGCCTTGGGGAACTGGACAACAGCGCCATCATTCACGTCTGGCGGAGGAGAACTGCGTGACGGTAACTCCCCTGTCGCTGCAGGCCCGCGCGGCGGTGCTGACGGCGGCCTTTCTGGGACTCGTCTTTGACGGTGTGGAACTGGGGTTGATGCCGGTGGCGTCGCTGTCGGTCTCGAAGAGTCTTCTGGGTGACGCCTTCACGCCGACGCTCGGCGGGGACTGGTTCGCGCGGTTTACCGCGGCACTGATGCTGGGGGCCGCGATCGGCGGCATCCTTCTGGGGAACCTGGGAGATCGGATCGGGCGGACGCGGGCCATGGGCATCAGCATTCTGTTCTATTCCCTCTTCGCCGCGCTGGGAGCGTTCGTTGAGACGCAGGAACAGATGCTGGTGCTGCGTTTCCTGGTGGGTTTGGGTGTGGGGGGCATGTGGCCCAACGGGATCGCGCTGGTCTCGGAGTGCTGGTCGAACGCCTCGCGGCCGTGGGTTTCGGGGGTGATGAGCGCCGGACTCAACGCGGGGATTCTGATGCTCTCGCAACTGGCGCGGGTCTGGCCGATCACCCCCGACTCGTGGAGGTGGATCTTTCAGCTCTCCGGAGTTCCGGCGGCGCTGGGAGTGGCTGTCCTCGTGGCGTTGCCGGAGTCCCCCAAGTGGCTCGCGTCGCGCGGAAGGGAGAAAAGTCTCTCGCCGCCATGGCGCGAGCTCTTTGCAAAGGACCTGCTGTGGGTCACTTTGACCGGGATCGTGATCAGTTCGATCCCAATGGTGGGGGCGTGGTCCGCGAGCAAGTGGATGATCCCCTGGGCGGACAAGGTCGCGGGCACGGTCGACGTCGGCTACAAGGCCGCCACGCAGGGTTGGTGGGCGCTGGGGGCCACGATGGGGAGCTTTCTGGGGGCGCAACTTGCCAGTTGGCTTGGTCGGCGACGGAGCTATTTTCTCATCAGCGTCGGGGCCACGGCACTGACGATCGCCATGTTTCAACAGACCGCGCCGCTGCAGCCGTCCTTTCATCCGATCGTCTTCGCTCAGGGCCTCGTGGCCACCTTGTTCTTCGGCTGGTTGTCGGTCTATCTGCCGGAGCTCTTTCCAACGCGCGTCCGGGCGACCGGCAGCGGGTTGGCCTACAATTCCGGCCGTTTCGCCACCGCGGGGGGCGTGCTCCTCGCAGGGATGCTGTTTACGGCTCTCGGGGGCGATTATCCGCGCGTCGGCAGCATCTGTTCGCTCATCTACGCCCTTGGCGTCATCGCCATCTGGTTCGCACCCGACACGGCGCAAGAAGCGATGCAAGATTGACTCCCCGGAGGGACATTCCATGCGAACACATCTTCACGGTTGCCTGGTCCTGTGCTGCTGCGCGGCGACTGCCGCGGCACAAACTCCCACCAGCCTCGCTTTCGCCGAGCGGTCCGATCGGCTGGTGATCACCCACGCCGGGCAACCGGCGGCGGAGTTCGTGTTTGCAGACCAGACGATCCTGCGACCCTATTTCGCCAATCTGTACGGCCCCGGCGGGGTCAAGGTAACCCGCAATCATCCGCCGCTCGCCGGTGTCGATGCCGACGACCACGCGGCGATGCACCCCGGCCTGTGGCTGGCGTTCGGGGACATCAGCGGCAGCGACTTCTGGAGGAATCAGGGCCGCATCGAACATCAACGCTTCTTGAAGCCTCCGGCCGTCGGAGGCGATCGGCTGGAGTTCGCCACCGAGAGTCGTTTGCAGGGCAACGACGGCAGTCCCCTGTGTCGCATGAATTGCGACATCAGCCTCACGCTGCGGCCGACTGGGTACCTCATCACCTGGCAGGCGACGTTTCTGGCGGACTCCCGCGATCTTACGTGGGGCGACCAGGAAGAGATGGGATTCGGCGCCCGAGTGGCGACGCCGATGACAGAGAAGAACGGGGGACAGATCCGCAGCAGCCGCGGTTTGAAATCGGCACAGGCAACCTGGGGGCAGCCGGCGGAGTGGTGCGATTACGCGGGCGTGATTGATGGCCGCCAGTGTGGAATCACTCTACTGGCGGATCCTGGGAACTTTCGCCCCTCCTGGTGGCACAACCGCGACTACGGCGTCTTCGTGGCGAACCCCTTCGGACGAGCCGCCATGAAACAGGGCCCTGTCAGCAGCATCCGTCTTCGCCGCGGCGAAACGCTCAAGCTGCGGTTTGGCGCGGTAATTCATTCCGGAGAAGCCTACGATCCGGCCGCCGAGTATCGCGCGTTCGCCGCGAACATGAAGTGAACTGGCTGAGGCGTGTGTCAACGGTGACTACGCAAGTTGGTCACTTGGACCGCGACTCCAGGTCGATCAACAATCCCCGCAAGAGTCCGCACAAGCCGGTCGGTTGTTGCGCGATCGTGGGGGCGAAGAGCTGAATGGTCTGCCGGGCCAGCATCCGATAACGCTCTTCGCCCGTCTTCGCGCTCAGACGGAGCAGGTTCAGGACCGCCTGGCTGTTGCCCGAAGGCTGGACCCCGTCGTGCTGGTCTTTCATGCGGATGAACAGTGTGTCATGTTCCTCCGAGGTGAAATAGAAGCCCCCTTGATCTGCATCGTGAAACCGCTCCAGCATCGCGTTGTTCAATTCCAGGGCGGTGGTGAGCCACCGCTGGTCCTGCGTCGCATCGTGGAGCGTCAGCAGACCGTGGACAATATGGGTGTAGTCATCCAGATAGCCCGGCAGTCGCGCTCTGGCTGACTCTCCTGGCGCGGCCGCGTAAACGTGAAACAGCCCGCCCGCGTCCGACTTCACGGCTGTAAGAAGCCGATCCGCCCCCTGCGCGGCCCGCTCGACCAGCTTGCGGTCGTCGAGCGCCTGACCCGCCGCGGCCAACCCGGCGATCATCAGGCCGTTCCACGACGTCAGCACTTTGGAGTCGAGATTCGGCTGCGGGCGCTGTTTGCGTACCGCCAGCAATTTGGGCTTCAACTCCTGCAACCGCGTCTGCTCGGCGTCGCTGACAGGTTGTCGAGCCGTCAGAATCCAGGTCTCATCCTCGAAGTTGGTCGACCCCGAGACGCCCCACGCATGCTGCGCCAGGGCGAGATCCTCGGGACGGGTGATCGCCGCGGCAAGTTCCCCCTCGTTCCAGACGTAAGAGCGTCCTTCAATGCCCGCTGAGTCGGCGTCCAACGCCGTATAAAAGAGTCCGTCCGCGGAAGTCAGTTCGCGGGCGACGAACTCCGCGGTCTCCTCCAGCACCCGTCGATACAGCGGCCGCGGGTTTCGGCGATAGGCGGCGGCATAGACTTCGAGAAGCTGGGCGTTGTCGTAGAGCATTTTCTCGAAGTGGGGAACGGTCCAGGTGCGTTCGGTGCTGTAGCGATGAAAGCCGCCGCCCACCTGGTCGTAGATGCCCCCCTGCGCCATCGACTCCAGCGTGGAATCGACGAGCGACTGCAGTTGAGCGCTGTCGTTGCGGGCCGCCTCGGCTTGCAGCAGTTGCAGATAGGCCGGATTGGGAAACTTCGGTCCGCGAAATTCCGGCGCTCGGCCGAACCCGCTGTGGAGGGGGTCAAACATCTCGGTCAACTGCGTCACCGCAGCATCGATGAGCTCCCGATTGGCGTCGACCTTGCCCTGCAGCCCGAGATTGAGCTGCAGCGCCCGCCGCGTCTGTTGCGAGCGGAGAGTCGCCGTCTGCTCGATGTTCTCCGGCGACTTGGCGTTGACATTGATGACCGCCTGCAGGATGGTCGCGAAGCCCGGCAAGGTCTCGCCGCCAATCTCTCGATCTTCCGGCGGCCAGTACGTTCCCCCGGCGATCGGCTTGCCTTCGGCCGTAAGAAACATCGACAGCGGCCAGCCGCCGTCCTGACCCATGACCAGCAGGGCCGTCATGTAGACGTGGTCGACATCCGGCCGTTCCTCTCGGTCGACCTTGATGCACACGAAGTGCTGATTCAAGATTGCGGCGATCTTCGCGTTCTCGAAGGACTCCCGCTCCATCACATGGCACCAGTGGCAGGCATGGTAGCCGCTGGAGAGAAACACGAGCTTCCCCTCGGCCTTTGCCTTGGCAAAGGCTTCAGGCCCCCAGGGATGCCAGTCGACCGGATTGTGCGCGTGCTGCAGCAGATAGGGGCTGCTCTCGCCGGCGAGGTGGTTGGACTTGGCGTTCTGATTCTCCGGCGGATCGGCAGTCGCGTGTTGCACCAGGCACGCGATCGTCATGAGACAGATGATGCGCACCAGACGGCCTTCGACCATGGCAGAGTTCCCTCGACGTGGAGTTGGCGTGCAGGCGATAAGGGCATTACAACGCATCAAGCGTCAACTTGCGAATCTCGTGCAGAGGCAGGAACAGATGCCGGGGAGCATTTCCCTGATCGAGAACATATTCGACGGACGGACCCCGGCAGCTGCAACTCATGCCCGGAGCGTGAAGCGGGGGAGTGCACAACGGATGAAAGCACCCTGCTCAGTCACAGCTCGAGCTACGGGACCAACAGGAGGGAGAGCAGCGGGTCGCCGCGGATCAGCTCCACGACTTGCGGGTCGGGCGGTTGATCGCCGGTAGAAAACGTCCATGCGGCGGGTCGCCGAAACAGGACGCAACGGAATGTGCTCAGCGGCGGCTCCTCGCCCCAAGGGTAAACGAGCGCCGGATAGGCGCGGCAAAGGCGCTCGCCGGGAACTTCCGGTAGTGAGCGCGGAGGAGGATCGAGCCTCTCCACAGGTTGGGCGAAACGAAGTCGCAGGTCGTCAATCGCTTGACGCGTACGCGCATGCCAGCACCACTGGCTGACGCGGCTGACGTCGCGCGTAAAGAATGGCATGTTGACCCAATGAGCCGCGCACAGCGCACCATGTGCGGCCCAGGAACATCCGATAAACAGGCAGCCCAGTTTCATAACGAAGATCTGTCGACCGCCGACGGACCGCGCCACGGCGCTGTCGAAAACGAGTGCTGCGATGCAACAGATCCAGACATAGAGCGGGCCAAGATATTTGGCGGGCAACGTCGTCGAAACAACCTCCATGGGACGACCCACGCACACCATCGCACCGATCCCCAGTGCAATGCACACACATGCGGCGAGCGCCGGCCGATGGCGGGGAGTGGACCGGACGGCCCAAAGCAGTGCGGCGACGGCCGCCAGCCCGACGGCGATCAATGTCGGCGCCAGCAGGTTGAGTTTCGCGAGATGATGCGGCGTGGGAATGATCGTCGAGATCAGGGTCGTGCTCAGCAAGACACCCAGATGGGTCGCGAGGCGGACCAGCGTCGGACGGGCGCCGCCGCTCGAGAGGAGCGCCGAGTTGCCCGGCAAAGAGTAGATCCACGCATGAGCGCACGCCAAGCCGACTGTGAGCGCGGCCAACCCGGCCAGCCAGCCGAGTCCGATTCGGCGGTCGATCGCAGGTCTGGGGTTCAGCCATTCACAAGCCGCAACAGTGAGCACGGCGCAGGGCACCCAGAACCCGATGACATTCAAGCTGCAGCTCCACAGCGTAGCGGCCAGAAGCGCCAGTCCGTAGATGGGTCGACCCGTCCGCCGCCAGGAGAGCCAGCACACCGCCGACAACACGCCGCAGATCGAGATTTGCAGGTATTTCTGCAGGATGAACGCACCGGAGGTGAACTGCCCCCACAAGGTCCAACCCGACATCAGCAGCAGCCCAAACAGGATCGCGGCGCGTGAGACCGCGTGCATTCGGAGCAGAATGGCGGTCGACCAGAGCAAGCTCGTCTGGATGCCCATCGCCGCGCAGGCAAACGCGAAGGAGTGAGTCCCGAAGAGAGAACGCCAGCAACGGAGTTCCAGACGCAACAGCGGGATCGTATGGTCGTTGTGAGTGCGTAGCAGCAGTTCGCGCAGCGGAAGCTCATCGTCCGCGTTCAACAGCGTGAAATCGTCAGTCTCGAAATCGTGCCAGACAAGACTGGGCCCATCCGTCGCCAGGACCAGTCCGGCTGCGACAGCACCCCAGAGGGCGACCTCGCGCCATGCCGGCAACGGCGTCTGCGGGCCGCACCACCATCTCCAGTCTTCATCATCGAGGGTCTGCATTCGCCGCACGGCAACGGCGACCAGGCACCACGACAGGACAGCCAGCGCGCCGACGGCGAATCCGATCTGCTTCTGACTTCGAAGAACCAGCGCGACCGAATCACCGGAACCCAGAGAGAATCCCTCGAGCAGTTCCGCAGGAGCCAGCAGCAATGCTCCCCCGAGCAACCCGACGAGCACCAGCACCGGCCGAATCACGGGAACATCGCCATTCAGATTTGGCGTGCGCAACGGAGACCTACTTTCCGAGCAAATTGAACTTTGCGGGGAGCATGGACTCACAAGTATCGAGAGCCGCAATGATGCTGCAGCCGGGCAGAATCCACAAGAAAGGGGCGCTCGCACCAGCGACATTTGCGCGGTGAAGTGGAGCCACCGGTTGCCGCTGCCTCTGCAAATCCAATGGCCGC
Organism: Planctomycetaceae bacterium; assembly: GCA_033762515.1. GTDB lineage: Bacteria > Planctomycetota > Planctomycetia > Planctomycetales > Planctomycetaceae > DSVQ01. The sequence goes on from JANRLN010000596.1 coordinate 15,969, forward strand.
CGGCTGCCACTCAGTGCATTGTCGTCGCTTCCGACACCTGAGAACACGTGGCGAGGATCTCCCCTTCCGATCGCTGGAACTACGACATTGTCCCTCATTTCCCTTCACTGACTCCGGCGTCGGCCGAATCCGCGCATCCCGGCCATGGATCCACGGCGCGACGCCACCACTACTACATGGGGCCCAGCTTCAACTTGCGAATCGCGTGTAGCGGCAGGAACAGATGCGGGGATCAACCTGCAGCGAGCGGAATCCAAACTTCAGATAGAAGTTACGGGCAGCAACATCCAGGGCGTCGACTTCAACGGCTCGAATGCCGACCTGATCTGAAATCTGCAACGACCGCCTCAGGGCATCCACCAACAGCAACGCGCCCAACTCTTGGCCTTGGACACTTTGGTCGACGGCCATCCGACCAATAAGGATGACCGGGATGTCGAGACCGGGCAACCCCTTCGCCTCCGCGGCCGGAAGCACTTCGTAGATCACCCGATGTGTGGAAATTGCATAGTACGCGAGGACCATCGTCTCACTGGGACGAGTGGCCTAATAGGTGCGGGAGAGATCACGACGGTCGAACTGACCGGCCCGTACCCTCAGCCACTCGTTCAGAATCGGCTGTCCGCAGTCGAACGCCGAGCGGTTATGGGTTTTGTCGAGGCGACGGATGGACCAAGTCGCCATCAGCCGACCTGTTTCTTGTACCGTTTGGCCGCCTTCACCAGGGCCTCATTGGGCTTGCTCGATTCGTCGTCCAGGGCGGCGACAAAGAGCTGACGATCCCGTTCGCTAAGTCGGGTGGACCGCTGGTCATGGAGGATGTTGCGGGCCCTCTGCACGAGCGTCGAGACGGCGAAATCGCTGACCGACTGGCCCATCTCGGCCGCAGCGTCCTCTATCGTCCCTTTGAAATCGCTGTTGAGCCGAAAATTGATCCGGGCATCGCTTTTGGCAGTCGGCATGGTCGAATCCTCGTCCATCACTGTGTGCAGCAAAGTGCCACGATTGTGTACGTCGTATTGCCATACAGAGCAAGAACTAACAGATTGCCACATCACAGCGGACCGGTCTTGCCATCCTCAATAGGCTGAAAACGCTGCTCGACTTCGGTGGAACGTTGATGGCCGAAGGTCCCGTTTCCGTGAACCGACAGCACATACCCGCTCGGCCTGTACAACAGCCACAGTTCAGCGTCAGTATCACGTTTGAATCTGCGACACTGCAGGACGCATCCCAGATCGAAGACAAAACGTGTCGCACCCGTCTCCGGCTCCACATCCACCGAGACGAGTTCTTGTCCATCGAGTTGTGATGTTGCCAATTCAATTCGCCTGAGCGAGGACGAACCCGTGGCCAGTTGAAGATCGCCGGAAGTCAGCTGCCAGTAGCAGCAATAAATCCACAGCCACCATTCTCCACGGACGGTCACCAAGCGCCGTGATGCCATTCGCTGAACGGACTCGGAATTCGAGTCCGAGCTGAACGGTTCTCGAATATTGAGCGACGGCCGTCCAAAGTTCATCGATAGATTCAAGCAGCGGTCGTAGTGCAACCCCCAACAGGGTTGGCCAAAGAGCGGCTGAAGCCATCTGTCGATCCGCTGCATGTTCATATGGCGGCAACCTCTACTCCCCAATAATCTTCACCAGCACCCGCTTGGGCCGCCGTCCATCGAACTCCCCGTAGAAAATCTGCTCCCAAGGCCCGAAGTCGAGTTTGCCGTTGGTGATCGCGACCACCACTTCGCGGCCCATGATCTGGCGTTTCATGTGGGCGTCGGCGTTGTCTTCGCCGGTGCGGTTGTGGGCGTATCGCTGCGGCGAGGCGTCGAACGGAGCGCGGCCTTCCAGCCAGTTCTTGTAGTCTTCGGGAAGTCCCGATTCGTCGTCGTTGATGAAGACCGACGCCGTGATGTGCATCGCGTTGACCAGGCACAAGCCTTCCCGCACGCCGCTCTCGCGCACAGCCTCTTCGACCTGCGGAGTAATGTTCAGGAACGCCATGCGGGCGGGGAGGTTGAACGTCAGGTGGCGGGTGAGAGATTTCATGGTTGAGGAGTCAGGTGTCAGGCATCGGGGGGCAGAAAGAGGAAATAAGAAATTCGAAGGTCGAATTCCGAAAGAAATCATAAGCTCGAAGCGGAAAAACGGCATCCACAGTCATGGCGATACTCACACAGCGAGGCACATTCATCGCCGGTTTGTCCCGATTCGGACTTAAGACTTCCTTCGGATTTCGAGCTTCGGATTTTGGATTTCTCGCCAACCTACGCCGCCGATTGCGCAAACCGCTCGTACAAGTGCGCGTAGATGCCCCCCTGGCGAACCAGTTCCCCGTGCGTGCCTCGTTCCACGAGATGGCCGTGGTCGAGGACCAGCACGAGATCGGCCTGACGGATCGTGCTCAACCGGTGGGCGACGACGAAGCTGGTCCTGCCGGCGAGAAGCACCTTAAGCGCCTTCTGCAGGCGGTGCTCCGTTCGCGAGTCGATGCTGCTGGTGGCTTCATCGAGAATGAGGATCCGCGGATCAGCGATCAGGGCGCGGGCGAAGCAAACCATCTGCCGCTGACCCAGCGAGAGCTGAGCGCCCCGCTCGCCGACGGTCGTGAGAAATCCCTGCGGGAGGGCTTCAATTAGGTCCAGACAATCGAGCTGTCGACAGACCTCGATGATCTCCCCATTCGTCGCCGAGGGCCTGCCGAAGCGGATATTCTCGGCAACAGTCCCGCGAAACAGAAAATTCTGCTGAAGCACCAGTCCCATCTGGCGATGAACCGAATCCCCCGTGAGTTGCAGCAGGTCTTGTCCATCGAGCAGCACACGCCCCGACTGCGGGAGATAAAACTTCGTCAACAGGTTGATGATCGACGACTTCCCGCTGCCGGTATGCCCGACGAGGGCGATCGTCTGACCCGGTTCCGCGACAAAGCTGATGTCCTGCAATACCGGCCGGGAAGGATCGTAGCCAAACGTGACCTTGTCAAACTCGACTCGACCCGCGAGCGTCGACGCCGGGACGGCATCGGTTGGATCGCTCCAATCCGGAGCAGTGTCGAGCATTGCAAACAGCCGCTCGGCTCCGGCCATGGCAGTCAATGCCTGATTGTACTGGTTGCCAAGGACGGAAATCGGGGCGAAGAACAAATTGGCCATGAACAAGAAGCTGATGACGTCGCCGACTCCCTCGGCCGATCCTACCTGCAGCGCTTTCCAGCCGCCCACGAGGAGCAACACGGCGATGAAGAGCTGGCTGTTGAACTCCAGCAGCGGAATGAACAGGCCGTGCGTCCTTAAGACTGCGGAATTGTAGGCGGAATGGTCGGCAACGAGCTCCGCAAACATCTGGGCATTCTCATCCTGCCGGACGAACCCTTGCGTCACCCGGATTCCCAGCACCGATTCGACGAGCGTCGCGGTGATGCGGCTGAACGACTCCCGCATCGCCCGCAGTTGATCGGACAGGCGCTTGCGGAAGTATTGATTCAGCAGCCACAGAACCGGCGCGAGCGCCAGCACGATGAAAAACAACTGCCAGTCGTACCACAGCATGCACAGCGCCGCGACCAGTATTTGGCCCACCTGAACGAGGCTGACGAACAGCACCTCCTGCACGCCGACGCGCACGTCTTCAATGTCGGAAACCATCCGGCTGATGACGCGGCCGACCTTCGTGCGATGATAAAAACTCAGGGGCATTGTCTGCAGGTGGGCAAACAGCCGATTGCGCAGGTCGTGCACAACGGCCTCGCCCAGTTCCAGAGCGTAGAGCTGGCGGTAATGCATCACCCACTGCGTCGTCAGGGCCAGCACCGTGAACGCGGCCGTTCCCCAGAGGACTCCCGGAAAATCGGCGGCCGCGACGGGGCCTGTCATCACTGCCGTCAGAATCCACGTCAGCGCCGGCAATTGGATGGACCTGGCGATCACCAGCGCCACCAGCCAGTTGCGCATCGCGGCGTAAGGTCGCGTCGACTCCATGAGCCGCATGATCAGGCGAAAATCCAGGGGTCGCTGATGCTCCTCGTCATCTTTGGCGCCCAGGCGTGTCAGGCTGCTCGTCCAGCGAGCCGGCGCCCCGGGTGTTGCAGCCGTCGTCATGAAGCGGCTCCCTCCAGGGAGTTCACTTCCGACCACGCCGCCTCTACGGTCTGCAGGTGCGCGAGATGGAAGTACTCTCCCTTCCGCGCGAGCAACTCGTCGTGGGTGCCGGACTCCATCACTCGCCCATCTCGCAGCACATAGATGCGATCCGTATGCCGCAACGTGGAGACGCGACCGGAGACGATCAGCGTGGTCCGGCCCTGCAGGGCGCGATCGATGGCGACGCGAATCTCGTGCTCAGTTTCCGGATCCACCGCTGCGGTGGCATCGTCGAGAATGAGGATCGGGGGATCGAGGACCAGGGCCCGTGCAATCGCCAGTCGCTGCTTCTGCCCTCCGGAGAGATTGGAACCGTGCTCGCCGATCATGTTGTCGTAACCCAGCGGCAGCTCCGCCACAAATTCGTGGGCCGCCGCCAGCCGGGCCGCCTGTTCGATCTGCTTGAGAGAAGCGTCGGGGCGGCCGAACGCGATATTGGCGGCGACGGAATTGCTGAAGAGAAAACTTTCCTGAAACACCAGCCCCAGGTTGCGGCGCAGATCCCGCAGGCGGTAGTTGCGAACATCGACGCCGTCGATGAGCACGCGTCCGCCGGTGGTGTCGTAGAACCTGGCGAGGAGCCCCAGCAGCGTCGACTTCCCCGCCCCGGTCTCCCCGACGATGCCGATGCATTCGCCGGGAGCGATCTTCAGCGAAATGTCCTGCAGAACCGGTTCGCCGCGATGGTACGCAAACGACGCCCGGTCGAACTCAATCGCTCCCGCGGCACGGGACAACGGCTGTGCATCTGCGGAGTCGGTGATCTCAACGGGAGCATCGAGCACTTCGAAGACTCGTTCCGACGCGGTGAAGCTGGCCTGGATCGTATTGGCGATGTTGACGATCTGTCCGACTTGCCCCGCAAACTCGGAAATCAAATTGGCAAACACGAACATTCCGGCTCCCAGGGGGAAGTCGCCGCGGATGACAAGAAAGCCGCCGTAGCCGATCAAGATGATCTGGTTGATCTGCGTCAGAAAGCCCATCGTCGGCTGATAGAGGCTCAGGCGGCGGAAGATGTCGTACTTTTGAGCGCGAATCTGTTCATTTGCCGCGGCGAACCGGGAGATCTCCTCCGGCTCCCGGGCGAACCCCTTCACGACCTGAATCCCCTGCACATTCTCGGCGAGCGCCGAAATCATGCCGTCGCCGAGTTCACTGCTGCGGAGATAGAGCGGCCGCACGCTCCGTGAAAACCAGACTGCACCCCACCAAAGCAGGGGAGATGTGCAGAGGCAGGCAACGGTCAACGGGACATGGAGTGTTAGCATGTAGACCATGTAGACCAGCAGCGACAGGACCACCGTCAGCACTTTCAGGATCACTCCGTCCACGAACTGCCGGATGGCCTGCACATCGGAGGCCACGCGCCCGATGATGCCGCTGCTGTCGTGACTGTCGAAGAACCGAAAACTCAGACGCTGCAGCTTGTCGTAGACTTCGGCTCGCAGTGAAATCACGATCTGCTGACTGAGCTGCGCCGCGGCGATCGGGGTGACGTATTTGAGGATCGCATTGATCGCCTAAAAGACAAACACGACTCCGGCG
>JANRLN010000597.1:0-2501 GCA_033762515.1 Planctomycetaceae bacterium
ACGCCCCCCTTGTAGCGTTCCGGGCGAATGCGGTAAGTCCCGGGACGGCCGGTATCGACCACGACGCCGAAGCGGGCCATCACCCCCAGCGTCATGTCGATATAGGGTTCCGAGACCGGGGTCCCGGTGAGACGAATTTCGACGGGTTCCCGGGCTCCCGGGGCGGCCATTAGAATTGCCGACAGGTACTGGCTCGACAGGCGTGTTTCAACAGTCGCGGCGCCCCCGCGAAGTCCCTGGGACTCGACGATCACCGGCGGGGCATCGGTCCCGAGTTCGCAGCGGGTCTGGGCGCCCAGCTGATTGAGGGCCGCAAGCAGATCCGCGATCGGCCGCTGCCGCATCCGTTCGTTGCCGTCGAGCCGGTAGCGTCCTTGAGCCAGGGCGCACATCGCGGTGAGAAAGCGAATGCTGGTCCCGCTGTTCTCAAGATACAAATCCGCCTCAGGCACCGGGAGCACTCCGCCGCAGCCGGTGATCTTCAGTTCCTTGCGGGCGCGATCCTGTTCGACCGCCACTCCCAACCGCCGCAGACTCTCCACCATCACTTGTGTATCGCGGCTGTCGAGGACCCCTTGCAGTTCGGAAACGCCGTCCGCCAGCGCTGCGATCACCATCGCCCGATTCGTCAGACTCTTGGATCCCGGCGGACGGACCACTCCCGACACAGGGCGCGAGACCGGCAGGATTTCCAGCACTTCCATTCGTTCTTCCGTCCGGGCGCAGCGCGCATGATCACGACGCCGACGCCACCAAGCGACCAGTTCTTGAATTGCCAACATAGCATACCGTTGACCTGGGAACCGGACCATGTTTGGAGGCGGGATCGGCGGGAGAACCCTGCCATTATCGACATCCAAGCATCAAAGTTTTCCGAAATGAACGCACCCAGGCTCGTTAATCCGCAGAGTCCGCATCCTCGGCTCCTGCCTGCACCCTGCGGCGCGCACCGTATCAGAGCACCCGGAAGCGTCTGCGGACCCGGTTTCCACTCCGTCATGGCGGCAGCCTCGCGGGACTCGTAGAATCGGCGGCATGGGATGGCGGCGACAAACAAGACTTCTGGTCGGACTGGCGCTGCTGCTGGCAGCCGGAGCCAGCGCTTTGATGACGCCGGGAATCCGTCACCAGCATCCTGCCGGAGCGCGCGGCCACTCTCATTCTGTCTCGACACGTTCGCCCCGGACCGCGCCTCAGCACGCGCATGCGCACCCCCATTCGCATGCTCACGGACACGGTCATGCTCACTCCCACGGGCATTCGCACGAGGATGCCGATCGTGGACGACGTTCGACGCCCCAGACAGCGCCCAGAATTTCAGGGTCCGCGTCGCACATACACGTTTCGATCCTGGGCTTCGAATTCACTCTGCCCGATCCCTGGCACGCCGGCGCTCTGGACGAAAGTTCGATGGCCGCGGAGACAGAGACTGCAGCACACGCAGCGGGCGAAATCACACATCAGCAGTCCGCGACGCCGACAGTCCGCGGCCCCTCCACCGCCGCGCAACTTTGGGAATTCGTCCTGCATTTCAAGTCGCTGGTCCCGGCGCGCTGGTCGTATCGCGCGATCCGACCTGTCGCCACTTGGTCGACGTGTCGCCCGTGGATTGATGCCGGACGCGACCGCCCGGAACCCGACGTCCCACCCCCGAAAGCGACCGCCTGACGCTCGATGAGTCCCCGCGGGGATGACGTCGCAATCAGGTGTCGGTTTCCGGTCGGTTTTCGCCCCGTCGGTCGCCTGCGCGCTTCTCGGGCGCTGCGCGTACGGATGGCGGGCATTCTCAAGGGAGTTTTCCGTGGATCTTCGTCGGTGGAAATTGGGTTCTCCAACGTCGCGTCAGGTGCGCGGCTTCACGCTCATTGAATTGCTGGTGGTGATCGCCATTATCGCTGTCCTCATTGCGCTCCTGCTTCCGGCGGTGCAGCAGGCCCGCGAAGCGGCTCGGCGGTCGTCGTGCAAAAACAATCTGAAGCAGCTCATTCTCGGGCTCCACAATTACGAGTCGGCATATGGACTGTTTCCGCCGGGCTATCTGCACAAATTTGACCCGGCAGGCAGCGGCGCCAATCACATGGGGTTCGCCTGGGGGCTGATGATCCTGCCTCAACTGGAACTGGCCAGTTTGCAGAGCCAGTTCAATTTCAACATCCCCGCCTTTGATGTCGCGAATCTGCCCCCGCGCGAGCGGCACTTGAAAGTTTTTCTGTGCCCGTCTGATCGCTACTCCGAGGGAGGCTATGTGGTTCGTGACGACACCGTCACGCCGATCGAACAGTACGCCGGGGGCAGCTATGCAGCCAACTGGGGTCCGTCGACGGCGACTGTGAACCTTGACGACACCCCGCTGCTGAGTCAGGGAGTCTTCTACCGCAACAGTCGGACGCAATTCCGAGACATCACCGATGGTCTGTCTCAGACGTTGGCTCTGGGAGAACGGACCAACGGCCCCATCCCTACGGGCGTGCCGTCCTCCGGCGGTCACAGCGTTTTTGAAT
>JANRLN010000598.1:0-1916 GCA_033762515.1 Planctomycetaceae bacterium
AGTTGCACGCCCTGGAGGATGTCGAGCGAGCCTTCGGCAGTCGGATAACGTTTGACCAGATCGCGGACAAGCAGTTCAGCCGAGGCGGTCATAGAGTCTTTGCCAGGAATGCGGAGCCATCAAGCCACGGGCACATCTTGCTTCGACCCGGAAAGGATGTCCAGCCGGAACTCCTCTCCGCCGGACATCTCGGCTGCTTCGCGGTCAGTATCCCCCCTTGGAAGCAGCGGCGCTGAACTCGATGGGGGGCAATTGCAGACGACGGCGCCAATCGTCCATCATTTCTTTCGTGCGGCTGGCGCCGCAGCGCGTCACGCCGATCGCGCGGACCTCCAGCAGCTTGTCGATGTCGCGCACTCCCCCGGCGGCCTTCACCTGGACATGCGGAGCCGAATGCTCCCGCATCAGCCGCAGGTCTTCGACAGTCGCACCACCCGTGCCATAACCGGTGGAGGTCTTCACCCAGTCGGCGTCGAGTTCGCTGCAGAGTTCGCAGCGTTGAATCTTGTGGTGGTCCTTCAGGTAGCAATCCGCGAAGATCACCTTGACTTTGCGGCCTGCGGCATGTGCCACTTGAATCACGGCGTGGATGTCGTCCCGGACGTAGCCCCAGTTCTCGCTCAGAATCTGGCTGATGTTGACGACCATATCGAGCTCGGTTCCGCCATCGGCGACCGCCTGCTCAGCCTCCTTGGCTTTGAGCGAAGTCCGCTGTCCGCCGTGCGGAAATCCGATTGTCGTACTCGGTTGCACTGTTGATCCGGACAGCAGCTCCGTACACCGCGCCAAGGCGTAAGGGAGGATGCACACACTGGCGACGTCATAGGCTCGAGCCAGCCGACACCCGTGTTCCAGATCGGCCGTCGTCAGCGTGGGATTGAGCAACGAATGATCCAGCATCTTCGCCAGATCGGAGTAAGTCAGAGACATGGGGCTTCCTGGATTCTAGGAATTGCAGAGAAGTGAACTACGAAGACACGAAGGACTCGAAGAAGCGACGCCGCAAGGATGCACAAGAGGCTCAAAAAATCGCGGAGCACTCAACCGATCCCATTTGTGTGATCCCATTTGTGAATTCCGTGCCTTTTCGCGGCGACTCGCCGTTGTACTTTCCCTTCGAGTTCTTGGTGTCTTCGTGGTCGATTCGACGAGAAGCGATTGGGTTTCCATCGGCCGACTCCGTCGGCTGTCAACCCATGCCGCCGCGAACGGCGAGAGCGACGGCTCCCAGCAGCCCGGCGCGGTCATCGAGTGCGGAGCGTTCGACGCGCACATCGTCTGGGGGAAACATTCGCACCCGCTCACGAATGATGCGTCGGACGGGTTCGAGGAGCAAGTCGTCCAGCGCAGAAACTCCGCCCCCAATGACGACGAGCTGCGGATGAATCATCGTCACCACGTTTGCGACTCCGACTCCCAGATAACCGCCCGCCCGCCGAATCACCGACAAGGCTCCGGAGTCTCCGGCACGAGCGGCGGCGCAGATTTCCCTGGGACTGACGCGGCGCAGGTCTCCCTCGATCTGGACGAACAGCTGCGGACACTGCCCCGCCAAAATCAGCCGAATCGCTTCGCCGACCAAGGCCGGGCCGCTCACGAGGGCTTCGAGACAACCGCGGTTTCCGCAGCCGCACAGGGGGCCGTCGTCGACAATGGTTTGATGGCCCAACTCTCCGGCTCCGCCATGCGGTCCCAGGCGCAGTCGGCCGTCAATCACCAGTCCGCCGCCGACGCCGGTGCCCAGCGAGAAAAAGGCCATCGTTTTCACGCCGCGGCCGGCGCCGAACGTCAACTCCCCCAACGTGGCCGCCCGGACGTCGTTCAGCAGATAGACCGGGCAGTTCAATCGGGCGCTGAGTTGATCGGCCACGGGGATGTCGCGCCCAGGGCAATCGCATCTTATTTGCCAGTATTTC
>JANRLN010000599.1:0-7645 GCA_033762515.1 Planctomycetaceae bacterium
TCGACTTGTATTCCAGGGAAACTTCCGCCATACTGCCGGTTTCCCCGCCCGCCGCGCCGGCACCGCATGCTGTGCGGCGCGATGGCAGAATTTGATGCTCGTGCAGCTCGAGGATTGAGGTCCGACATGGCTCATAAGAAAGGTCAAGGCTCCAGCCGCAACGGCCGAGACTCGGTCGCTAAGCGATTGGGTGTCAAGAAGTTCGGTGGCGAGCATGTGCTGGCCGGCAACATCCTGATCCGTCAGAACGGCACGAAGTGGCGTCCGGGTCGGAACGTGGGTCTGGGTCGCGATTTCACAATCTTCGCGCTGAAGGAAGGCCACGTCTTCTTCGATCAAGAAGGTCGCCGCGTGAATGTTCGCCCGGTTGAGGTCGCAGAAGCTGCGGCAGCCGTCGCTGAACAAAACTGAGCTAGCAGTCGACTCTTGGATCGACGCCCCGCGTGAATTGCCGAAACCCATTCTCTTCCCAGAGATTGGGTTTCTTGAATTGTGGGGGTCGGGAAATCCAGTCAGGTCTGTTCCGGAGTTGTACTGGCGGTCGGCGCGGCAAACCGCCATCCTGAATGGTCCAATTCAGTTCATTCAGGAAGGGCGGCATGAAAATCTTGATCGTGGGCGGCGTCGCAGGAGGAGCATCAGCCGCCGCGAGGGCTCGTCGGCTCTCTGAGTCCGCTCAAATCATTCTCTTCGAGCGCGGCCCCGACATCTCGTTTGCCAACTGCGGCATGCCCTACTACATCGGCGGCGAAATCGTACACCGCGAGAAGCTGCTCGTGATGACCCCGCAGCGGCTGCAGCAACGCTATCGGATTCACACGCGCACGCATTCTCAAGTCGAACGGATCGACCGCGAAACGCGAACTGTAGCTGTTCGTGAACTGCATTCGGGTCACACCTATATCGAGTCGTACGACAAGCTGATTCTTGCCACCGGTGCAGCGCCCCTGAAGCCGCCGCTGGAAGGACTCGACCTCCCAGGCATATTTACACTCCGCCACCTGGACGACATGGATCGCATCAGGGCGGCGACGGACGAGTGCTGCAAAGACGTTGTCGTCGTCGGTGCTGGTTTTATCGGTCTGGAACTCGCCGAGAACCTCGTCCGGCGCGGCGCCAAGACGACAATTCTCGATCTCAACGATCAGGTCCTGCCCCCACTCGACCGCGAAATGACGACGCCCATCCGGCGAGAGTTGGAACATCACGGAGTGAGAGTCCTGCTGGGCGACTCTGTGACCGGATTCAAGCAGGTCGATGGTCGATTGAGCGTGCACCTGAAATCAGGGGGCGTGCTCGCTTCTGATTTCGTCGTGCTGGGGATCGGCGTCAAGCCGGAGAATCAACTGGCAGTGGCGGCGGGGCTTGAAGTCGGTCCCCGCGGCGGCGTGCGCGTGAACGCGCAGCTGCAGACCAGCGACCCGAACATTTATGCTGTCGGCGACGTCGTTGAAACCCGCGACTTTGTGACCGGGGAAGCCGCGCAGGTGCCGCTTGCGGGTCCGGCCAATCGGCAAGGTCGCCTCGCCGCCGATCACATTTTCGGTCGTGACGTGGCATACCGCGGGACGCAAGCGACGGCGATTCTCCGCGTGTTCGATCTGACGGCCGCCTGCACAGGCTGGTCGGAGAAGCAACTCCTTCGCCAGCAGCGGAGCTATCGCAAAGTCTATATCCATCCGGCACAGCACGCGAGCTACTTCCCGGGCGCCCAATCCATGACCTTGAAACTGTTGTTCGATCCGGCGGACGGACGCCTCCTCGGCGCTCAGGGAGTCGGCGGCGAGGGGGTCGACAAGCGCATCGACGTGCTCGCCATGGCGATTCAAGGACGCATGACCGTCTACGACCTGGAGCAAGCCGAGTTGGCTTATGCGCCGCAGTACGGATCGGCGAAGGATCCCGTCAACATGCTGGGCTTCGTTGCCTCCGAGTTGCTGCGGGAAGAACATCGGCAAATCACCGTCGAGCAACTCGCCGCGGCTGATCCGCGTCCGACGCTGGTCGACGTTCGCACCCCGACGGAATTCGCCGCCGGTCACCTTCCCGACGCGGTGAACATCCCCGTTGATGAGCTCCGCGATCGGCTGCACGAGCTGTCGCCAGCCGAACCAGTGGTCACCTATTGCCAGGTGGGACAGCGCGGCTATCTGGCTCAGCGGATCTTGAAACAACGCGGGTACGACGCCCGAAACCTCAGCGGCGGCTTCAAAACTTATGACCTCATGGAATTGCCGGTTGTGCACTCACTGCAGTGAATAACGCCGCCCGAGAATCCAGCGCCAATCCGGCAGCCATCCGCCTCGCGAGCCTGGAGCCGACGGAAAATTCTGGTGACTTTGACGGCGTCACGGAATTTTCTTGACGGTTTCCGCAGCGGCTCCCTACGATTGCCTCCACGACTGACTCACATCCGTCTACATTCTCTCGGCAGTCGATTCCGACTTGACGTTCCACTCTGGAGCAAGCCCGTCAATCGCCGCCGCTCGATGTTCAGCGACGTACGATGCGAGCCCCCGTCAGTTCCGTGAACACATTCAGGACAGGCACATGGTGACCGTTGCAGAACTTCCCGTCGCGCCCGAGCGATCCGCAGACATCGACGAACGAGTTGCGTTTTTGCGACAGTTTGAGGCCGCTCCGACATCGGTGTCTTTGCCGGAGCTTGTCATGGCAACCCTGGCGCTGGGGACCTGGTTTGGGCTATTTGCGGGCGGCCTGCTCGTCGGCACAGAGACCTATCGCAGTCGCATCATGTCTCCGGAAGGAGTTGCCTCGGCCTTCACCAGTTGGCTGATCGTCTTGAGTTTCTGGACGATCACCAACATTGGTCTGTTGGCCTGCGTCTCTTCCTACCTCGGCGCTTTCGGCCGCCGGGCGCGCTTCATCGCCGCAGCGGTCGACGGAGCGATTTCCCAGGACCTCGCGATGAAGGCTTCGATCACCGCCCTGTGGACTTACTATGCCTCTGCAGTCATGCGGGGGTTTGGCGTATACACTCTGTCGCTGGCGGGCTTGCTCGTCTTGGCGACGCAGTCGTTGTTGCAGCCGAGTCAGGAAGACTACCTGAGGCTGGCGCCGCTCCTCTCAATTATCAGCTTCTACGGGGGCTACGACTCCACCGTTTTCGCCGGGATGCTCGGTCGTGTCAAAGCGTTCGTGGACGCCAAACCCGGCGTCGGCAAATGATCGCCCTTGCTGCGACGCGCGGAGTCGATCTACAGTTTTTCCAACTCGTGCAGCAAGCGTTCGAAAGTGCGCGGCCCCGGCAGCGGGATCACCGAATCAATGGACTCCGGCATGAAGGGGAGGCTCACCGCCGACGGGTCGATGTTGACTCCCACCAGTCCCGAGCGAAAACCGTGCTCGGACCAGGCGATTTGCTGAATCTGCTCGTCCATGAACGCCGCGATCAAGCGATCTCCGTTGTCGGTCAAGGTGACGACGGGATGCGAGCTCCAGATCGTCGGTTCGGGGTAGAGAACGCAGACCGAGTTTTCGATCAATTCGCGGCTCTTGTCGTTGGCGATTATGAATTCAATGATCTGGTTCTCGTAGCCCACGATCATGGAGTTCGTCGTCCCCGTAGCAATGAACTTGCGGAAAATGTCCCCGGAACTGTGCTCCATCAGCCCCAGCCGGGAGAAGAACTTCTTCAACTCGGGGAGCACGCGATCCACACTCTCTTCGTCGACAACATCTTCCTTGTTGAGTGAATAGGAAACCAAACCGGCGAACATGCTCCCCGAGTTGCTGCGGGTCGGGTCGGTGCAGCGGACGGCGATCTTGCCGTGGAAGGGCAGGCCGATGTCCTTCCAGGTTTTTTGTTCGACGATCCGCTGGAGCAGCTCGGGAAACCTGACGATGAAGTAGCCTTCGGTGCGCTTCTCGACGATGCCCTCTTTGATCAGCGCATTGGCGATGTTCCAGCCGGTGTAGATGACGATCGGACTGTTGAAGACGATCTGTTCCTTGCGGATGTGCCCGCCATTGGTCCGGAGCAACGCGACAGCAAAGTCGTTGGAAGGCCAGACGAAATCCATGCCGCTCCGGTCCAGCGACGTCACCATTTCGATGCTGCCGGCCTTCGTGGGATTGATCGCCAGGTCGTATTTTTCGGCGAGGATGCGCCGGATCTTCTCATTTTTCAGCAGCTCGCTCTTCTCCCCGCCGACATATCCCTTCACAGTGACGATGCTGCGCGGAGGCGCGGGGGCTTCCGTGCGGGAACCTTGCGGCGCCGCGCTCGGCGACGGAGCCGGCCCACCGCAGCCGTGCAGAAGAACGAGGATTAACGCGGGGAACAAGACTGTGAGCTTGTGAGTCCGCCGAGAACGTGTTGCCGCGTGATTCGCGAGGTGCATGCTCTATTCCCGATCCCGTTCCGTCGGTTGTTATGGAACCAGCGTCGAAGCGCCGGCGAGAATTTGTCGCGCCGGCACATCACTCAAGTCGAGCGGTCGCACGCATCAGTTGTACCCGCGGGCATCGCGAAATGCTTTGGTCAGATCCTTCTGGCCATCGAAAACGCGCCCCTGGAAATGCTCCGACAGATCCTTCAACTGTTTGTCGTCAGCCGCTCCGAAGGTGATGGAAAAAATGGGGATCCGAGTTCCCTTGCGGTGCTGGATCATATCGCTCAAGGCACGACTATTCCCGGCGGACTTTCCGTCGGTCATCACGATCACAGCCGGGAAATAATCGCTCAGATCACCGACTTCCTTGTCAAGCCGCTGAATTCCCTCCTGGATCGCGGCGTACATGTTGGTCCCCTCTTCGGCGACCAGCCTGTCGACCTTGTCGCGGAGTTCCGCCAGCATTGCCGGGTCGTTCCCGCGATAAACCCACGTCTCGCGTGGTTGACTGTCGAAAGGGACGACGATGTGGACGTCCCGCTGCGACGGGTCGAGGAGAAAACGTCGCGATTGTTCCGGATCCAGCAACAAATGCAGCGCCGACTTCAGTTGCGAGATCCCCGCTCCCTGCATGCTTCCCGAGCAATCGATGGCGTAGACGGTCGCGGAAGGTTTGCGCAGTCCGCCCGACTGATACAGCGACAAGGCTTCTCGCAACACGGATTCCCCCGGCAACGGGATCGGCGAGATCACACGATCGATTGAAATTCCCCACTCCGCGTTGAACACCGCGGCATCCACTTTCGAGGCATCCAATCCCACCAGTCCCGCGCGGCGACCCAGGGCCACGATCCGTGCCTGCACGGGTTCGCTCTTCAGGTGCGCCATCAATTTTTCGAACAAGTCCTGCTTAACGGGGTCGCCATGATCCACGTATCCCAGCGGTGAATCAGCAATTGTGAGACCATCCGCAGGGTAGATCGCCACCAAAGGTTCCTGACCCAGCGACACCAATTCCTGATTGGCCTCGATGATCATCGATTCATAGTTGACCATCGCTTCGCACTCGGCGTAGTTCTTCACCACAGTCTGCTTCAACCAGCCGCTGCTGCCGCTCGAGCGGTCGATCTGTTGCAGCAGCCGACGGGTGGCGTCCTGGACGGCGGGATCGGCGAGATTTTCAGCGCTCAACACATCGGGGGAACCCGCCAGCGCGTGGAGAAATCCGAGGTACGCGCAGGCGCCGGAATTGCTTTGCGTCGCGGAGGTCATCGAGAAGCGAAATGTCTTCGCTTCGGCCGCTTTGAGAACATCAGCAATGGTGACTTCTTTTTCGAGCCAACCCAAGCGCTCAGCGACGCTGCGTTTGACGCCGAAGACGACGGGCGAGTGCATCACGCTCTCTTCGAGTTTGACCACCTTTTGCCGGTCGCCGAGTTCGATCCATAACGAGTTCGCCGGCCAGATCGCGTCGTACTGCATGTCGCGCCCGCGATCGAGTTCCAGCATGATGTCCACGCTGCCGCGATACGTGACCTTGATCCCGAAACCCTGCGACTGGGCAAACTCCTGCAGAATCGGCTCGAGGGCTTCATTCTCCGACCCGGAGATGATCTCCAAAACCGGTCCTGTCGCAGGTCGAGGGCTGGTGGACCCGGCGGAAATCGAGGGTTCATTCCTCCCGCTCGGACCAGGGCCGCAGCCGTGGAGGGCGACCAGACATGAGGCGGTCAGACCAACCATTCGAAGCCACATCGTGCGCACTGTGGACCCCCGCAATCTGTGGGATAGGGCACTCTTGCCCGTACGCTGCTGAAACCGAACCATGAACGGCTGTGAGAGGACGTCGGAGAGGCGCGAGACCCCTCCGACGTTTAAGGCGTGCGACGGCTGAGGGAAGGCGAGAGTGCTCCGCCTGCGACCTGCGCTACTTCGCCATGATTTTCGCGAATTCGTCGTCGATCTGAGACGCATTGGAGGGCTTGATCATGTCATCGACGCTGACGTCGTCTGCGGCGGTTTGAGCCAAGGCGTGACTGGTATCCACGATGGCATTGAGCGTATCGCCCAGCGAGTCGATTCCTTCGACAGACTTGTTGACTTTGGCGATCTCCAAGTCGGTTTCCAGACGGCTCCGCAATTTCACCACCTCGGCCAGCTTCGCATCGACTTCGCGCAGCTTGGAATCGATGACATCCCGCGTCTTCGTGTAGGTCTCCACCAGACTCGCGGTGTTCTTGATTCGGTCGCTTACTTCCACAACCTTCCGCTTGAGCGAGGTTTCGTCGAAGGTGAAGCTGCGGATGGTCACCGGCCATGCCGTCGAGGCGGACGATGAGGCCTCGGTATAAGCGGCCTTCAGTTCGTCAAGCAATTTCGCCTCCTGACTGCTTTCGGCCTGATGCTTCTCCAGGGAGCGATCGATGGCGTTCTTCCGTGTCTTCATTCCCAAGACGCTGGCTTCGAGCTTGGATTGGGTCTTTCCAACTTCATCCAGCGCCCAGGTCAGGTAGCCAACCGGGTCCTTCTTAATGTTCTCAGGAGTCCACTCCGTCGCCTGCCGGTAGTTTTGGTTCACCTGTGTCTGGAAGGGCTTGCTAACGTAATACCATACTCCCCCGCCGATCAGGGCGACGACCAGGATCGACCACACTGCGCCCAAATTCGACGAGCCACGCCGAGACGACCAAGGTTGCATTTCAAGACTCCCAGACACCAGAACGAACAGACGTCCGCGGCACGCAACGTGGCTGCCGCACTGTCGACCTCTCGGGCCAGAACGAACAACCAGCCCAGTCGGATCACTGAATTTCAGCGACCGCGCCGAATTGCCCGGTCGCCGGCTGCCAACGCTGCAGGGCACTGGGTTTGTACAATAATCACCCGAGACCCGAAGTCTCGCGGGGAACTGCACACCTTCGAAGGAAATTCACAGAATGTCCCGCATCGGAATACCTTCACTTTGCGGTAGCTCCGGCAACGTTCGCGGGACATGATCTGTGATACCGCGCTCATCAACTCCCCACCCCGACGTCCCCGCCTGCGAGCTCCTGTATGTCTTCCTTGCGTGTGCTGATCACCGATCGCGCCTGGCCGGATACTCTCCTGGAACAGGGGCTGCTGCTGCCCATTGGTGCGGAGATCATTGAACCGCCGGGAACTGATGAGAGATCGCTGTGCCAGGCAGCCGCCGGCGTCGACGCCATCGCCACCAATTGGGCGCAAGTCACGCCGAAGGTGATCGAAGCGGCAGCCCGTTGCCGGATCGTCGCGAGGCTGGGAATTGGTGT
>JANRLN010000600.1:0-6941 GCA_033762515.1 Planctomycetaceae bacterium
TCGAGTGGGGTCGGCCGGCGGAAAAAAGAGCGAGGAACGCGCGCAAACCTGGAACGCACGGGGTGCGCCCCCCGGCAAGAATGGTGGTCCTGCCGTCGCTTGTCCGACGTCCCTGAACGGCGAGGTTCCGACACGTTAACATCAAGACCGAGCGTTACCCCGACCCCGGCGCGTGCACGCGCGCCCTACTGCTCGCCTCGGATCTCCGCTGGTGCGGGTGTGGCAACCCCTGCTGTCGACAAGGCCACCCACGGCATCGATCCGCAGTTCGTGTCGAACTGAACACAATACTACTGGCTCACGTTCAGTGGACTAGTGTGATTTCCAGGATTCCGCGCGGAATTTTGGAAATTTTTCCTGGGGAGGGGTCAGCGGTCAGGAATCCGGCTTCAGGAAACCGGAGGGCGGGCGAGGCCGTGCGGACCCGGCATCCGGCGATTCTGACCCGCTGCAACACCCGACGCTCGCACCTGATCCGCGACCACCTGACGCCGGGTCGGCGGCTGCGGGGGATGGTTCAGAACGAGTTGAACGGGGGTTGTTGCAGGGGAGTCTGGTCGAGCAATTCCTCGGGGGGCGGCGGTTCGTGGAATGACTGGCGGGCGAATTCCAGATCGCCGTAGATGTCGAACACGCGGTCGAGGCGGACCAATCGCAGGACCTGCATCACCGGACCGAGGATGGCGGCCAGCTTCACGGTCCCGCCCATCCGCCGCAGACGGTTCTGCAAGGTGATCAGGGCGCCGATGCCGATGCTGGAGACGTAGCCCAGGTAGCGGCAGTCGAGGATGACCTTCGAGCACCCGGCGTCGAGGTGCCGCTGCACCTCGTTCTGGAATGCCGGGGTGGTCGCCGCGTCGAGAGTGCCGCGCAACAGGATCACGAGGATGTCGCCATCGATGATCTGAGTTTCAAAGGGGACTTCTTCGGACATGCGGCGCTCCTGTCGGGTCGAAAAGCATCACGGTGGCGACCCCGTTCCGCTCATTGGGGCTCACGCCGCACCCGTTTTCAAGTCTCGCGGGTGACCCGCGCCGAATAGCGCTCGATCAAAGTAGCCATCACGCTCCGCGTGATGAGCGGGGCGTCACCAGGACGCGGAGGACGCCACGGTCGTCTGCGTCTGAGACATGTACCCCGCGGCCCGCTCGTCACGCGGAGCGTGACGGCTGCTTGGCTTACAACGGTGCTCGGCATCTCAAGCGGCGAAAAGTGGGGAAGACTCAGTCAGACACGGACCACCAGGCCTCGGCGTCGCGGCGCTGGGCGGCGGAGATGCTGATCACGGCGGCGGCGGCGACGGGCTGTTCGGTGTAGAACTTGGCCGAAGGATCGATTCCCAGTTCGCAGTTGTGATCGATCTGGGCGCGAAACGGCGGCCAATCGGCAATGGCGGGCCAGACCCCCAGCCAAAGCGTGGTGATGATGGTCGTCGCCGCCAGCAGCCGCAGCCGGCCGGCGCGGGTCTCAGCGGGTGAGGGAGTCGGCGGCATGGGGGAAGACCTTTTCGAACATCAGCCACGCCATGAAGAGGGTCAGAATCAGATTCAGAGTCTGCCCACAGACGTAGAGGATCAGGGGCTTGCCCCCGGCGAAATACTTCGCGAGAACGCGGAAGTTGGTTTCCAGGCCGATGCTCACAAAGGCCAGGCAGAAGCACCAGCCGCGAATGGTCTTGCTGACGCCGTCGATGACCGACGCGGCCACCGCGTCTCCCCAGCGGCCTTCCGCACTCAAGAGTGAGAAGATCAGCGAGGCCCCCACGAACCCGAGGATGAAGCGGGGAAACCGCTGCCAGATCTCCGACAGCCGCGGCCGCGGGGCGTCGGGAGTCCGTTCGACGCAGGTGACCCAGTAGACCGCGACCCCGAACGCGACGGCGCCGATGAGGATGTTCTGAATCATCTTGACCGTGGCGGCCACCTGCAGCGCGGTGTTGTCGAGCATTCCCCCGGCGGCGGCCACGGCGCCGGTGGAGTCGATCGTCCCGCCGATCCATGCCCCCCCGAGGACCGAGCTCATCCCGGCGGCGCGAATGACCGCCGGCATCACAATCATCATCACTACGGTGAAGGCGAGCGACAGGCCGATGGCGAGCGAGAGTTCTTCCTTCTTGGCCCGGCAGGCCGCGGCCGTGGCGATGGCGGCGGAGACGCCGCAGACCGACATGTCGGCCGAGATCACCATGTTCAGCGACGGCGAGGACATTTTGAGGACTCTCTGGCCGAAGGCGAAGGTGCTGATCAGCACAATGGGAGTGACGACCCAGGAGACGAAGACGCCGGGGAGCCCGAGGGCCAGGAGTCGATGAAACAGCACTTCGGCCCCAAGCAGGACGAGGCCGGTCTTGATGTAGAACTCGGTGTTCACGGCGGCCATGAGAAACGTCGGGGCGCCGCTGGTGTTGCTGATGATCAAACCGACGACCAGAGCCCACAGGGCGTATTCGAGCCCGAAATGCTTGATCAATTCCTGATCGGCGAGGACTTGCGCGGCGACGGCCAGCAGGCTCAGCAGCGCGAAGCCGGGAAGGAAGTGATCCAGCCGACGCCCGAGGAAGCAGGCGCCGACTCCGAACAACACTCCCATTCCCGCAAAGATCGCGAGCAGTCCGGTGATCGTGGAGCGTCCTTTGGAGTCGAAGAACGCCGCGCGGGGATCGCTTTTCCAGGAACTCGTCTTGCCCATCCACGCCGAGAGGGGATTGGGAGCCACTTTCTTTTTGGCGTCTCCGACCG
Organism: Planctomycetaceae bacterium; assembly: GCA_033762515.1. Lineage (GTDB taxonomy): Bacteria > Planctomycetota > Planctomycetia > Planctomycetales > Planctomycetaceae > DSVQ01. Next base: position 2,739 of record JANRLN010000600.1, read on the forward strand.
CCGCCTCGGCCTGTTTGCGTTCCGCCTTGGTCGCTTGGCCGTCCTGCAGGAGCAGATCGAGTTCCCGTTCGGCGGTGACCCACGCCTGGAGACGCTGGTCGACGTCGGCCGGCTGACCGATCCTGACGGCGGCGAACGCACCGCCGAGGATGACCAGCGCAATCCCCACCGACCACCAGTCTTCTGTGTTCCAGCCGCCGCGCCGCGAGGGGGATGCCGAATCGGAGGATGCGTCCGCAGTCATGCGCCGAGGTCCCGATCAACAGTCGTGGAGTCCAGAAGAAGTAGAGCGAGGGTAACTTCCGCGGAGGCCGCTGCCAACCGGACGGGGGTTAAGCGGGGCCGATCGCTTGGGACGCCGCGGGGAGCGGATGCAATCGGCGCATCCCGGCAAGGTCACGGCGCCGAGCGTTCATCCGCCTTCAATAGCCGTCGCACCGTTTCGAGGAATTCGTCGGGGGCGTAGGGCTTTTGCAGGTACCAACTGTCGCCGGAATCCAGTCCCGCCCGCTGCTGCACACCTTCCGCATAACCCGAGAGGAACAGGATGCGGGCGCGGGGTTGTCGGCGGCGGATTTCGATCGCCAGGTCGGCGCCGCTCATGCGCGGCATCATCACATCGGTCACGAGCAGGTCGATCTCGTCGGCGTGTTCGGCGTAGCGTTCGAGGGCCTCAACTCCGTCGGCGGCGGCATAGACCAGATACCCGCAGTTCCGCAGCACATTGGCCGTCAACGTGCGGAGGGGTTCGAAATCTTAGACCAGCAGAATCGTCCCCGAGGGTCGCGCCGCCGCTTCGGCAGGTCGAGGAGAAGTCGCTGCCGCGGCGGGATCGGGCCGACCATCCACCGTCGGCAGGCGGATGATGAACGCGGCGCCGCAGCCCGGCTCACTCTCCGCGGTAACGGTTCCGCGGCACTGCCGCACAAATCCGTAAACGGTCGACAGGCCGAGTCCGGTCCCCTGGCCGACCGGTTTGGTCGTCACGAAGGGGTCGAAGATCTTGGGGAGGATGGCCGGATCGATACCGGCGCCCGTGTCGCGGACGGTGAGGCGCACGGCTGGAACTTCCCGATGATCAGAATCATCGCCCGCAAGCACGAGGGTGTCGTCCGCCGTCTCCACCGACAGCTCCCCTTGACCGTTCATGGCGTCGCGGGCGTTCAGCGCCAAATTGAGCAACACCTGTTCGAGCTGCCCGCGGTCCGCCAGAACGCTCGCCGCGCGGGCGTGCAGACGCGATTGCAGGACAATGCCGTCGCCGAGCAGACGGCGCACCCATGATTCGGCGTTCACCAGCAGTTCGTGCAGATCGATGACCGTCAGTTGCCACGACTGCTTGCGGCTGAAGGCCAGCAGCTTCTTGACGAGATCCGTCGCCGACTGCGCCGCCTTCAAGACCTCGCGCACGCCGAGTTGTGCGGCATGCTCGGGCGGAATCTGGGTCTGCAGGAGGGAGCCGTAGCCGCTGATGACGGTGATGATGTTGTTGAAGTCGTGCGCAATGCCGCCAGCGAGCTGGCCGATGGCCTCCATCTTCTGGGACTGGCGCAACTGGGCTTCGAGCTGTTTGTGTTCGGTGACGTCTCTGACGATTCCGAAGATGGTCCGCCACTCGGGAAGCGTCGACGCGTTCCAGAGAAAGTTGCGATAGCTGCCGTCGCGGCAGCGATAGCGGTTTTCAAAGCCCGTGAGCGACTGGCCGTTGCGCAGGCGTTCCAGCGCCTGCTCGGTGGCGGCGTGATCGTCGGGATGCACGAAGTCCATCCAGGCGCGCTCCGTCAACGTCTCCTTCGGCCATCCCAGCAGCCGCTCCCAGGCGGGATTGACCTGCTTGAAACGACCATCGAATCCCGCGATGCACACGGGATCGAGGGCCTCGTTCCAGAGCCGGTCGCGCTCCTCATCGGCCCGTTTCCGCTCGGTGACGTCGATCGAGATCCCGGTCAGTCGCAGGGGTTGACCGGCCTCATTGCGACTGATTGTCCCATAAGACTCCAGCCAGCGAATGGAGCCATCGGATCGCAAGATGCGGAAGGAATTGCGGTACGTCGCGCCAGTTTCCAGGCTGGCGCGCAGTCGTTCGGAAAACGCGGTGCGGTCGTCGGGATGCACGCGCGCGGCGACTTCCTGCAGGGTTTCCGGCGAACCGAGATTCGACGGCATCGAGGGTTCGTTGCTGAAGTAGCGCGTGAAACGATTGGTCGCCGCGTTCCAGACAAAGGCGACCGAACTTGCGGCCGCGAGCGCCACACGCAGTCGCTCTTCGCTCTCCCGCAGCTCCGCCTCGGCGCGGCGGCGTTCGGTGATGTCACGCTCCACGGCCGCATAATGGGTGGCGCGGCCGTCGTGATCGAGAATCGCAACGATGTCCATTTCCAGGATGAACTCGGTTCCGTCCTGCTTATAGTTGTACAATTCCGCCCGGACGGGTTCGTTCCGCTGGAGCGCCTGATCGATGCGGGTCAGCTCCTTGCGATCGGTGCGGGGGCCGTGCAGGAAGGAGGGCCGGCGATTGAGCACGTCGGCCCGGCGGTGTCCGGTCAGACGCTCGAAGGCATCGTTGACATAAATGATCTCATAATTGGCGTTCGTGATCATCACCACGTCGTTGATCCGCGCGATGCTGACTTCCAGCAGCTTGAGATGTTCCTGTGCTTGCTTCCATGACGTGAGGTCGCGGCCGATTCCGAGGATGACCTGCCGGCCTTCCCAGGGAACCAGTCCGGCCCGGACTTCCATGGGAATTTCGCGACCGCTCTGATGCCGATGCGCGACTTCGAAGGTCAGTACTTCTCCGGCGAGAAGTCGCGACACGCGGCCCGGAGCTTGCGCCGCCGCTGCGGGGGTATGTAGAAACTCGGGGAGAGATTGCCCAATCACCTGTTCAGGCTGATAGCCGTGTGACTGCTGAATCGCCGGATTGACATACAGCAACTTCAGCGGCACATCGCGACTTTCCGGGTCGACGACGAGAATCGTGTCCGGGAAGCATTCGGCGAGAGTGCGGAACTTGGCCTCACTCTCGCGCATCGCCCGTATGGTCCGGTCCCGCTCGATGGCCACACGGGCCAGATCCGCCGCGCGACGGATCACGGCGAACTCCGCCGGCCCAGGGACGCCGATCCCTCCGGGATAGACCGCGAAAGTCCCGAGGACTTCCGAGTTGGCTTCGGCTTCCCGCGCCAGAATCGGAACCGACCAGCAGGAGACCAGGCCGTGTTCGGCTGCCAGTTCCCGGAACGCCTGCCAGCGCTCGTCGGCGGCAATGTCGCCGACTACGACCGTTTCGCGGAGGTAGGCGGCCGTCCCGCACGAGCCAACGTTCGGGCCGATCTCCACCCCATCAATCGCACGATTGTAAGCGGGGGGCAGGTTCGGGGCCGCACCGAGCCGCAGATGTCGGCCGTCGGCGTCGAGCAGCAGGATCGAGCCGCGCGAGTCGCCGAGCATTTCCTCAACGAAGAGGACCAGGTCGTCCAGGATGTTGGTCAGCGAGGCGCCGGCGGCAATCTGCGCGAGGACGCGATTGAGTCCGGCCAGCATCGCGTGCGCCCGTTTCTGGTCTTCGATATCGGTGCAGGTGCCGAACCACTGCGTAATCCCCCGTTGCTCGTTGCGGATGGGAACCTGGCGACCGACGTGCCAGCGGTAGCCGCCGTCGGCCGCGCGCAGCCGAAACTCCAGATCGCTGGGAACACCCGACTGCAGGATGTCGGTCCAGCGCCGCAGAGTCTCCTCGCGGTCGGCGGGGTGGAGCGCGTTCCCCCATTTCCAGCCGATCAGATCGTGCACATGCAGGCCGGTATACTCCGTCGCCCGCGCGTTGATGTGCGTCATCGCGCCGTCGACGCGGCAGATCCACACGATGTGGGGAATCGCGTCGGCCAGCTGCCGGAATTTGTGCTCGCTCTCCTGCAACTGCTCCAGCGCCCGCAGGCGCACGGTGATGTCTTCAATCGTGCCGACAATCTGAGTGATTCGTCCGGCGGCATTTCGTTGAAACGGGGTGTCGCGGCTGACGAACCATCTCCACGATCCATCGGCGTGCTGCAGACGATACGACGTCTCGAAAATCTGGCCGTCCTGGGCGGTGTCCCAGACGTCGAACAACGGCAGGAGCCGGTCGAGGTCCTCCGGGTGCAGGAGACTGCTGATCCAGGACCAGTCCCGCGCCGATACGCCGGCGCCGGAGTAACCCAG
>JANRLN010000601.1:0-15902 GCA_033762515.1 Planctomycetaceae bacterium
GTGGTCTCCTTTCCAGAGACCACGGCATGCAACTCGCTTGCCAATTCAGTGGATTATTTCTGGCCTTATGAAATGCGCTCTAATTCGTTGAGCGTCTCTACGACTGATTCAGCTTGTTTCGTCATGACAAATGATCTCCGATGCAGTGGCCGTCTAGTGGAAGGGGCGGCAGAGAAAATGTACGCAAGCATACTTCGCGGGGCGGTTTAGCGGTCGGGGTTCTTGAAGTATATCAAAATTAGGGGCATTAGCACAGTCGTGGGGTGAAATGACTGGCATATGTTTGAGGGGATGGCGGCGGGGTGGATGGGGTCAAATTGCCAGAGATTGCTTGAATCTGAGTCAGACATCGACGCCAATTTGACCCCAGCAATTCGTTGCCTCCCCTCAGGCACCGGAGCAAGCGTCGCATCAGCGCAACCCCACCCCTAATTCTTCCGCCTCCGCGCCATCGCCGATGGCAGTTCGCGGTAGAACTCGTCCTGCAGGTCCTGCACGCTCTTGCCGAGGAGGTCTTCGAACTCGGCGACGCGCTGGTCGGGGCGGTCGAGGCTCAGGGGTTGTTTCGCCGAGAAGTGACGCACCAGCTTGTTGTATTCCGTGCGGTACTTCGTCACCAACAGCCAGTGCAGCCCCCAGGCGTGGCCGTAGGCTTCGGCGGCGAGGACGTCCCCCTGGAAGGCCCGATCGTTGGCCACCACTTCCTTCCAGTTGACCACCCGCGCCCGCAGCGCCATCTGGCCATAACGATCACTCACCGACTTGGGACCGCTGCGCACCTTCTGCCCGTCCCCTTCGAAGCCAGTGGCGATCCCTTCATTGAACCACGCCGGGACCGGCGCCAGCCGCTGCAGGATGCCGCGGTTGTAGACCTGCTGATGGACCGCTTCGTGCAGCGGCGTATCGAACGTCGTGCATTCCCGCAGCCGGATCACCAGTCGATTGGAGAGGAGATCGTAGAACGCGGCGATGTTCTCCGCCGAGAGCCCCTGCTGTCCGGTCACCAGGGTCGTGTAGGCGTTGAAGTGCCGATCGGACTCGAAGATGAGCGCGACCAGGGGATACTTCACCGGCGTGGTTTCCACGCGGGCCTGTTTCACGAACTGCAGGAAGTTCGTCTGCATCCCCCGGAAGAACTCGCCCGCCTTTTTCACGGTGCTCGCCATGTTCCGTTTGACGTTGGGGTCGGGCGCGGCAGTGGTGGCCCGGATCAGGACAATCAGGTAGGGCTTCTGGATTTCCGAAATCAGCCGATCGCGACCAAATTCGGTCTCCACCTGCAGCAGCATGTCCTCCAGCGTGACGGGGGTCGGATCGGGACCGCTCACCTGCTTGACCAGCCGATCGGCCGGAATGACCCGCAGTTGCCCGTCTCCCAATTCCAGCGCATGGGCCTCCTGCCCCGAACCCGCCAGCCGAGCGTCAATCTCGACCTCGTTGCCGTCATCGAGGCGGATGGTGAACGTGTCGGCGGAGACCGGGAGGGCGCCGAGGAGACAAGTGATCCAGCCGACGGCGGAGAGAGAAGCTCCAAATCTCAAATCCGAAATCCCAAAGAAGCACCAAATTCCCAATCTCAAACAGGAGGCCATCGGTCGCCCGTTTGAGATTTGGCCCTGGAGATTTCCTTGGGATTTGGTGCTTGAGAGTTGGTCCTTTTTTGTAGCCACCCGACCGACCATTTGCGGATCGTTTGCCCAACGGATCTGTTCCATCCCGCTGCGCAGGTCTCGGTTCAGCGTCAATGACAACATGGTTGCCCCAACAATTGGACGTCGTTCCTCGACAGTCCGCTGGTCAATGGTGTGCCACGGCTCTGTGAGCCGTGCGAGCGCTCCGATACGCTGTCAAAACTGCAAGGCTCGCCGAGCCGTCGCACACCATGGTCTTCACCTCAAGGGACGTTCAACTCAGGATCGACGCAATCGGCCGCCCGGTCGCCAGGGTGTAGGGTCGACCCTGGCGGTCATGGACTTCGTTCCCGGGATCGATTCCGAGAGCCGCGTAAATCGTGGCGGCGATGTCTTCCGGTCGGACGGCGTCGCGAGCCGGGTAGGCGCCGTCCCGATCCGACGCCCCGTAGACCGCCCCCGCCTGCACTCCCGCTCCCGCCAGCAACACCGAGTAACAATAAGGCCAGTGATCGCGGCCGTCCGCCGTCGCTCCCGCCCCGGACGTGATCGAGCCAATTTTGGGCGTCCTTCCGAATTCCCCCATCAGGACCACCAGCGTCTCCGCGAGCAGACCCCGCTCCGCCAGATCATCCAGGAGTGCCGAGATCCCCCGATCAAACGGCGGACAGAGCGATTGCCGCATCAATTTGAAGTGCTGGCGATGGGTGTCCCAGGTCTGGTCGATCCGGCGACCGGTCATCAGCGTGACGAGTTGCACTCCCGCTTCCAACAGCCGGCGGGCGAGGAGCGCCGATTGCCCCAGATGCGGCAATCCCCCGAACTTGCGGGCTTCGAGCTCGCGGTCGGCATGGGGATACAGACCGTACTTCTCCCGCACCGACGCCGGTTCCCGCTGCAGGTCGAAGGCCGCCCGCACTTCGGGGGCGGCGATCAGCGCTGCGGCCTGATCTTGGAAGAGTCGCATCCGCTCGACAGCGACGTTGTCCGGAAACCGGACCCTGGGATCTTCCAGGCGATTTAACAACGCGGTCCGTTGCGCGATGCGCTCGTTGGAACCTGCCGGCAGCGGCCGAAATCCCGGCGGTGCGTAGTTCGGCAGACTCGGGTCCCCCGTCACGAACGGGTCGAACTCGGCCCCCAGAAACCCCGCCGATTGCCCGGCGATGTCGGAACCGTTGTTGAACTGCCGTTCGGCGACGTGAACGAAATCGGGGAGGGCGCCGCGTTGTGGTCGAAACTTCGCGAGGACCGCTCCGTAGGGGGGAAAATTGGCCGGTCCGTCCGCGACCACCAGTTGACCGCTCTCGACCGGGAAACGCCCCGTGAGCATGTAGTAGCTGCCGGCATTGTGATCCACGATGCCATGGGTCACGGAACGGACGATCGCGAACCGATGGGCATGTCGTGACAAGTGGGGCAACAACTCCGAGAACGGCAACTCGACGTTGGTGGTCGCAATCGGCCGGAACTCGCCGCGGATCGACAGCGGGGCCTGCGGCTTCACGTCCCACAAGTCGATGTGGGAAGGCCCCCCATCCATGAAAACGAGCAAACAGCGCTTGGCCCGCACCGGAGATGCGGTGGCAACTGCGTCCCGAGCGGGGAGCGCGGACTGCCAGAGGCCCAGGGGAGCCAATCCCCCGGCGACGAGGCAATCACGGCGACTCCAGCTGCCAGGTCGCAACATCAGCCACAAGTTTCGGCGAAGGGAATTGAAATGCGAGACTTAGAAAACGCACGAGAGGACCCTCTTCAGGGTATCGTCGCCCTCCCCAACTCGCCAGAACAGAATTTCGCTCTGCAAGTGCTGCGGCATTCTGATCCGCCACAACAAGCGGGCCACCAACTACCTCGGTCTGCTGCAACTGGCCTGCGCATTGATCTGGTGCCAACGCTACTGGAAACTCACGCGGAAACGCGTTTTGAGATAGTTGCTTATCGCTTCGTGGCCCGGCCAAGTCTGGCCGCGCCACGAAGTTACGCGTCCGCGGATACTGCAGCGCGTGATTGCATCACGGATTCCGGGAGTCCCAGACCGATCTGCGATACGACACGCCGATTTCAGCGATTTCTTCTTGGGATTGTTCTTGCAATCAGGTCTTACTCGCGTAATCTGTTACAGTAAATTGACCCACAGAAGGTGACAGCTATGCGCCCCCCCTTAAAAGCGCTACTGTTCAGTCTTGTCTGCTTCGCCGCCAGCCCGGTCCAATCGGCGGACACCTTGCCCGCGCTGGATCTACCCGAGATTCAGTCGGCCTTGGATGCATACCGAGATTCCCTGGCAACCCTCGGTGGCACATATGAGCATACGGTCGAAAGCCATGGCGCTCATCCCGGTGCACTCGTCATGGAAGACTTGCGATTTCGCTCAAAATTCCAGGTCAATTTCGCAAACGGCCTTGTGAATCTTGAGCGTACGAAATCCTGGCGCTACCGCGCTATCTCCCCTGATGAGCTCTTCAGTCATTATCAGAGAGACACATTTGATGGGAAAATCTCTATGACGCTGCTGCACACCATGGGGCAGACACCAGCAGCGGTTGCATTGGAGAGGGATGCCGATGTTCCCAATCGCCTGAACATCAGCCAGCAGACAGATGCGTTGTTAGGGATTGCTCCGTGGATGTGTGCCGGTTTGTGGGGTCGCGAGGGAAATCTGGGACTAGCTGACCAGTTGCGACGGAGTGGCGGGCGCCTGCTCGAACCTGTCACTGTGCACGGCGCCCTTTGCTACCAAGTCCGCATCGGCGACGACATCACCGCCGCGCTGGATCCCACGAAAGACTTCATTCCCCGGCGAATCACTCGAACAAAAGGCGGACAATTGCTGGAGTCGATTGATAATTTGATCGTGAAGCAATTCCGCGATCCACGTCGCGAAGAAGACTACTGGCTGCCTGTCGAATCCCACTGTGTGGCTCTAAATGTCACCTCGGAGCTAACCGTTGTGGAGTTGGATGTCAACCCCGTCGAAACTCGCGAGACCTATCGCATCGATCCAGCCGGACTGCCGCCGGGAATACTGGTGCGCGACGAAACGCGTCCCGCCACCGATTCGAAGCATTCATATGTGACTGGCGGCCGTGACGACCTGTGGCGGGAACGACAACAGCGTTTGTTAGCGCAAGAGAAAGCGATGGAAGAACGGCTGCGAGAGGCCGCGCAGAAACGATCGACCCGCAGCGAACAACCTCCTGTTCGGGTTCAGCCGCCCCCCCCCATATCCTCGTATCTCTGGTGGATCATTGTCCCTTCCGTGGCAATATTGTTCATCGGATTGTGGCTGTTGCGCAATAGGGGTTGAGGCGACCCGGCAGACAGCTAGCTCGCGCTCGGAGACAGATCATTGCTGTTCCGAAAGAAAGTTGTTGACGACTTCTTCAACATTCAGACCTTGACGAGAAGGGACCTGACAATGCGAAAGACAGGAATCGGCTGTGTGATCTTGGGAGTGGCGGGAATCTGTTGCGGTCTCTACGCGATGTTTCCGCAGACAGCCATCGCTGGTTTTGGTCCCTGCGAATACGCCGGCGAAGCAGATAGTCCGTGCTTCTGCTATCCGTATCCGGGATCGAACGACTACTTTTATTGTGAAAATCATCGATGGTATCGATATGGGTGTCGCGGAGACATGGGGGCGTGCTCGGAGTCGCTTGAGCTCTGTAAGGATAACTTGCACACCAATGTCATCCGTTGCGATGGTAGCATGGGATCTACGTGTGCAATGGACTGTGTGATGCAAGCTGAGACCTGCTTTCGGGAACACGACACTTGTGCTCCACATCCCTAAATCCGCAGGAGAGGAGCGGCAGCAGACTGTTGAGGTCGTCGATTCGCTCTGCCGATGGCAGCACTGGAGTTCACCGGGGCAGAAGTGAACCGGCTGGCAGTTCGAAGGCCGGCGCTACCCGAGGTTCATCAATGCGTGCCTTAAAACTGTGGCCTTCATCGGCACCCATTCCCGCTTCGTTTTCCCGGCGGAAGGGACTCACGATTGCGGAACTGCTCGTTGCACTGGGTTGTTGCGGCCTGTTGCTCAGCCTCATTTCCCCTGCGATTCTCAAGGCCCGCTCTGCAGCGCAAAGACTGAATTGTCAGAATCGGCTGCGACAAGTGGGCATCGCCCTACAGGGTCATGCGGCCGCCAAGCAAAGTTTTCCTCGCGGCGGAGTGTGGCGTTCAGCCGAACGTCAGCTGATTGCCCACGCTCCCCACGTTCATCTGCTTCCATATCTAGGGATGAGCGCCGAGTATGCGGATATCGACTTGAACTCTCCCGCCAACCGGAGCGGGGTCAGCCAAGTTCTAACGCGCGGCACGAAACCGCGCATTTCGGTTTTTCTCTGTCCCTCCGACCCCAGTCTGATGACTGACATGCGCAACAGCTACAGGGCAAACATCGGTGTTACCGTGTTCCCGGATTTGTCCAACAGCAGCACCATCGCGCATGATCCGCCGCTGGCTGGATTCGGGGCGTTTTTTCCAGTGCATCAGGATTTGTCGCCAGCCGATTTCCTGGACGGTCTCAGCCAGACCGTGGGCTTTTCCGAGCGCGTGGCGGGGGACGGTGATGATGCGCGGTTCACCCCGGGGCCAGACATCAATTTTCATGTTGACGTTGGTGCTGTGAATGCCGCGCTCCGGTCTCCGCAGGTTGAATCCCTGTATCTTGATCTTTGTGCGAATATCCCCAGTCCGCCGCTGTGGCATGACTCATCGGCTGGGAGGTACTGGTTGTTCTCGGGCTTCCTCGATACATGGTACAACCATGTTTTGACTCCCAATCATCCAATCCCCGATTGCGCCAACGTGACGGGCGTTTCAGGAGCTGGAGTTATTCCGGCCCGCAGCGCTCATCCGGGCGGCGTGAATGTGTTACTGATGGATGGGCACGTGCGTTTCATCAATAATACCGTCGATGCTCGGGTCTGGCGTGCCTTGGGAACGCGCGACGGCTACGAACTTGACCACCAGTATTAGGTCGCTACAGCATGCCGCATAACGTTTTCATCAAAATGGCCGCTCTCATCATCGTTGGCAGTTGCGGCTGCTCACCCAGTCCCGGGTTACTTGTCGTGGACCGTGAAACGCACAACTTTCCTCCGGATGCGAATTCGGAGGGCGTTACCGAGTTCCGATTGCGCAACGCTGGCGGAACAACGCTGAAAGTTTTCGACGTCGCCAGCAGTTGTGGTTGCACTGCAGCTTCCCCGGCAAAGCGTGAAATCGCGCCGGGGGCCGAGACGTTGTTGCGTGTTCGCATGCGTCGGCCCGCTGCGGGTCGACAACCTGCTACCGTCCGCATATCCACGGACTCGCATTTGACCCCCGTGAAACTGCTGTCGCTCACATGCTGGGCGAAGTCTGACGAGCCCAGACTTCTGAATGTCCGACCCAGCTGTTTGAGGGTTTCAAATTCGACGGAACCTGTCGTTGTGTCGATTGTGGCACTCGAACCGGTCGGCGGATCTTTTGTCCGACGCCTCATCTCGCGTCTGGTCCATTTGAATATCGCGGCATTGCCAACAGAGACCATCGAACAAATTGACGACCGTTTCGTGCAGAAGACTTATCGTTTCGAGATCGCCGTTGGTCAGAGTACTCCGCACGGTCGACATGTCGACGAGATCCTCATCTCTTACGGATCATCAAACACTGACGAGCGACTCATGACGATTCCTGCAATTGTCTCTGTGCGATCACAGGTTTATGCCGATCGCGACAGCCTATTGGCTGTATTGACGAGCGAGCAGAGCGAGAGGAAGTGGGATGTTGCGCTGCACTCAATGAAGAGTGGTCATACTTGGAAGATCGAATCCATCAAGTCAACTGAATCGTGGATCAGAACCGAATTGGTGATTCCCAATTCGGAAACCGCGCGCAAGCCAACCTACGTCGGAGATATTACTGTCACTGCTGCCGCGCCTCCGCTGGTCGCCAACGCGAATGGAAACGTGGAAATGATCTGCGTAAGCGATGATGGTCAGTCGTGTGAAGTGGTAATTCCCGTCAGCGTGATGATGATCGGTAGGTCGACCGAAAGTGGCGGCGCTTGATCAGCGCGCGTGGTGGCCCGATTCACGACAGGAACAGGCTTCATGTCGCTTCGCAACCCGGCCAAGTCCAGCCGGGACACCCCGCGGCGTCTGAATGGCGATTCCGTGCGCACGAGGCAGAGCCTGGGATGGAGCGTACCCATGCGGAGCTTGGGTACGAGTTGGCCAGCAGCTCGGCCAGACCTCGAAAGCACTCCTTCACTCCCACGCTCCCCCACCGATCGTCTATAATTGCGCGCACTGCCCGCGCCATTATCGTCCCACGCACGCCCCCACCATGCAGCCGATTCGCGCCGCCTCCGTCCAGTTCCAGCACGCCCCCGGCGACAAGGCCTTCAATCTCGACCGCATCGCTCACTTCGTGCAGGCCGCAGCAGCGGAGCGGGTGCAATTGATCGTCTTTCCGGAGATGTGCATCAGCGGCTATTGGCACGTCCGCACGTTGACCCGGGAACAGATCGTCGGTCTCGCCGAACCGATCCCCGCCGGACCGGCGACGCAGCGTCTGCTGGAGTTGTCGCGCGGCCACAACATGACCATCGGCGCCGGCCTGATTGAGCTCAGCCCGACGGGACAATTGCACAATACGTACGTGGTCGCGATGCCCGATGGCCGCTGGAAGATCCATCGCAAGCTGCACACCTTCATCAGCGAACACATGACCTCGGGGAATGACTTCACCGTCTTCGACATCCCCCAGGGGGCCCGCGTCGGCGTCCTCACCTGTTATGACAACAACATCGTCGAAAACGTGCGCGTGACGGCCCTCCTGGGAGCGGAGATCCTGCTGGCGCCGCATCAAACCGGCGGCTGCACCAATCCCAGCCCCCGCTGCATGGGCCGGATCGACGTCGAGCTCTGGGAGAACCGCCACGCAGACCCGGCAGCGATCGAAGCCGAGTTCCGCGGTCCCAAGGGACGCGACTGGCTGATGCACTGGCTCCCCAGCCGGGCGCACGACAATGCGTTGTTTCTGCTGTTCAGCAACGGCGTCGGCCGCGATGACGATGAAGTCCGCACGGGCAACGCGATGATCCTCGACCCCTACGGCGACATTCTGGTCGAAACCTGGAAAGCCCAGGACGACATGGTGATCGCCGACCTCGATCCGCAGGTCCGCGCCCGCTGCACCGGCGAACGCTGGATGCGCACTCGCCGCCCGGAATTGTACGGGCTGCTGGCGCAAACGACCGGTCGCGAAGAGGAGACCCGCAAGGTGCGGTTTGGGATGTTGTAGGGAGCGGGGGAGTGTGGGCTCCGACGGCGATTGTGCTCGTCCGCTCATCACGCGGAGCGTGATGGCTACAATGTGGCCATCACGCTCCGCGTGATGAGCGGCGTGACACACAGCGTCAATCGAAATCATCCGCAAGCAAAAACAACCATTCCTGCTCTCACCCGCACTCTCTGAATCCCCTGCTCCTACGCTTCATTCTCAGAAGTCGTACCGAATCCCCCAGCCGATGAGCTGCTGGCTCTCCTGCAGGAACGAGAACTGGGCGTCTTTCCCGTTGAAATATTGCAGGCCGATGCGGAAGGTGTGGTCGGTGTGGTACCCGCGCCACATCCACCCGGCGAGGATGTTGAGGTTGCCCCCCCAGTCGACTTCTTCCCGCAGATGCACGTTCAACGCGAAGAACGGGGCGCCGTAAATGCCGGTTGGGCCTTGGGTTTCCCATTCGAACCCCGTCTGCACCTCCCAGGGTTCGGCGCCGCCGCTGGTGTAGATGACGGCCCAGCCGACTTCGAAGTAGACCCGCAGGTTGTCCGTGGGAAAGTAACCCGCGCCGAGGACAAACGCGTCGCGGCTGTAGTTCAACCGGTCGAAGTCTGGGTTCTTCAGCAGGAACTCATCGCCGAGATGCGAGCTGATGTGATAGTACCCGAACTTGTATTGCCACGGTCCATCCCGATAGGCCAGCGGAATCCCGGCGCGAAAATCGACGGCGGCGACATCGCGCTCACTTTCGGGCAGGAGTCGGACGAAGGCCGCCCCCTCGACCTGCAGCTCGAAGCCTTCCGGATGCTCTGAGCCGAACGTGCCGTAGCGCAGAATCGAGGCGCGGCCGCCGAGCGTGCTGTCCCACTGCCAGTCGCCGCCGTTTTGTTTGGCGAAGGTGGTGGCCAATCGGGGTTCCCGCTCGCCGGCGATGTAGGACTTGTAGACGACGCCGTCCGGCAGAATCTGCCAGTCCCAAGGCTTGTCGGACTCCCGCATGGGGAACCAGTTTTGCATGGGGACGAGCGTTGGGACCGACACGCCGATCCAGGCGGGGGGTTCCGCGAAGTCGCTGTTGTCGGGTCCGGCCACGCCGCTGGTGTCGATCCAGGCCGCGGAAGTTGCGGGATTTCCGGGAACTTCCACGGTCTCCGCCGCGTCAGACATGAGTTCGTAACTCATGGCCGAGCAGAGCATTGCGGCGGCTGTGAGAGGGCGAATCAAGGACGTTGCCACTTTCAATGACGGGCGGGAGACATCTGGTCCCGAAGAGAGCGGAGAGTGTTTCGTTGAATTCCCAAGCCGAGGAAAATCGTTGGGGTCGGAAATCTACCACTGCTGGCAGCGCCAGCCTAGAGGGACTTGGGTGGCGCCCCGCACGTCAGGCGTTACATCCCCTGCAGCGAATTCTTTCAGCAGAACGGACACGATCGTCACAATCCTTTAGGCGGGAAGATCGGCAGGAGGGGGAGCGCAGGGTTGCAGCTCTCGCGGGCACAAGTTAAACTCCCGCGTTCTTCCCAACCGGTCCGCCCCTGCGGGTGGTGGAGCGAGACGGCGTCGAAATGGCTCAAGTGCCACTGACCGGCTGCCGACGAGAAGGCCCTCGTGCAATCGACCTAGTGAGTTCGTCCTCCTGTATCCGGCTGTTGCGGTCGCCGCGTCGACCTGCCGGGGAGCTGATTTGCCGTGACCATCGACAAGAGCTTGAAGCGAAAAGGCCGTCTGGCTCGCACGCGAAACGTGCTGCAGCGTCACGAGCGCATCGCGAAGATGAAGGAAGACGACAAGTGGCTGGATGGGAAAAGCCCATTCGGTTTGCCGAAACTGCGCATCGTCAAGCTCGTGATCGGCAAGAAAAAGAAGAAAGCTGCGGCCGGGGCGGATGGCAAGGCCGATAAGAAGAAGGCCGCCAAGAAGAAGTAACGCTCCCGACATCGGTGAATTCCTCCGCGTCGGGTCTTGGAGCGGTACCGAACCAACCCGACGCAGTGGAAACCGAACGTCGAATCGTCTCAACGGTGGGTCCTCTCTCGCGGAGGCCGATGGGAAGCCCACCCGACCATGCGCCTGTCGTAGACCGTCATGGGGGACGCGTCTGCCGCTCCAGAGTCCGTCGATTGCGGCGAGGATTCTGCAGTCCGCGCAGGGTGATGTGAGACCGCGGCCGGGTCCGCTGCGCACCATCCGCAGGGTGCACATGCTTCGCTACCTTCGTCCCATCGCGGGCTATCCCCTCAAGGCCCGACTGCGCCGGCAAGTCGCTTCTTATCTCCATGCCGCGAAAGATTCCCAGGCCGCGCAACGCGCCGTCCTGGATCGCGTCCTGGCGCTCAATGCCGACGCCGATTTCTCCCGCGAACGCGGCCTTCGACCCGGTATGTCCATCGCCGACTTCCAGCGTCGCGTCCCCATCGCAGACTTCGAAACCTACCGCCCTTACGTCGAACGCCTCAAACACGGCGACCCCTCCGCCCTCCTCGGCCCCAAAAACAAACTGCTGATGTTCACCCTCAGCAGCGGAACCACCGCCGAATCCAAGTTCATCCCCATCACCGATCAGTTCCTCAAAGACTATCGCCGCGGCTGGTCAATGTGGGGCATCCGCGCCTTCGACGACCACCCCGCCATCCACCGCCTCGACATCATGCAGCTCAGCAGCGACTACGATCAGTTCCGCACCCCCGGCGGAACCCCCTGCGGCAACATCAGCGGTCTCGTCGGCGCCATGCAGAGCCCCCTCGTCCGCGGCATGTACACCGTCCCCCTCGCCGTCACCAAAATCGACGACCCCGAAGCCAAGTACTACACCGCCCTCCGCCTGTCGATCGCCAATCGACACGTCGGTCTGGTCATGACCGCCAATCCCAGCACCCTCGTCCACCTCGGCAAACTCGTCGACCGCGAACGAGACAGCCTGATCCGCGACATCGCCGACGGCGCCCTGGCCGTCGCGCCCAAGCTCCCCGAGTCGGTCCGCGCCTCGCTCGTCGGCCGCTGCCGCAGGGATCCCCGGCGGGCCCGCGAACTCGAACAGCTCGTCGCCCAACACGGTCGCCTCGCTCCGGAGCACATCTGGCCCGAACTCGCCCTCGTCGCCGTCTGGACCGGCGGCAGCGCCGGCGCCTACCTCAGCGCCATGCGGCGCTACTTCGGCGAAGTCCCCGTCCGCGATCACGGCCTCTCCGCCAGCGAAGGCCGCATGACCATCCCCTTCCAGGACACCATCCCCGACGGCGTCCTCGACGTCGGCAGCCACTTCTTCGAATTCATCCCCGAAGAAGACTATGAATCGACGCAGCCCACCGTCCTGCAGGCCCATGAACTCGCCGTCGATCGCAATTACTACATCCTGCTCACCACCGCCTCCGGTCTCTATCGCTACAACATCCGCGACGTCGTCCGCTGCTGCGGATTCCACGGCACCGCGCCGCAGTTGGAGTTCCTCCATAAGGGGGCGCACATCTCCAACCTCACCGGCGAAAAGATCTCGGAGTCGCAGGTCGTCACCGCCGTCCGCAGCAGCCTGCAGCGGATGCGGCTGGAATTGAGCTACTACACCGTCTCGCCGATCTGGAACGAGCCCCCCCACTACCGGCTCCATCTCGAATCGGGCGATCTGCCGCACGCCGCGCTGTCCCCCCAACTCGCCTCCGCGGTCGATGCCGAACTGTCCCGGCTCAATTGCGAGTACGGCGAGAAACGGGGAACCGGTCGGCTCGCCCCCCTGCAGGTCTGCCACCTCCCCGAGGGAACCTGGAAGCGCTTCGTGCGTCACCGCCAATCACGCCTCGGGGGGAGCGTCGAGCAATACAAACACCCCTGCCTGTCGCCCGACCTCAAGTTCAGCGACACCCTCACGCAACAATTCGCCGCCCCGGTGATCGCCGCCTCCGCGGATCATGCAGCCGCGTAACTCGCATCCGGCGAGCCGGAAGCGTCAGCGCCCGGAGTCTTGCATTGGAATTTGGAATTGGCGCGTTTTGCCGCGACGGAAGACTCCGGTCACTGACGTTCCCGGCTCGCGGGAGTCTAGTCGCATAACGCGCCTTTGTTTCCGATCCTCCCGGTTATTCCGAATCCCCCGTCTCTGCCCGGCGGGCGGACGTTGCCTGCCGCAGACGCTGCTTTCGCGAAACCGCCTCTTGCCCCCGGTCTTTCCCGACTCGTAGAATATCCGGAAGGTGCTGTGAGAGCTAAGTTTTCGGCGGCGGACGGCGCAGCGGTTGCGCCTGTCATGCCGCAGACAACGGACCTCGCACCCCTGACGGTCCTGCCACGCCGCAAACTTCCCTCAAGGGTCGCGGCGACAATCGACCGATGTCGGGAAGACGAACGAGATCGGGTTGAGGGCTCAGGGCTCAGGGCTGAGGGTCAAAGGCAGAGACGCCGCCGCGTGGGGAGCGGCTGTCGACTGCGTTTGCCCCTCGGCCCTCAGCTCTCAGCCTTCAGCCCTTAGCCTGAGAATTGGGCGGAACATGGCTGTCAAGAAATACTTGAGTCTCGAAGAAGCCGCCCAGGTTTTGGGTGTGCGCACCGACGAAGTCATCCGCCTCCGCGAAAAGGGAGACCTCCGCGGGTTCGCCGATCGCGGCACCTGGAAGTTCAAGGCCGACGACGTCGAGGAAACCAAGCGCCGGCGGCAGCCCGACTCCAATCCCGACGTGCCCCTCATGGACGACGAAGATTCCGTCCTGGACGACGGCGGGATGCTCAGCAACACCTCCGACAGCGACGTCCGCCTCGTCATGGGGGATGATCTCAAGACGCAGCTCACCGGCAGCAGCGGCGACGTCCCCGTCTTCCAGCCCAAGAAAGATCGTGACAGCGACGTCAAACTCGTCGGCGCCCCGTCCCTCAAAAAGGGGAGCGACAGCGACGTCAAGCTCATCAAGTCGGGCAAACCCGACAGCGGCACCAAACTCTCCGACTCCGACAGCGACGTCCGCCTCGCCGCTCCGTCCCGCGGCGGCAAAGGGGACTCCGCCAGGAAGTCCAAGCCCTCCGACTCCGACAGCGATGTCCGCCTGACCTCCCCGTCGCGCGGCGGGCTGCTCGATTCCGATAGCGACGTCCGCCTGGCGGCTCCCCCGGGAAGCGATAGCGACGTCAAACTCGTCGATCCGCGCGACAGCGGTCGCCGCGTCCTCCCCGATGAAGACGATCGCGTGGGCATGGACCTGGGAGATTCGGTTCTCCTCGACGACAGCGGGATCGGCATCGGCAAAGACAGCGGCATCCGGCTCACCGGCGACAGCAGCCTGCGCCTCTCCGGCGAAAGCGGCATCCAAATCCGCCGACCGCAAGACAGCGGCATCCTCCTCGAACGCCCCGGCGACAGCGGCTTCCGCCTCGCCGATGACGACGACGTCGCCTTCAAACTCGCCGAAGACAGCGGCATCAAGGTCGGCGATGCGGCCCCCAAGTCCACCTCCAAGCTGAAGCAGAAGCCCGCGGCCCCCCTGAGCGACGACGACCTGCAGTCCACCATGCCGATGCTGCTGGCCGACGACGACGCCGGCGACCGCACCGATCCGGAAGTCCCGCTGCTGCTCGAGGACGACGACGAAGACGACCTGATGCCCAGGGGCTTCGGCCGCACGGACGAAACCCAGGCCGAAACCAACGTGATCCTCTTCGACGACGAAGAAGACCTCGACGACGCGGCCGCCACGATCGTCCGCAAGAAGTCGCCGGGGATGAGCAGCAAAGAGCTCGACACGGCGGCCTTCGAGATGGAATCGGACGATTACATCGCCGAAGACATCATGGAGGCCAGCGACGACTCCTTTGCCGACGAGAGCCTGGAAGAGGTCTTCGAGGCCGAAGAAGACGGCCTGGACGACAGCTTCGCCGACGAAGGGATGAGCGCCGCCGACTTCAGCACCAGCCGCGGCGTGATCGCGGCCCCCCCGGAAATCGAATGGGGCGGCATGACCGTCGGCCTGTTGGCCTTCTCGTCGCTGTTCATGATCATCGGCGGCTGGATGGCCTGCGACCTCCTCGGCACCGTCTTCGCCAGCGGCGGCCCCACCTACACGGGTCCGTTCGTCGAAGGGATCGCAGGACTGTTCAAGTAACGGCGGCCAGGCGAGCCGGAAGCGTAAGCGCCCGGAGTCTCGCATTTCGCATTGAGAATTTCGCATTGAGAATTGGACGCGTTTTGCCGCGCCGCCAGACTCCGGTCACTCACGTTCCCGGCTCGCCGCAGACTCCGGTCGCTAACGCTCGCGGCTCGCAGTGACGAGCGGCACGCCGTCAAACCAATCGTCCGCGTTCGCGACACCACACCACCAGCGGGAACTCCTGCTTCTCGGTGACGTAGACGATCGCGTTCGCCAGCGCAGACGCGTCACCGAGTTTGCGGACGGAACCTTTCGCGGTCCACCATTCGCCCGACTCGGGCGCCCCCCAGTCGCGATTGAGTCGACGACTCGCATAGGCCTTGTAGTCCGCGCAGATCTTGTCGGGATTGAGATCGATCAGCGTCGACATCACGATGTGAAAATGATTCGCCATCACCGCCGCCGCATGCAATGTCCAATCACGAAACCGCGACGTCTCTTGAAACTGCTCGCAGATCGCCGCCGCTTGTTCGGCAGTTAAAGAGACCGGCGGTCCCTTCATTTTCGCCCGTGCGGCGAGCTGTAATCCGCGGAGCGGGACTTCATACGGTTCGCCGGGAATGTTGTGGGGGAACCGCGCATCAGTTGCAGGATCTTCCGGCCGCCGCTCACGCACACGAGTGACCGACCCGCGTTCGTCCCCAGGAAGCCAGGCGCCATAGGTCGTATTGGTGATGAGCCAAGACCACATGGAACACATCCCCCGCGAACCAGATTTGTGCGAGCCGCGAATTGGCGAGCCGGAAGCGTGAGCGCCCGGAGTCTCGCATTTCGCATTGGGAATTTGACGCGTTTTGCCGCGCCGCAGACTCCGGTCGCTGACGCTCGCGGCTCGCCGCAGACTCCGGGCGCTCACGCTTCCGGC
>JANRLN010000602.1:0-17231 GCA_033762515.1 Planctomycetaceae bacterium
GCGGGCTGCTTCGGCAGCACGAGAGTCAGCGGCCCCGGCCAGAAGCACGCGGCCAACTTTGCCGCCAGCGGCGGCAACTCGCGAGCGACTGTGGAGACGCGTTCGATGCCCGACACGTGAACAATCAGGGGATCGAAAAACGGCCGCTGCTTCGCCGCAAAGATTCGCGCGACCGCGGCGGGATTGGTGGCGTCGGCCCCGAGTCCATAGACCGTCTCCGTGGGGAGTGCGACAAGGCCTCCCTGCCGGAGAACCTCGGCCGCGTGTGCGGGGTCAGTGGTGATGCGACATGCCATGGATGAATTGTGGCCTGCGCCCGACCGCTGCTCAAGCCGCATGCGTCAGCCACTGGCTATTGATAAGCCTGCGACTTCAGTTCCTGCTGATTGCGCCATTGTTCCGCCTGCTGCGGCGTCAGGAATGATGGGGCCTGCGGCAGATCGGTGCGATGTACGGCTGGATTCACCGTCGAATTCTGCCCGCGCGGCTGCCAGTCGTTCGTCTCCGGCTGAGCCTCCGCTGCCGTTCCCCCGGTCTGCTGAATGGAAGATGACGCATCGGGCTTGGCCGCTGCGACTTGCACAGGGACGCCGCGCTCCCGACGGACTTGTGCCAGCATGTTGGCTGCCGGGGCCAGATCGGGCTTGAGGGCGAGGGCCCGCTGATACTGTTCTTCCGCTTCCATGAGTTTGCCCTGCTGCTGGAGCAGGTAGCCCACGTTGTAATGCGCCTCGGCGGGCGCCACGATTCGTGAGAACGCCGCCAGGCCCTCCTGCACGGCTCCCGAACGGGTGAGCGCGACCGCCAATTGGTGGCGATACAGGGCTTCATCCGGGGCTTTCTCAGCAGCGCTGCGATATCGCGCAATGGCCTCGGTCCAGCGTCCGGTCGCGCTGTAGTGTTCGCCCCAGGCGGCGGCGATCAGGGGATCGTTGGGACGGAGCTTTTCCGCCTGCGTCAACAACCGCTCTGCGTCGGCCATCCGACCCGCATGTCGATCAATCCGAGACAGCCCCAGCAGTGCGTCGACCGATTTGGGATCGTGTTTGAGCGCCTGCTGGTACGACTCCCGCGCCTGCGGCAGTTGGCGCTGCTGCTCCTGCCAGCGGGCGTAGGCCACGTGCACAGTGGCGGGATGTTTCAGTTCATTGCCGTGCGAGACATCGGCCGATCCCGGGACCGAGACGGACTGATGATCGGGATGCTGCGACATCGATTGCACGCCGAGGCGATTGCTGGAGCAACCCAACGCCGCCACGGCGCACGCCAGTCCAATCGACCAGGACTTCACTCGCGGGAATGTGCAAAACATTGTCGACCTCCGTGTCGCTGCGTCCCCGTGGACGCCAGTGAGCGCTAGACTTCATGAAACAATCGGCCCGCGGCGTACTGCATGACTGCTGGTTCCCACGTCAGCGGCTGATCGTGGAAGCGACAGAGGGCCTGCGCCAGATCGAGCAAATCCCGCGGATCGCTGGATCGGGGTACGCGCCCTTTGTCGTAGTATTCACTGAAAACGTAGTCGACGACCGCTTCGGACTGCGGCACGCCGCGCTGTCGGCACTGGGTCGCGAAGATCTGCGCGTAGATCGCCCGGGTCGGGGGATCAATGCGGATTTTGTAGCGTATGCGCCGCAGGAAGGCGTCGTCCACCAGATCCTTGGGATCGAGGTTCGTAGAGAAGACGATGAGTTGTTCAAAAGGGAGGGCGAACTTGCGGCCCGACGACAAGGAAAGGTAGTCGATTTTCTCTTCAAGCGGCACAATCCAGCGATTCAGCAGGTCCTTGGGGCTGACCAGCTGACGTCCAAAGTCGTCGATGAGAAACACGCCGCCATTGGCCTTGATGTGCAACGGAGCGTTGTAGAAGTTGCCGGTCTTGTGAAGTTGCAGTTCGAGCATGTCGAGCGTCAGTTCGCCCCCGGTGATGATCACCGGTCGGCGAATGCGTCGCCAGCGAAGATCCAGGGAGATGTCGCCGCCGATCGCGCCGGAGGGGGCGCTCGTGACGGAGGATTTGGCGATCACGCCCCGGCGGACCAGTTCCCCGTCATCAGTCGCCTGATGCAGCACCGGGTCGTACACGGTGATGATCGAGTTCTCGGCCTGGATGGCGTAGGGGACAAAGATGTCGCCGCCAAAGGAATTAAGATAACGTCCGAGTCCTTTGGCAACGACGGTTTTGCCGTTGCCGGGCGGGCCGTACACAAAAATGGAACGCCCGCTGCAGACCGCCGGTCCCAGGTCTTCGAGCAAACCGGGTCGCAGGATGAATCCCTCGAACGCCGATTGCAGCGATTCCGGCGTACAAGGAATCCCCATGACCGTTTGCCGCCGGCATTGGGCGACGTACTGGTCCATGGTGACCGGCGCGGGTCCAACGTAGCGACACTGATCGAACGTCTCCCGAGCGCGGAGTCGGCCGAGTTCGGTGAGCGCAAAGCGATACGAGACGCGCCCGACGACCTCGCCCCCGGAGACTTCGACGCACCGCTGGTCTTTGAGAAATCGCAGGCCTTCGTCGATGATCGCGAAGGGCAAACGGATCTGATGGGCGATGTCCTGCCCGACCAGGCTCCCGTGTGCGTAAAGCAACTTGAGCACCATGTCGGATACGAAGCCCAGCGACAGTCCGGCTTCCTGGAGCGTCGTCGGACTCCGCGGCACCAGCGGAGTGAGTGCCTCGGGGCGTGCCCCCCGCGGGCTGCGCGGCCCCGCTTGGGCGTTGCGTTCGCCGGTCCCCGGCGTTGCGTCCACAGGCGCCGACGTCGGCCCGCTCGCGGCGCGCGGCGAATCGGCGACCAGTGTGCGGCCGGCGTCGCGCAGTTCATCGACGATGCTGCGAGTTCCCTGTGACACCTGACGATTTCCACCTTCAAGTTCGCGAACAGCTGGCGATCGCATCCCGATCAGCGCGTCGTGGAACCGGAACCCCCGGCTTGCGATCCCCCGGAGCTACCGGAGGCGCTGCTGCCGGAACTCCCGCCCCCGCTGGAGCCCGATGGGCCGATAATGAACAGCCGCGGACGAGGAATGGACTGCAATTCCATACGGCGGAGTTGATCGATTTCCTGGGCGGGACGACCAAGCGTCCGATCGTAGCGGAACAGAATCGGCACGCCGCCGTCGGGTTGGAACTCGCGAATGGACTTTTCGACGTTGGCCTGCCGCAGGGCGTCTGTCGTCGACGCGACCGTCTGCGCGATGTAGACCGTGCGGTACTGGAGGGGGGTCGCAGTGACGATCCAATGCAGATGCTCGCGCCCGACCGAATTGAGTTCCTGGGTGTCGGACTCAAAGTGGTAGTGGTGCAGCGTGGTGGCGGTCACCCACCCCCCTGCGGACTGTTGATCCAGAATGTTCCGCACGAACGACTGATCGTCGCAGTTGTACGGGTGGGGCCAGTAGTGGGCGTGGTGATACTTGTGGACCCAGTGTTGCTTCTCCCCGACCGGACGGGGGTAAGGGGGCCACAGTTTTCCATCCTTTTCGACCTGCCGGGCGCCTGGGGGATCCTGAGCGCGCTGCGCCCACCACTCCTCCGATTTGGGATAGGGTTCCCCGGCACTGAGGCCCGCGGTCAATCCTTGAGCGGCCAGACAGGCCCACGCTCCGGTCAGCCATGTACGACGCAGCATCGCATCCCCCTTCCGCACATTGCCGCCGCTGAAAGCATGCGCCGGCAACGGTGTCTCCAGTCTGCCGAGCAGCGCGGTGATCGGCCGAATCGCGCGTTCGCGAACGGTCGACGCAGCACCCCACTCGGCGCGCAGGCCCCGGAAGAGTTATCGTCCGTAAACTGGAGCGGTCATAACGAGAAAACCGCTCCCGACGATTGTGCGGGGGTGGAAAAGAGTATGGGGCTCAAATTGCATCAAGACCGGGCAGTTTATCGGCAATTCCCTTTTCAGAGATGGGTGTTAATCGTTCAGGCGAGGCTTGACGAATCCCTGTTTTCGTGGTGATATCGCCGCAAATTCCCGCAGATTGCCAATTGCAGCGGCAGGTTAGGATATTTTCATGAACCGGGAAATGGGCCGGACGTTTGCTTTATTGGCCTCGGTGATCGGCATATTTGCCGCGACGGTTTCTGGGAGTCACTGGCTGGTCAGCAAGGTTTTTGGTGCCGGGCTTTCAACGGGCGCTGAGACTGCTCTGGTCTTAAGTGGCGGTATGATTCTCCCAACGGCGATTTTCGGCGCGGCATTCGCTTTGTGGGAATGGCGAAAGCTTTCCGAGCTATCGGCACAACTTGCCGAAACCAAACGGCTGCACACAATGGACCAATCGCGGGTCCGCGAACTCGAACAGATGGTCAATGATCAACAGAGAATGTTCCATCAACTTCGGTCATTGGAAGGGTATTCCGTCATGAAGTTGACCCTGAATATTCTGGAGAAGTGCGAGTTGGATTTGGGGCTCATTCGCACGGAGATCCTCGGCGAGAAGACACCTCGCAAAGCGAGCGCTGCCTGCAGTCATCAACGGATCATTCTGCAGTTCGCCAAGACTTGCAAAGCCCACCTTCAGGCAGACCGCGAGTTTTTGCGATCGACAGAAAACACGGGTCGAACCGATTGCATTCGTCTGTTCGAAACGGCCAAGGAGTCGGTGATCAATCTCACCGAAGAAGCCGCGACAGTGCTGCAGGTTCCGAGCCAAGCTCCGGCAAAGGACGTACAAGCGGCTCTCGAACGGGCCTCCAAATTGATCCAGCACGGTTTGGCGGAAATCCGCGCAGCGAAAGGCACGTTGAGTCAGATGGCCTGATGTATTGAACGCCGCTGCGGAATCCCCGGTTGACTTCTCAAGAAAGAGAAATTGAAATGTCGAACCTAAAAAGAGACCTGCCACTGAGTTTTGCGGGTGTCCGTAAGGAAAGTCCAAACCAAGTGAACCCTATCGCCACGGAACTTGATCTGGCAATTACGAAGTTCCTTGAGGCCGCGGCAGTGCTGGCGTCTGAACCATCGCAGAGTACAGCGGAAGAAGCGTGCCTGGCCTGCCGAGCCGCCGTTGAGATCTTCTTTTTTGCATTCGGCGATTTTGGAAAATCCGCGACAACTCGGGCTCCAGAGTTAATGGCGGGCCTGACGACGTCGGAGCAAGTGATTCGAAGTCTTGCTGCCGAGAGCGCCGATCCGTTGTTGTTGGCGGAATTCGCCGACAACATTGCTCGACGGATCGCTTTGGTTCAGGCCACACTGCAAAATGATCGCACCAGAATTCGCATGTTGCTGAGTTCCGGGCTGGACGCCGCGTAGCTCGCTGACTCACGTCGCGCAGCTAAGCCATGTTCATTCATTGATCTCGATGAAAACATCGTTTTCCACAACATTGATGCGGAACGACTGCACGCAAATCCGGGCGTTAATTGTGTGGCAGCCGGTGCGGACGTCGTACTGCCAGCCGTGCCAGGGACAGGTGACCACGTGATTGCGGACCATTCCTTGCGCCAGGGGGCCGCCGGCGTGCGGGCAGATGCCGTCGACCGCGTACACGCCGTCGTCGGTGCGAAAGAGCGCGACGACGCGTCCGCCAACGACGAATTCTCGTCCTTTGCCGACGGGGAGTTCGTCCAGGCTGCAGACACGCTCGGGCTGCGACACGGGTGAACCTCTTGCAACAAGAGTGGCTGCCGTAGGATAGGCACTCCTGTCCGTCCGTTTCTCTATGCCAAAGGCGGTCGGGCAGGAGTGCCCATTCTACGGGAATTCGATCCCATCAATCACCTCACCCGGCAAGCCGCTGTGCCGTCGCTGATTTTCGCGAGCGAGGCTCGCTTTTCCATCGGCGATGGACCCAGAAGTACTGTTCGGGGGCGCGGCGAATCAACTGCTCCAAGGCGGATGTGAACCGCTGGGTGATCTCGCCCACCGGATTGGCCGAAGTCACGTCGCGGGGATCGATCACGTCCTCGGCATCGACCTCGAACCTGGCCCAGAGGTTGTTCGTAAAGTCATCGGGCTGACGAATTGCAGCGCCCACCATGATTAGGGCGTCGTATTCCAGCGCCAGGAGCGCGATCGATTTGAACGTGGAGGCCGGATGTCCGAAGAAATCGACGAACAATCCGCGCGACCCGGCGTCCTGATCTCCCAGCAAGGCGACATTCCCGCCGGATTTGAGCAATTCCAGCAGGTCGTCAAAGTCTCCTTTCTTCTGCAGCAACCGATGGCCGTAGCCTTCGCGATAACGGCGGAACCAATCGTCGAGGAGCGGGTTGTCCATTTGCCGGGCGACGACCCCCATCGGGAACCCCCAAACGCCGAACAGCCCGTTCGCTACCTCCCAGTTGCCGAAGTGGCCCCCGAGCAACAGAACCCGCCGACCGGACAGAATGCATTCATTGGTGAACGACAGGTCGACGAACTGACAGATTTGGTGATACGTCTGACGGTGCAGTTTGCGGGGGGCCTGTACAAGTTCGATGACCATGCGGAACAGGTGGACCCACATACGATAGACCGTACGGTCTATCCAGGCTTCCGACGGGCTCTCACCAAAGGCCCGGCGCAGGTTCTCGCGACTGACGTGGTAGCGCGTCAGTTTCCGCGGCAGGACGTAGTGCAGGAACCATGCGAACGATTCGGCCATCCGCACTGAAGTTCGCAACGGCAGGCATTCGATGAGGCAGACGATCAGCCGGAAAAGAAAGAACTCAGCATGTCGCCGCAACGAAACCCGCATGGGTGAAGACTCCGTTCCTCTGCGATGAGTGCCAAGGGCCGAGAGCTAAGTGCTGAGGGCCAGAGAGAATCACTGCGGGCGTTTTCTTTGACGCTTGGCTCTTGGCACTTGGCTCTCAGCCATAAGCCTTGGGACGCGGAGGCAGTCTCGCTGGAAATCTCGGACAGGTCAACGCGAATCGAGCGTGGTGCAACGACGCGCCCTCCCCACGGCGAGCCGGGAACGTCATTGACCGGAGTCTGCGCTTCTCGGCGTCGACACTGCCGGCTCGCAAACTCCGGTCATTGAGTTCGCCGAATCGCGAGGAGGCACAGTCGCCATCAATGC
Source organism: Planctomycetaceae bacterium (assembly GCA_033762515.1). Lineage (GTDB taxonomy): Bacteria > Planctomycetota > Planctomycetia > Planctomycetales > Planctomycetaceae > DSVQ01. The sequence continues at coordinate 7,018 of JANRLN010000602.1, forward strand.
AAAGGGCCCCGGTGTGAAACCGGGGCCGCGAGGAAGCGCTGGCGCCGTGGGCGCGAAAACTCACTCAGACAGGAACGCTCGAACGAGCGTGGTTAGGGCCGGACCGTGTCGGCAACAGAAAGTGCCGAGGGCGCGGACTCCGGCGAGGGCGACTTCGACGAGCGGGCGACCCATTGCGAGGCCCGAGCGGCTCCGGGAGCCGTGAACGTGCGCGGCAACACCGGCTTGGCGGCGGTAACCGACTGACGAGCCGGGAACGGCAGCGGAGCCGGGCGGCCGAGTTCCACAAAGTCTTCGCTAAAGACGGGGGAATCAGAAAGTTCAGCGACCGCGGCTGGACGGAGGCTCACATTGGCGTCCATCGGAGGGTACGACGTGGGGACCAATTCCGTTCGGCGACGGGGCTGGAATTCGTCCACCGCGCCCCGGAGATTGGCCGGGCTGTTGGGATCGGCGTTCTTCAGGGCGTCGGCCCGCCGAGTCGGCTCCGGAATCGGGGCGATGGCGGTCCGGGCGGCGTCGGACCCGATGGGGACGTAGGTGACTTGCGTGCCGACGGCCATCGTCTTGACGACGGTGATCGGCTTCATGACCGTGACTTCCGTGTCCTCCCAGCGCGGCACGCTGACGGCGACCTTCTGCGTCGTCTGGTAAGGCTCCATCCGGGTGACGTTGTAGCTCACCTGGCGGGTTCCGGGAATCGCGACCTGTCGCGTCACAGGCACCGTCTGGGCGATGGTCTGCGGCACATACTCGCGAGTGGTGCGGTAGTTCGGCTGAAAGGCCGATGCCATTTCGTACGAGGTGCGGTTGAACCAGCCGACCAGGCCCGGTCGCTGATCGTACTGGCAGGGAGACATCTTGCAGTTGGGCTCGCACCGGGTCCGCCAGTAGCCGGCGTTGCGGTACTGCGTCTGACATTCGGTGACGTTCTGATAGCTCACCGTGGGAACTTCCGCGACTTTGGTTTCCGTAATCGGGCGGTACGCCGTTACGGCCTGGTCGACGTACTTCGTCTCCATCACCTGCCGCCGGGCGATCTGCTTAACCGGCTGGTATTCAGTAACCGGCACTTGACGGTAAACCGTCTGCATCACCGGCTGAACTGCAGGGGCGCAGACGGTTTGCACGACGGGTGCACACACGTTGCAGGCGGTCATGGTGGGGGCGGCGTAAGAGGCAGCGACCATGGCGGTCGCAACTGGCGCACCGCAGTTGCAGTCGCCGCCTCCGCCGAACCATTGGGCTGAGACAGTACCGCCGGCGATGGCGACGACAGCAGCGCCAGTCGACGCCGCAGCTTTGAGAAGACGAAGCATGGGCCTCTTCCTACGTGAAGACGTGGAGTGTACGCCGAACGCAATGGGACAGGATGTTGGAGATGGACTCGCTACTGACACCGCACTCAGGCCCCCGGTCGTCAGCGAGCGGGCGGGTTGTAGGACAATCTTCAAATTGGGTCAAGACCGCGGCAGGAATTGCCGACAGGCGCCTGGCCTCTCGGCGTCGCCGGCAAAATCTGCCTGTCTGCGCGATTGAGCACCGAGTCGCCTCATTTTTTCCGACGGGCGGCCCGGTTTCGACCTAGGTTTCAGCGGCGGCCGATGCTAGCAGCAGGGACGTGCGGTCCGGCGCAGCCTTACCGACCCGTCCACCCTTCGGACTGAGCGTCATGGCCGTTCAATTTTTTCTCGATGCTCCCCACACTTCCGACGACCTGCTCGCCCCCGTTCTGGCTCGTTATCGCCAGTGGTGGAGTCGCGGCGTGGAAGCTTTACAAGACTCCCAGGGAACGATTGTGCTCCGGGGAACAGTCGCGAGCTATCACCATAAGCAGTTAGCGCAGGAAGCGTTCCGCAGCCTCGGGGTCGATGCGAGAATCTCAAACGAACTCCGTGTGATTCGCCCTGCAGCGTAGAGCTTGTGAGTGAGTTTCCCGCTCCCCTCGCTGAAGTCGTGAAACTTCGGCCATCGCTGAAGGCGTGATCGCGAACCTGACGCTCGCTGAAGAGTCCGATTCGCGAGGCAAAGCCCTCCGAAATTCCAGAGGAAACCCGGCCAAGTGCCGCTGGTTGACGCGCGTCTCAACGCCCTAACGGGCCGGCAACCTTCCAGGATGAAATCGGCGGCCGCAGGCGACTGTCGTCTGGTGGTGTGCCGCCGACGGGCGACCAACGGCGGATCGCCGCAATCACTTTCGGATGGTTGGGCGGATTGTCATCTCTCGTGAGTCTCTCCAAGGACTCGGACGCGGGTTCCGCGCCAATTGCCTGCGCAACCAACGGCAGGATCGGTCCCTGGCAGTTGGTTGCTATCGCCAGAGACATCCCCCAAGATGTCGGCCGAGACGGGAAACACCAGTTCCCGGACACCGCCTTATGAGATCTTGTTGCAGGAAACCCGGCGGGTGCTGCTCAGTCCCTATTCGTTGCTCACGCCGCCGCAAATCGTGTTCGGCTGGGGTCGCCGCGTGGAAGTCGGACGGCTGGCGGCGACGCTGGGATCGCGTGCGTTTCTGATCAGCGGATCGCGCACTTTGACTGCGCACGGTGTGATCGGCCAGATCGCGGCGTCGCTCACGGAAGTCGGTTTGGCCGTTGTGGCGGAGACGGCTCCGGATCACGAACCGGAAGTCGCGGACGTCGATCGACTGACGGCGGCCATGCGTGCCCATCACATCCGTTCCGGGGATTGCGTGGTCGCTGTCGGCGGAGGTTCGACCCTCGATCTTGCGAAGGCCGCCGCGGCGATGGCAACAAATGCACCCACTTCCGAGCCCCCCTGCTCTGTCGTCGACTACCTTGAAGGGGTGGGCAAGGGCTATCAGCTCACCGCCGCACCACTGCCGATGCTGGCACTGCCGACCACGGCGGGAACCGGCTCGGAAGCCACGAAAAACGCGGTCATCTCATGTTACGATCCACTCTTCAAAAAGAGCCTGCGCTCGGATCGCATGGTCCCCCGGATCGTCCTCGTTGATCCGGAATTGACCGTCAGCGTGCCGCGCACGACCACGGCGTACACGGGCATGGACGCGATCACACAATTGTTGGAGAGCTACATCTCCAAACGCGCCGCACCGATTCCGCAGGCCTTGTGCGTGCAGGGACTGGAATTGGCGCTGCCAGCCATCGTTACGGCCTGTAGCGACGGCGCGAATCGGGCCGCCCGTGAAGCGATGAGCCATGCGGCGCTCCTCTCCGGGATCGCGCTGGCAAATTCCGGCCTTGGTCTGGCGCACGGAGTGGCCGCGGCGTTGGGAGTGCATGCCCGCGTGCCGCACGGGCTCGCTTGCGCCGTGATGCTCGTTCCCGCACTGCGTTTCAATCAGGTCTGTCGGCGGAGCGCGCTCGCGGAGTTGGCTCGCGTGGTGTTGCGATCCGCGGCGGCGACGGAAGAAACCGCCGCGATGATCTTGATCGAGCATATCGAGAAGCTGTGTCGCGCGGTCGACATCCCGACGCGACTGCGCGATCTCGGAGTTCGGCAGGAACAAATCCCCGATCTTGTCACCGGGTCGCAGGGGAACAGCCTCAGCGGAAATCCCCGAGACGTTTCTCCGGACGAATTGCGCGAGTTGCTGGAGTCATTGTGGTGATCCTCGCGGCCGGATTGACCCCTGCGTGGCAACAAATTCTCTCGTTCTCGACCCTTCGTCTCGGCGAAGTGAATCGGGCGGAAGAGGCGGTCGGCTGCGCATCGGGCAAGGTGCTGAACGTCGGAAGTGCCGTGCACCATCTGGGCCTGCCGTCGCTAACGCTCTGTCCGGTCGGAGGCTCGACTGGTCATCTGATTCAGGCGGACTTCGCACAACTTCAGATCCCCGCAACGTGGCTCGACACCGCCTCTCCAACGCGCGTCTGCACTACAATTCTCGACCGCGCGACGGGGCGGACGACCGAGCTGGTCGAGAACTCGGCCCCTCTTTCGAGTGTCGAACTGGACCAATTCGCGGAAGCCTTTGCCGCGGCCGCACAACAGGCGGAGATCGTGGTCCTGAGCGGGTCGTTGCCTCACCAGACACCGCGAGATTTCTATGCGCGATTAATGTCCCAGACTTCCGCCCGCGTCTTGCTCGATGCGCGCGGGCCGGAACTGCAGGCCGCTCTGCCCTGTCGGCCGTGGCTGATCAAGCCGAACCGCGAGGAACTGGCGCAGACATTGGGACGCCCCCTGGACACCCCGGACGCCCTCATCGCCGGCATTCGGGAACTTCAAGCGGCCGGTGCCCGGCATGTGATCGTCAGCGACGGAGTGGGAGCGCTCTATGCCGCCGATCCTGGCGGCGTGCAGGTGATCCCGACGCTGACGGTTCGGACGGTCAACCCGATCGGCTGTGGGGATTGCCTGGCGGCGGGTCTGGCTGTGGCGGCGCTCGAAGGACGTCCATGGAACGACGTGCTCGCGTTCGGCATCGCCGCGGCAGCGGAGAACGCGAGCCGCTTGCTGCCGGCTCGATTTCCTCGTGCGGCCGTCGAACAGCGGTTGTTGCGTCTGACCTAGTCGACGATTCTCCTGGGCGCCTGGCGCGTGCAATGCCCGAGGAGCCGAGGGGGTTTCCCCCAATCCCGAACGATCACACGGCTCACCGAGGCGCAGCAGTCCGGAAGTAACGAGATTCCCGAACGGACTTTGTGTCGCCTCCGGCGGGTTGAGACCCAAGATCGATTGAGAGCCGGTGGCAGGCAGCAGCGGAGATTTCTCCGCTCAAAACGGTCTCACCAGCCGTTTTCTCGTGAACCGCTGGGCCGCAGCACCGTTATGCTGGCAGCAACCGATCTGAATGCCTCGTTCCGAGGACTCCCGGAGTTGTTCCCCTGTGGAAGGGCCACCGATGGTGACCGTGTTTTCGCTCTGCGCCGTGATTGGGGGGACGGTTCTCGTCTGCCAGTTCCTGATGACGCTGTTAGGCCTTTCCGGGGACCATGACCTCGTCGGCGATCATGGCGAATTGGACGACGCGGGGGATCACGACGCCAGCTCAGACGGAGACGATCACCATGCGTCGTCGGCGTTGTTCAGCGTGCTGACGTTGCGCACCGTCGTCGCCGCACTCGCCTTCTTCGGTCTGTCGGGTCTGGCCGCCGATGCGGCCCGCTGGCCGGCGTCGCAGACGCTTGCAGTCGCACTCGCGAGCGGAGGCGCCGCATTGTTCGGCGTGCACCACCTCATGCAGTTGTTCCACAAATTGCGTTCGGATGGGACCGTGCGTCTGGAGGACGCGGTCGGTCTCGACGCGACGGTCTACCTGCGCATTCCCGGAGAGCGGAATGGTCACGGAAAGATCCAGGTGGTGTTGAAGCAGCAGACCGTGGAGTTACTCGCCGAGACATCGGAGTCCGAGATTCCCAGCGGCGCGATCGTGCGGATCACCGAATTCAGCGCATCGGATGTCGTGGTGGTCGAGCGAGTCCGATCGGCAGTTCAGGTCAAGACGACGTCTGCACGCGCGCTGGCCGCATCCTCTTCGTGATGCGGCTGACGGCATGGGCTTCTCTGCTGCGAAGCCACCGTCGGTGAGACATGGTGACTCGGCTCACCGAGATTGACTGACCCCCAAACTTCGCCGTCAGAAAGGCGACATCCATGACCAGCGGACTTTTACTCGCGCAGGCCGGCCCCCTGAGTGGTCCCGGAGGTTTTCTCGCGATTCTGGGCGGACTGACTGCCCTGTTTCTGTTCGGCTTCGTGCTGCTGCTGGCGCGGCGCTACAAACGGTGTCCCTCCAATCGCGTGCTGGTGATCTACGGCAAGACCGGCGGCGACGGCGCCGTGAAGTGTCTGCACGGCGGTGCGCGGTTCGTCATTCCCCTGATTCAAGACTATGAGTACCTCAGCCTGGAACCAATTCAGATCGAGATCCCGCTGCGCGGAGCACTGTCGGCCGAGAACATCCGCGTCAACGTTCCCAGCGTCTTTACCGTCGCCATCGGGACCACGCAGGAGTTGATGCACAATGCCTCGATCCGTCTGCTGGGCTTGAAGCAAGAGCAGATCGAAATGCAGGCGCAGGAGATCATCTTCGGCCAGTTGCGGCAGGTGATCGCGTCGATGCGGATTGAGGACATCAACCGCGATCGCGATACGTTTCTCACCCATGTGCAAAACTCGCTGGAACCGGAACTCAAGAAGATCGGCCTGACGCTGATCAATGTGAACATCACCGATCTCACCGACGAATCGGGCTACATCGACGCCATCGGGCAGAAGGCCGCCTCGCAGGCCATCCAACAGGCGCGGGCCGACGTTGCGGAGGAAGTGAAGATCGGCGAATCCCGGGTCGCCGTCGCCGAGCGCGACAAGGCAATTCAAGTCACCAATGCCACGCGCGACCGGGAGATTGGCATCCGCACGGCCGAACGCGATCAAGCCATCCAGCTCGCCGACCTGGAGCGGGAACGGCAGATTGGAATTCAGTCCGCGGCCCGCGACCAAGCCATCCGCGTCGCCGAACTCGACCGTGAGAAAGGGGTGGCAGCCCAGACGGCCAAGTTTGAACAGGAAGTCCAGGTCAAGGCGGCCGAGCGGGAAATGCGCATCCGCACCGCCGAAGCCGACGCCGCGGCCATCGAGGGGGAGAACCGATCACAAGCCCTGGTCGCCGCTTCCAGAGCCGAATTGGCGGTCAAGAACGCCGAAGCCTATCAGTTGGGGGAAACTCGCAAACGCGAGGCCGAGGCGGCGGTGATGGAAGCCCAGAATCGAGCCCTGGCGCGGGCCGCCCTGGCAGAAGCCGAACGCGTTGAAGCCGAAAAACGCGCCCAGTTGGAAGCCGTCGCCAAGGCGGAAAAAGCACGAGTCATCGTCGACGCCGAAGCCCATGCCGAACGCCGGCGGATCGAAGCCGAGGGGGAAGCCGCCGCGATTTTCGCCAAGTTCGAGGCCGAGGCGCGGGGTCAGTACGAGATCCTCGCCAAAAAGGGGGAAGGCCTGAAGCAGATCATCGAAGCCTGCGGCGGCGCTCAGCAAGCGTTCCAGCTGCTGATGCTGGAGCACATGGACAATCTGACCGAAGCTTCCGCCAAAGCCATTTCCAACATCAAGTTCGACAAAATCGTCGTTTGGGAAAACGGCGGTCAGAACGGCGCCAGCAGCACAGCGAACTTCCTGCAGAACATGAGCCGTTCGCTCCCGCCCATGATGCAAGTGTTGCGGGATGTCGCGGGGATCGAATTCCCCGAAACGCTGGTGAAAATGGGCGAAGACGCCCCTGCCGCAAAGAACGGTCAACCCCATCCGGAAGTTGCGGCTCAGCCGTAGTCCGAAGCACTCGCTCGCACCGGAGACGCGACCGGCGATTCTGTTCGGGGTCGGCGTGATTGTTCCAACGGCAACCGGTTGCGGCAACGTAAGTTAACCGCGTATTGCCACGTTTGGACGCTTCCGATACGATCCCAGAGTTACGTCCTGCGCGGGCTCTGGGTGGGACGCGGAAGTACTCCCGGTCGTCGCAACTCTTCTTTTCACGGATGACTTTTCATGCGATTGAGCCCTCCGTCTCGTGCCGCCAGCGTGCTGACTGGCGTGATCGTTCTGCTGGTGGCCTCGACGATCGGGGCGCAGCAATTGGCGAATCCGGGGGCGACGACCGACCAGACGACGGCCAAACTCGTGGCCGAGATGATCAGCAAGTACCACATCAGCCAGAAGCAAATCGACGATAAAATCTCTCAGAAGCTCGTGGCCCGGTTCCTGAAGGAACTCGACCCGCAGAAGCAGTACTTCCTGCAAACCGACATTGACGAGTTCAACAAGTTTCGCGATCAGCTCGACGATCTGATCCTGCGGGGGAACGTCGATTTCGCGAGACTGGTTTTCACCCGCTACCTGCAACGACTCGACGAACGGCTGATCGTCGCCCACAAGCTGATCAACGCACCCCACGATTTCACCATTGATGAAAGCCTGAACGTCGACGGCGACAATATCGCCTGGGCGACCACCGCGACCGAGCTGGACGACCGCTGGCGCCGCCGGATCAAGTTCGATCTGCTGACGTTGAACCTGGAAAAGGTGGAATCCGCGGAAGCCGTCAAGCGACTGCACAAGCGCTATGACACGCTGAAACGCACGGCTCACGACACCGAAGATGTCGAAATCCTGGAGATGTACCTCTCCACCATGGCTCATTGCTTCGACCCGCACTCGAGCTACATGTCTCCAAACACGCTCGACGATTTCAACATCCAGATGAGGTTGAGTCTCGAAGGAATTGGCGCCGCACTGCGCAGCGAAGACGGTTTCACAACCGTGGCTCAAGTGGTCGCGGGGGGTGCTGCCGAGAAGGACGGCCGTCTGAAGGTCGGAGACAAGATCACCGCGGTCCGCCAGGAGGACGGCGACTGGGTCGACATCATTGAGATGAAACTCTCGAAGGTCGTCCGACTCATCCGCGGTCCCGGTGGAACGACGGTGAATCTGCGGGTGCTGAACACGGCGAATGAGACAACCGAAATCGCCCTGGTCCGTCAGACCATCGAGCTGAAGGCCTCAGAGGTTAAAGGGGAGATTATCGACAGCGCCAAATGGGTGCCGGGCATCTCCGCCAAGATCGGCGTGATCAACATCCCCTCGTTCTACCGCGATTTCGGCGGCGCCCAGGAAGGGCTGGACAACTTCAAGAGCACCGCTCGCGACGTGGCGAAGGTCTTATCCGATTTCCGTGCGAAGGGGGGCGTCGATGTGGTCGTCGTCGACCTGCGGATGAACGGCGGCGGCGCTCTCAGCGAGGCGATCGAGGTCTCCGGGTTGTTCATCGACCAGGGCCCCGTCGTGCAGGTCAAGGAACAAAACGGCCGCGTCAAGAGCCACGACGACACCGAATCAGGGCTGATTTACGACGGTCCACTGGTGGTGCTGTGCAACCGACTCTCGGCATCCGCCTCGGAAATTTTCGCCGCCGCCATCAAGGACTATCACCGTGGGATCGTCATCGGCGACACCACCACGCACGGTAAGGGAACGGTGCAGAATGTGATGCAGGTAAGCAACCAGATGTTCAGCGTGCTGACGAATCGCCAAAACCGCGGCGCGCTCAAGTTGACCATCAATCAGTTCTATCGCGTCAATGGCGACAGCACCCAGAATCAGGGGGTGCAGTCGGACGTGGTGCTCCCATCGCTGCTGGACCACATGGACCTTGGGGAGTCGTTCCTCGAAAACGCCCTCGCATTCGATCGCATCGAACCGGCCCGGCACGTGATTTACGACATGGTCTCACCAGGGATCTTGACGAGCCTTCGAGACGCCAGCCGACAGCGGATCAGCAAGGATCCCAAATTCCAGGAGATTCAGGCCGACATCGCCAAATACCTCGAACGGAAAAACCGCAAGACGGTCTCGCTGAACGAACAGAAGCTTCGCGCCGAACGGGAAGCCGATAAAGCGGCCGACGAAGTGGCCAAGCAGGAAGAAGAGGCGGAAAACAAGCCCGAGAACGCTCCCGTCTTCCCAGACACGCCGTACAACAAGGAAGTGCTGAGCATCGCGTTCGACTATCTGCAGGCACTGCGTCAGGCGAAGACGGCTGCTCGCTAGCTTTCGCAAACGGCTGCGAGAAAATCTCCGACCCGCGGTCCGAACAATTCATGTTCGGACTGCGGTTTTTTGTTTTGGCGACGGAGCGATGGTCGGCAGATTGGGCCCACCCGCACGCAATGGCAAATTCCCGTCAAGTGGGTCGTGAGTCGAGCGACACGCTGATCCCAGCTTCCACTTTGGAATCGGGTGGGCGAGCCGGCTGTGCACCAGAAATGGACTGCGGATTGAGCCGCAGCGTCCGCTGTACAGATCCTGCGGCATTTGTGCGCGGCCGGTCGAGCTTCTCAGTCAGGTTCCGCAGCCACGGAGGGAACGCGAACTGGAAGAGGAGTTCCGGGGCGTCTTCCGGCCGTTCTTGCCAATCGCCTTGAACGTTATTCCATCGGTGTCTGATCGAAGACTCGGCGGCTGACTTTGAAGACGCGCGGATCGGCTGCCATCCATCGACAGGCAGCGCTTGCGACGTCCCAACCGATAGAGCATTCGCACGCAGTCAAACCGTAGCCGAATTCGCTTGAATTCAGCTACGGATGAGTGATGCTGCTGCCCCATCCCACTCAGTTCGGCGCCGTCTCGGGAGGCGCGGTCTCATCGTTAGCGGCAACCTCGGGGGGAGTCAGCAGCCTGACGAGTTGGGCCGAGAGTTCGTCCTTGGGCTGCAGGTGCGCCACGGT